>JALVKE010000048.1 GCA_027028005.1 Persephonella sp. | reverse complement strand
CTCAAAACATTGATGATTGTATATTTCTTTCAAATCATTTTCTAATCTCTCTCTCCCTTTCTCTGTTTTTAAATACTTTTTTGCTAATCTCTCTGCTAATTTAGAATAATTAAACATTATTTTAGTCCTCCTTTTGATATTCTATTAATAAATAATCTTGTTTCTTAGAATCTCCAAAGAATATTACCCTCGGATTCAGTTGATATACCCCGTTTTGAATTCTTTTCAAAACATTTTCTTTTTGCAACATACTTAATGTATCACTTACTGTTTTAACACTAATTCCCAAATCACTTGCTATTTTACGATGAGTAGCAATTACCCTATTTTCATTATCCATCCTTGCAAACAAATACTCTAATACTAACATTTTCTTATTCCCTAATAAATCCAGTATTTGCATCAAATCTGCTAACCAAACTTTATAGAAAAAATCCTTCTTTACTTTCTTGCGAACCATCAATGCTTCTATAACTTCATTCGTATTTGCTTTCTTTAAAACTACTTCATCTTGTAATTCAACTTTTACATTTTTCATAGTGTTACTCCTTTCACTATTTTATGTATCAATAATTATAATAAAATTCTTGTAATAATCCAAATTACTACAAACATAACAAAATTTTACTACAAACATAACAAAAAATTACTACAAATTAAAAACAAAAAATTAACAAAAAACTCGTCTAGAACGGCAATACAAACAACTTAAACAAAAAAATTCCTTCTATATTCTCTTATATATATACGCTTCCTGAGAAAAGGAAAGGAAGTTTTTAGATAAAAGAAAGTTTAAAAAATAAAAAAATTTCTCCTTACTCCTTCCAGGAGTAAAAATATTACACATCAGGAGTAAGAATATTACACATATCCCCCCAGGAGTAAAAGTATTACACATAAAATTTAATAATACACACCCCCGACCGGGCGGTTATACCGCCCGGGAGTAAGCCCGCCTTAAGCGGGCGTAGGGGGGGCTGTGTATTACACAATATTACACACCCCCCAAAAGCCGACAGGCTATCGCCTGCGGCTTTTACTGGCGACTATGTCGCCCAGGAGTATTAAATAGATAAATTATAATCCTCTTTTATCTTCTCTATTGTCCTATTAAGAATCTTTTTATTTATCATCTTTTCATTTATTTGATTACTTAACCTTAATTGTCTCTCTTTCGCAGCTATCTGCAACGCTTTATTATAGCTCTTTACTAGGAGAATATTTTTCTCTTTTAATTCCTTATTTTCTTTTCTTAATTCTTTATTCTCTTCCTGGAGCTTTAATGCTTTTTGTTCTAAATCTTTTAATCTTTTCTCTAATTCCTCTTTCTCCCTACTTAACATAAGATTTTCTCTTTTAATCTCTTTATACTTGTTTTCTATCTCTTGATAATATTCTGCTTCTTTTAAGAGCTTTTTTACTTTGTTATTTAACCTCTTAATTTGTCTTACTGCTTTATTTGGATTAATAACTCTTTCCTTTTTAGGAATAGGAATAAAACCAAGTTTCTTTTCTATAATAGTTCTTTCCTCAATAGCTTTAGCAAGTGCTTTCTTAAGCGGTTTATCTAATTCTTTACCTTTGCCTCTTATAAAGCCATATTTTTGCCCCACTGCCTTCTCAAAATCATCTAGTAACCTATTAAGGTCAGTTTTCTTTTGTTTCATCAAATCTTTTTGATTCCATTTCCCCTCCAGTTCATTAAAATATAAAAAGGTTATGTGTAAATGTGGTTTACTTTCATCTCTGTGTATAACTGCGCTTGCGATTGTCTGTCCTTCAAATCTCTTTTTCAAAAACTCGTAAGCGTCCTTTAAGTAGGTTATATAATCTTGTTCCGACCAATCGCTCCTGGGGGTGCAATCTACTACAATCTCAAAAGCAAATGCTTTGTTTTTTTGTAGCTGTC
>JALVKE010000047.1 GCA_027028005.1 Persephonella sp. | reverse complement strand
TGTGGATAGTAAGGGAACTCTTTTTTATACTCTTCTATCTTATCTATTATGTCCTGAGTAAGATATTCATACTTTACTTTCATAAACTCTCCTGCAAGCTAAGGAAGATTAAGAATAATATACCATAAAGCTAGATTTTTTAGTTTAAATAACTAGGTAATTCTCGCTTCTTTATAATAAAAGGTCGATTTTTTTTATTAAATCCTGTAGAAAGATCAATTAACAGATATTTACTAATAATCAGCTTTAAAGAGCCGAGTATCACTAAGAAAAACTTTAGTTATTATTTTTATAAAACTTTGTTATAATTTTTTATAACTTGGCAAAGGAATAGGGAAACTAAAAATATGATCTAGATCATATTTAAAATTGGACAAAAAATTTGATAAAACTAAACTAAGATTTTTATAAGCTATTGAAAAGCAAAGAAAAATTAAATTATAAAAATATAACAAAGCGATATGTCTTGTCCTGCATATCGAAAATGAGCTAACGCTTGATATTTAAGCGCTTGAGTAAGATTAAGCCGGTTTTTGCAAATAGTTTGCATTACTAAAATCCTCGCTAATACTAATAAATACTAGCTCTAGAACTAACCCGCTCTCTTTAGGGTATTGCGACTGTAAATCGGAACTCCGATGCTAAGAAGTATTAGCAGGACTAGAACTAACCCGCTCTCTTTAGGGTATTGCGACACAGCCCCAGGATTTTAACAGTCGGGTGGCCGCTAGAACTAACCCGCTTACAGAAAATGGTATCTGCCCTTAATCAAGCAATTTAGAGAGAAAAAGTTTGTATTTACAGCTTCTGGAAAATAAAACGAATTGACGGTATTCAAGGGCATTTACCATTTTTAGGGTATTGCGACAGGATAAGTAATCCTCTATATCCCCTGTGGAGATCTCACTAGAACTAACCCGCTTTCGGAAAATGTTATCTGCCTTTACTCAAGTAAACTAATTGAGAAAAAGTTTGTTTTTGCAGTTTTCAGAAAAAACGGTTTAACGGTAGTTTGAGGCATTTACCTTTTTTTAGAGTATTGCGACTGCTAGGCTTCTAACCTACCTCCGTAGAGACGGGTTATTAACTAAAATTAACCCGCTTTGGAAAGTGGTATTAGCCCTTATCAAGTAAAGCTCACGAGAAAATGTTATTTTTGCGATTTATTGGAATAGTCAGTTTAACATCAGTTTTGGGTATATACCACTTTTTAGTGGTATTGCGACGATATACTTTTACAATGAACTTCATGATTATACCTCCTGGAAATAACTCCGCTCTAGAAAATGATATCTGCCATTAATTAAGAAAAATTTGCGAGAAAACGTTTATTTTTCGATTTATTAAAAAACAGTTTGTCGATTGTCTAGAAATAATTCATTTACAAAAATTGGTATTGCCAATATCTGCCTAGAAAAACTAATTTTGGAAAAATACTTGCTTTATTTGGCTGGAAAAATAAAATATTTTGAAATCTTATATATGCTCAAATCCTCTTTCCTGAAGCTTTGAAATTTTGTTTTTATCTTTTAAAAAAATCCCTTTTCCACGTTCAACATATCCTATCAAAAATCCTTTATCCTGTTTTTCTGGTGTTGTGAATGCAAGTTGGTAATCTTCTCCTCCATACAGGATATACTCATAAGGGTTTTTGTTGTATGTTTTACAAAATTTTTCAAGTAAAGGATGGACAGGAAGTTTTTCTTTTTCTAAAACTATTTTTACTTTACTCTGCTTCTCAACATGCCCTAAATCCCCTACAAGTCCATCGCTTATATCTATGCAGCTATTAGCATTCTGAACTGTATCCACAAAATCTATCCTTGCAACAGGTCTTGTATGAAAGAATATTATTTTTTTTTCCCATTCTTCATATCTTTCTTTATCCATTAAAAGAAGCTCAAGACCTGCCCTTGAAAGACCTGTATGTCCTGATACATAGATATAATCTCCTTCTTTTGCGCCACTTCGAGAAATGAAACGTTTTGTTTCTCCAGTTATAAAAAAGTCTAAAACTATCTTATCTGATCTAGATGTATTTCCACCTATTATAGAAAATTTATAAAAATCCAAAGCATCTTTTATACCTGTATATACACGTTGGATATACTCCAGCTCTATGTTCTCAGGAACAGCAATAGATATAAGCCCCCATCTAGCTTTTCCCCCACAGGCAACAATATCACTCACATTTACAGATATTAGTTTCCATCCAAGATCCTCAGGGGATATTTTTTCTTTTATAAAATGAACTTCTTCTATCTGAATATCTGAGGAAAAAAGAATAAGTTTCCCTTCTATATTTACACAGGCACAGTCATCTCCAAATCCAACAACAACATCTTTATCTTCTATCTTTAGAAGGGAAGTTAACCTTTCTATGAGACCAAACTCACCTAATTTTTTAATCTCCACCTTTTATCTCTTTGTATATCTTTTTTGCCTCTTCTATTACAGCTCCATGTCTAAGACCTTTATCACTGACTATTAGATAGTCTTTTTTAAAGAAATCCAAGGTTGTGCTGAAGATAACGATACCTGAAATAATAGCCTCAGCCCTCTTGTCTTCTATTTGAGGAATTGCTTTTCTTTCCTGAACTGTTAAAGAAGAGAGTATTTTTAGCCATTTATCTATACTTTCCTTTGTTAATTTTTGACCGTGAACCTTCTCTGAAGAGTATGGGTATATATGCTTCTCAAGGGCAACAAGAGTTGTTATTGTTCCACCAAGTCCAATAAAGATCTGTGCACTTTTAAAGTGCTTTATCTTTTGAAGATGGTCTCTTATAAAATCAGACATGCTATTTAACTCTTCTTTCATTGGTGGGTCTGATTTTATAAATCTCTCTGTCAAACTTACAATCCCAAAAGGGAAAGAAACGCTCTCTTTTAGTTTATAGTCCTTCTCTTTATAACCGTAAGCAAACTCTGTGCTTCCCCCACCCTGATCAATCATTACAAAATCTTTTTCTGGTTTTATGCTGTAAGCTGTTGCTAGAAAAGATAGATATGCCTCCTCTTCTCCTGTTATAAGCTTTACATCTATCCCAAGCTGCTTTACTTTTTCAAGAAACTCAGAACCATTTTTAGCCTCTCTACATGCCTGAGTAGCAAAACCCAGTATCTTATCTACTTTATACTGCTTTGCTATTAGAACATACTCTTTCAATGTTGTAAGAGTTTCCTCTACAGCTTCTCTTTGAAGGTATTTTGTCTCTTTAACACCTCTGCCTAAAGCTGTTATCCTTCCAACAGAGAATATATCCTCTATGCTGTTTAATGTTTCTTCTAACGTATCTTTTATATGAATAGCTGAGATTAAAAGTCTTGTTGAGTATGTCCCTATATCTATTACTGCTACTTTTTTATTCAATCTCTTACTCCATAAATACCTGACCTTCTAGTGGAGAAACTTTTATTCCCTGTGCTTCCATATACTTAATAGCCTCTTCTATCTGTCTTTCATCTCCTGTTAGCTCAAGTTCAAGCCATCCTATTTTGTCTGTAACATTTGCCTTTCTAATATTTATCTCGACATCAAAATTCTTACAAACCCTGCTTAAGATAGGTTCTTTTATCTTGTCTTCTGGATAGATAAGCTTTAGTTTTATTGACTCCATAATCTCCTCTCTAATTTGAAATTTTATTAAATTATATCAAACCTTTCTTACCTTAAGTTTTAGACCTTCAACATCAACTACTTCTACTTCTTCTCCTTTTTTTATATCTTCATCTGAATATGCATCCCATATTTCTCCATGAATGAAAACCTTTCCACCTTTTTTGTTTATATGTGTTTTTGCTATACCGCGTTCTCCAATCATTCCTTCTATACCTGTTATAGGTTTTTTTAGCTGTGCCTTTACTCCTAGATAGGCAATTGTTAAAAAGAAAGCTGCACTAAAAAGAGCAATAGGGATAATTAACTGTAGAGATATATCTCCATAAGGAGAATTAGGACTAATAAGGATTATTGAGCCTAAAACAAGGGCTATAACTCCCCCTAAAGCAAGTCCTCCAAATGTTGGAGTTATAATCTCTAAAGCAAATAACATTATTCCAAGAACAATAAGTAAAACGCCTAGCCAGTTAGCTGATATAACATTTAGAGCATATAGGGCTAAAAGTAAAGATATAGCTCCAACTGTTCCAGGTATTATACTCCCTGGGTGATAAAGCTCAAAAAATATTCCGTAAAAACCAATCATTAAAAGTAAGTAGGCAACAGTTGGATTTGTAAGAATTGTAAGTAGAGTTTCTTTAAAAGAAAGTTCCTTATGAATAATAGGTTGACCTTTTAAATGAAGCTTTATGTTAATTCCAATCTTTTTTATAGTCTTACCATCTATTTTTTGAATAAGATCAGGAATATCTATAGCTATTACATCAATAACCTTTTTCTTTAGCGCCTCTTCCGCTGAAAGATTAATAGCTTTTGTTATCATCTCTTCAATAACTTTTACATTTCTCCCTTTTTCCTTTGCTATTGCCCTAACAAAAGCTAACATATCGTTTATAATCTTTTTTTTCATAGTTTCATCTATATCTTTTCCTGTCATGCTTACAGGTGATGCTGATCCTATGTTTGTTGATGGAGCCATTGCAGCAATATCAGCAGAGATGGTTATTATTGCACCTGCAGAGGCTGCTCTTGCTCCTGGGGGATACACGTAAACAATAAAGGGGATGTATGTATTCATCATACTCTTTATTACATCTCTCATAGCACTTTCAAGTCCCCCTGGGGTATCAAGTTCAAGAATAATAGCTGAGGCTCTTTTTTCTTCAGCTTCTTTTACAATTCTTTTTACAAAGTCTGCCATTACAGGGGTTACCGGTTTGTTCCACTGAGCTACAAAGATTTCTCCAGCTTTGGAAAAAGAGAACAACATTAAAAAAAGTGCAAATATGTAAGCCATAAATATTCCTCCATAAAAAAACAAATGTGTAAAATATTTTGTTAAAAGTAAAACTTATGAGGTAAAAATGATAGCAGTTTTACAGAGAGTAAATAAATCGTGGGTTGAGGTTGATGGAAAGATTGTAGGAAAAATAGGAAAAGGGATAAATATTCTTCTTGGAGTGGAAAAAGGAGATACACAAGAAGATATTCAAAAACTTATAAAGAAAATACCCTTTTTAAGAATTTTTGAAGATGAAAATGGAAAGATGAATTTATCTCTTGTAGATATAAAAGGAGAAGCTCTTGTTATATCCCAGTTTACTTTAGCTGGTAATGTAAAAAAAGGAAGAAGACCTTCTTTTGATAATGCAGAAGAGCCTGAAAAGGCAAAAAAGCTGTATGAAGAATTTGTAAAAGAGCTTAGAGAGTATGTTTCTGTTGAAACTGGTGTTTTTGCTGCACATATGAAGGTGTTTATAGAAAATGATGGACCTGTAACGTTTATTATAAACTCAAAGGAACTTTGAAAATCAGGTAAAAAAGCTGAAGAAGGCTAATAAGATTTGCACTGAAATTCTTGATTGTAATCTCAATTATAGCTTAAGATCTTTGGAAATGTATTTTCTAAGAAACACAATAGGGCAGAAAAGCGTTATTCACTTAGAGTATCAATGCTTTGTTGATTTTTAGAGTTTTTTTAAACGAGATAGAGATTAACTGAAAATTAACCTAGCTTAACAGGTTTTTTTCTATACATTTATTCTCAATAAGATAAATAAATGATTTCTTTAAAACTGAATAAGTCCCTTGTTTCAAAGGTTTTTATCGTGTTTATGAGGAATTGGAATTTTGTTCACAATATTTTAGTTTTTCTATTTCTTTGAGTTTTTGAGATCATCTAAAACCATTAACACTGATAGTCCTAAAAGGGTAATAACGAAAATTTAACGGGATATGCAGAGAAGAAAAACAAAATAATAAAAAAAATTAGCCGTAAGTCTAGAAAATAAACTTCCTATCAGATAGCAGCAGTGAAAGTATGGGAATATATTTTAAATTTGAATTTTAACCTGCTTAACAAGTTTAAGACTATTTTAAATAAAGGGTTATACCTCTAAGCTTGGAAGTATAACCCTTCTCTTTGCTATTCACAGTTGTTTCCTTTTATTTTTACCTGATAAAGAATATATCCTTCTTCCCCTGGTTCTATAAATTCTTTCCCGATTACTTTATTCACATTTACCTTCAATGCATCATTTTCAAGAGTTATACCATCTATATCTGGATTATCTGAAGTGTTACCTGTGTACTTATCATTACCAAATACAACTTTTACATCTTTTCCATTGTATGAAGCATATTTAAATTCTGTTGTTATTGGTATGTTATCACTAATAACAAGTTCTTTTACCTTTCTAGAACCTATATTTTTGAAGGAGATTTTGTATTCTAATACATCGCAAGGTTTAGCCTGATTTCTTTTTGAGTAATTACCATTTTGAGAAACATTTTTAACAACTTTTTCTAAATAAATAAGACCGTTCTCTTGACTTGCGATGGTTATAGTATCTGTTACTAAGTCATTATCATCTATTTCCTGTTCTGTGTTTATCCAGTTTTCAAACACCGTTATCTTTAACTTGTCTACTGAGCCATCCTGTATATCAGTTGGTATTACCGTTTTAAGTATAAGGCAGTAGTTTGTATCAGCAGAAATTGAATTGCCGCTGTTTAGTGAGTATAGGCTATCTACAGGATTTATAGGATTTCCATCTGCTTTTCCATCACAGTTAGGATCATCATAAACAAGATATACAAGATTTTTTTCACTAATTAGAGATACAGAAATTTTTCCTGGTGAATTTATTGTTACTGTATGTTTTATTGTAAGGCTGCTACCAGAAGGAACTGTATATGAATGCTCAGGCTGTATATTTACCTTTTTTACATCTCCAAAATTGTAGTTGTTGTAAGTATTTCCAGCATTATTAACAAAATCAATAATATTCCTCTCTTCTACTGTTGAATTATTTGGATTTTTATAAGATGAAATATTATCTTTTGTATTTCCTGTTGATATGAAAGATATATTATCTTTTTCAACAACATAAAAAGTTTTTCCTTCATAATTACTATCATAAGGTATGTAAAGAGTATATTCTCCATCTTTATTAGTTTCTGTTTTATCTATAAAAGAAGAACAGTCTTTTGATTGACATACCTTAACTTCAACGCCTTTTATTCCTTTTTCAACAGATGAGTTAAATAGTCCGTTATTTGCATAAGAGGAGTTAGTTGTTCCATCCCCTTTATCATCAAATACATATCCTGTAATTTTTGAACCATGAAAATCTCCAAAGTTAACATTAATTGATCTATTGTTTATAGTAACGTTTATACTGTTTGGTGTCGTTGAAATCCACTGTGAAGGATCAGAAGGAGAACAGTTATTTGTATTGTTATCTGTATCTTCTACTAAGATATAAACTCCATTTTGAACATTTTCAAATTTATAAAATCCATCTCCATCGGAAATTTCTTTAACATCAACAACATTTCCATTTTTATCACACAGTTTTATATAAACTGTTGGGGCAGTATTTTTATCCTTCCACTCTTCATAACTGTCTTTGTTTCCATTAGGTCTTATAAAAGATTGATTTTCAGGATTATATCCATCGTGATAGATATATCCGTAAATAACGTTGCTAACAACTTTTGTATTTCCACCAAATTCGGAAGTGTTATTACTCTCATCTATAGTTATAGCTGTAATCTTATCTCCAACGCTTAAACCACTAACTGCTAGATCTTTTGAAAAATTATTTTTACTATTAAAATCTGTATCTGAAAGGGTTATAGAACCTAAATATTCATAACCTTCTCCATGAGCTACAGATTTTCCGTCCCCTTCTTCTATTTCTCCATTATTATTACCATCGTCTTTAGCTTTATATATCTCTACAATCCATGTTTTACCTGATAAAGGTTTCAGTTTGTTATCTTTTTTTCCTATGTAACCTTCTAAATGAAGTTTTCCTTCAGAAAGAGAGGCCAATGTTAAGACAGGATAGTCTAAACCTTTGTTTCCTATATCTGTATCTTTTTGTCCGTTGTTTGGTGTAACTCCAGATTCTCCTGAAGGATAAATTCCATGAATATCTTCACCATTTTTCAGTAGATCTATTCCTACTTTTTCATTATTTTCAAAGGAGTTTTGGGAGATTAGGTTTCTTTCAGGATTAAATCCTCTATCCCTGTCGTAAGCGACCATTAGACCGGGACCTTTATTGTTAATAATTTTGTTGTACCTGATAATATTGTCACTAGATGTTATTCTTATACCTATTTTCTCTTCTCCACCTGTATTTTCTGCACATTCAAGACCGTTACTTTCAACAGTATTACTTTCTATTGTATGTTCTCCATTAGATTTCCATGTTTCTATACCTACACCGCAGGAACTGTCCACATAGTTACAGGTAACTTTTATTCTCTGTGTCCCTTCTTCAAGACCTATACCATTTTCATGGTTCCAGCCGCGGCTTGAATTGGAAACAATATTGTCTCTTATTATGAAATTGTTTTGACCATCAAACTTGTAGGTAAAAATTCCATGGAGGCGCGTATAACCAATAAGGTTATGTTCTACTAATCCTATTGTATTATCTGGATTTTCTCTAGTAACAGCTACACCTCTGTTTGAACGTTTTCCTTCACCTGGATCTTTAAGACCTGAAGCTGGAATACCTAGAAAGTTATCTTTGATTTTTGGATTATTTGCTTCATCAACAAAAACAACATAATGTCCACCGTAGGCAGAGATGTTTTTTAGTTTAAAGTTTGATCCTTTTACATAGAATATTGATGCAGAAGCACCATTATTGTATGGATCCCATGCTGCACTTTCGTTGTTATCATCTATGTATCTTGCATTTGTAAATATTTCTAGCTCAGGTTTTGAAAAAGCGTCTATAGAGCAGGTATTAAGATACCCTACCGTTTTTCCAGCTATAGTTCCTGAGTTTTTGTCAACTATAGTAGTTCCATCTTTATAAGAGTAAGCTGTTCCATCTATAGTAGTATCTTTATCTTCTATTCTAAAAATAGGTTCTGTATTATCTGTTGAGTAAGGGTCTGAATCTGACATTCTTCTATCAGTTGTTATACTCCAGTAATTAGTTTTGTTAGCCTGAACAGTAGGAACAAACCTTAAAGTGTTTTGGCCAGAAATAGCGTTGGCATTTTGTATAAACTGTCTAAAACATCCTTGGCAGGTTCTGCTGTTGTTAGGATCTTCATCAGTATCATTCACATTTGTTACAACGTTAAAAGAAAATCCAAAATCTAAACCTGAAACATCACTGTCTGAAACTGTAACCTTTGCAACATGCTCAGCTTTTGTAAAATCATAATTTCCATTTCCATCATTTAGACCATCTGATTTATTTCCATTTTTGCCTCCAAAACAAACATCTGCTTTAGAAAGTTCTAAAGGATCAGTTGAAGAATTAGCATCTTTATCACAGTAAGAACCTGCTGGACCATATGTTTGTTCTGCCCAAACATCAGATTGATTGTACCCACTGTTAAATCCTGCTGAAGGTAATATAGATTTTGAATCTACAGCAATATAGTAATCCCCATTTGCAGAAACACTAAAAGAGAATTCTCCCTTAGCATTTGTAACTGCCGTTTCAAGTTCAGTTCCTGAAGAGTCATACAGTTTAACAACTACATTTTCAAGAGCTTTTTTATCTGATGGATCTCCATCACCATTTAAATCTTCATAAATATGTCCTGAAATTGTTTTTGCATTTGAAGATATTTGAACACGTGTATTTGGTCCAAATTCAGATGTGTTGTTATTAGAATCAATTGCTGTGGCTGTAATTGTATCTCCATTTGATAGATTAACATTTGAGATAGATACATAACAGTCAAATGTTCCATCATTTTTTGTTATACATGGTCCTAGATAATATTTACCGTCTCCATGAGCTACAGATTTTCCATCTCCTTGTTCTATTTCTCCGTTATTATTGCCGTCGTCATCTGATTTATATATCTCAATCTTGTGATCTCCTGTTATCTTTTGAGAAGATGTACCTATATACCCAGTTATGTGTAAGGTCCCATCTGATACTTCTGCTAAAGTTATTACAGGATAGTCTAATTCTATATTAATCTTGTTATCATCTATTACTCCGTTATTTGGAGTAACACCATCTCCATTTGGATTGTCTGTAGAACCGGTATGAGTTAGATCTATATCTATAGATATACCTCCTGTATTATAGAAAACATTTTTCGATATAAGATTTTGTTTCGTTGAATTACCAATTGATGCAAGCACTATCCCATTTCCAGGAACATCATGTATAAGATTTTCTTTTATTTCATTTCCTATTCCAAATACTCTTATTCCTCCCTGCTCAAAACCTGTAGAGGAATTTCCACATAGATTTCCATCTTTATTTCCCTGCCCTGTATTTAAAATAGTATTATTTGAAGATGTCATTGCTCCTGGATATTTCCAAGTATCTATACCGTATGCTGCTGTTTTTTCTATTCTGTTGTATCTAAACACTAATTTAGACTTATCCCTTGTTCCTGTAGGATGGTTTGAAATAAATTCAGTGGATATACCATCGCCACATTCATTTGAATAGCCAATACGATATATATCGTTGTATTCAACAACCCCTTCACCTTCCATCTGAATTCCTGTATCAGATAAATAGGCTATATAGTTATCTCTTATATCTGTTGTTGTTCCATGGAAAGTGTTTATTCCAAGTCTTGAATTTGTATTTGGATCACTTCCATCTGCCTTTGTTCCTATAAAACATCCTTCTACAAGATTACCTATTCCATTTTCAACTCTTATAAGAGCTGTATCTGGTTTATCATCATCAGAATGTTGAATAGCTATATTTCTAATGGTTATATTGCTAGCTTTTATTGTAAAACCAAAACCTCTACCATCTATGTCTATCTCTAGTTCAGGTTTATTGAAATTAGGAAGTTTAGCTTCATCCCCTGTATTTTCCAAACCGTCATCTCCAACACCTACCTTTTCTCCACTATGACCGCTTGTACCTGCATTTGTATCTCTAACAGATGTTCCATTCTGATAGTCATAAGCTGTTCCATCTATAATTGTAAAATCATCTGTTATAGGTGGAAGTGAATAATCATCTGAATCTGCAGAAGCTCCTGCTGTGATATTTAAAATTATTTTCCACCAGTTTGATTCATTCATAGGAATAGTAGGAACAAATCTCATAGCATTTGGACCTGAAATAGCATTAGCATTCTGTATGAACTGTCTCAAACATCCCTGACACGTCCTATTATTTCCGTCAATATCTTCGTCATCCTGATCGTTTATATTTGTTACAACGTTAAAGGAAAATCCAAAATCAACATCTGTTATATCTGATGTATTTGCGTCTATTTTTGCCAAATGCTCAGCTTTAGAGAGGGAATCATCGTAAAAGCCGTCAGATTTATCCCCATTTCTACCACCAAAACATGCTCCTCCTTGAGTAAGCTGAACAGGAGCTGTTGAGGAGTTAGCATCTGTATCACATAATACATAATTTCCACCGTATGTCTGTTCAGCCCATATATCTCCTCTTGAAAAGCTGGAGTTTAGACCTGCTGAAGCAGGAATATCTTTTGAGTTTACAGCTATCCAGTAAGTTTTGTTAATAGGGACTGTAAAAGAGTAAAAACCTGTTTTTCCATTATATTCCCCAGTTGTTATTTTATACTTGTAGCTTTCTGAATTTTCTGGATTTGAATCCCCATCATCCATATAAGCTTTTACTGTAATGTTATTTATCCCCACATCTGTTGAATCAATCTGACCGTCTCCATTAATATCTTCGATTATTCTTCCTAAGATACTAATCCCTACTTTTGTAGTTTGAGGATTTGACCAATTAGGAAAAGGATTTCCGTTGTAAGAATCTCCAAAATATATTGAGAAAAGTCTTCCACTTGTGTTTCCTGAATCAAGATTATTATAAACATAAGCTCTGTATTTGATTAGGTGAACTTTTTTGTACAGAACAGAGACCATATTCTCCGTTTTTGTATAATCGATTCCTGGTTGATTTGTATAGTTAGAAGAGGAAAATCTATAAAGGTTATTTTTCTTAAAAGGTCTCACAGAATCTAAGTTTGTATTTGATTCCAAAGTATAAGATATAAAGTTGAAAAAGCCTGCTCCTTCTTTCTCACTTCCTGAACCGTCACCATCCACATCAACAGCTGTTGCCTGAACTAAATCTAAGTAAAGTGGTTGTGTTGCAGAAGAATCTTTCCAGAATGTTATTTCAAAATCGCCGTATCCCCAATCTTTGTTTTTTATACCAATTACTATAGGCTGAAATGCTTTATCTTCTCCATAGTTATTATCATCAAAATGTGTAACATCTGCATTAAGCTCTTTTACAAGTTTTACTTTCGCATAAACTCCACTTGCAACATTGTAAATACAATATTTACCTTCATCATTATCTGAATGATTACAACTAATAAGAGTGTTATCTGAAAAATCAAGATTTATAGCATTAGCTTTTATTAATGGTAAAAGAATAAATAAAAAGGCTACCAACTTTGATTTTTGTGAAGTTATCTTCATACCTGTCCTCATCTGTTTCTATTTTTCATTAAAAATTTTTTTGAATAAATCTTCGTCAAACTTTAATCTGAACTTCAAATAAGCACCTTTTGCCCAGTAGTTAGCTTCCTCAAAGTCATCATCATGGAAGCCCTGAACGTTGTATCCAAGGCTTATCCAGAAGTTTCTAAATAGTGTGTATCCAATTTCTGGACCATAAGCATAAGAATAGTTTTTATTCTTGTGATCCCAGAGGATACCACCATGGGCACCTATATCAATTCTGTCTGTTATATCGTAAGAAAATCTTCCTCTATAAAGATCTATGAAAGAGTTTCCTATTGAACCTCCTGAAGTATATTTGAAAGCGTACTGCCATGCTGTTCTTAGTTTTCTATTTGGTTGAATGTTAAGATGGAAAGAACCTATGTATTTGTTATTGTAAAGCTCTCCCTTTGCATACTTCCATCTGAGCTTAAACAGAGAGTTCCATACATCACTTTCAACAGGTCTGTAAGCAAAGCCAAGTAGTAAGTCATTTTGCTGTTTTTCATTTTTAAAGTATCTCTCTCTCAATAGAAGAGTTCCTGCTTTTCCTACCTTTGTTATACCCCCAAGGGTGAGAAGGTGATTAGGTTGAAAATCTCCAAATCTTATTTCATATCCTGCTGAAAGCTTGTACCTTTTGTTTTGCAGGTAAGCTCCTCTTACTGCTAAAGCTGTGTAGTCTCCAGTGTCATCACCTGAGAAAGTATTAACATTCTCAACAGATATATCTCCTGTTAGCTTATTTGTTATCTTAAATAGATGGTTTAAACCTATGTGGGACTGGGTTCTCCATCCACTTGCTCCGTCGTCTATGGTATATTTTGAGAAGGCTGTTGTATTTTCTTTTAGTCTTCCTTCAAGTCCTAATGTTGTTAGAGAAACATCTTTGTCAGCTCTTTCCTGATACTCAGACTGCAGGTAAGAACTGAACCAGTTTGAAAATCTGTAGTCTACCCTACCTATTGTTCTTGTTGGATAATAGGCACTTGCTATGTCTTTTTTTATAGCCTGTTCTCTTCTTAGAGATATAGAAAGTTTTTCTGTTGGCTTGTATGTTAGTCCTGCTATAGCTAATGCTCTTGTATCTGTTCCTAATGTATTGGTTTCTTTATGAATTCTTCCACCAAGAGTAAAAGAAAGCTTATTATTTACCTTATGGTCTAACATTAAGCTTCCAGTTTTTCTGTCTATATCCCTATTTTCTACAACTCCTTCAGCTGTTACTCTTGTTTTTCCATCTTTTGTTGTTGCTGTAATGTTTGCTCCGTATGTTTCATATCCCTGATCTGCAGTTACAGCAGACAAGTTCTGATATCCTTCCTGTACTCTTTTGTAGTAACCACCTACAGAAAAGTACTGATTAAAGGTATATCTACCTTCTACTTTCCCAGCTACTCCATCATTATCTGTTTCTGTTCTTGAGATCTCCCCTAAAAGTCTAAGTTTATCTGTTTCATATAAAACATCTGCACCGTAAAGCTTTTTATCTGTTAAAACGTGTTCTTCTTTTATTCCTGTTAGACCAAATCTTAGATTTCCATTTAAGAAGCTTTTTTCACCTCTTAATCCATATGTGTATTTTTCTTCCTGAAGATCATCTGTTTCATATACCGTAACGATATAGTTTGGATTAAAGTTGTCATCGTACTGTTTTATAGGCTCGTGGAAGATGATAAAGCCTTCTTCATAATTTATTGTGTAGTCAGTAAATCTGTGAAGTTCTTCTCTTTTTATTATGATATTTGGATTGTATCTGTCTCTTGTTTCTATCCATACCCTTTCTGAGTATGGTCTGACAGGATTTTTAAAGAAGTAAGGTCCAGATATTCCTTTTCCCTGGAATTCTTCTTTTAACTGCTCCTGTCCATTCTTTGTTATAAAACTCTGAATTCTGTAATCCTTATCTTTTTGGAGATTAAGGTCTAATCCATTGAATGTTCTGTTATATCTATTAAACTCAAGGTCAGAACCTATGTTTGTTGTGTAATCTCCAAACATTAGATATGAAAGGTCTTTCTCTACCTTAAGGAAAAGCCTGTTTTTACTTCTTGCCTCAAAGTACTGCTCTGTATCATCTCCATAAACAGGGTAATACTGATTTTCTTCTGTTGAAGGTATATTCTGGTTCATAAGAACATTATCAGGTTTTTCTGTCTGGTATCTTAATGTCACTGTATAGTTTTTCACACTTCCTTTTGCAAATACAGAACCTTTCCCTTCTAATCTTGTTCCATCTTTATGTTTAAAAGGCATTTTTGTCTGCTGAGGATTGTTTTTTGTATCTCCAATTCCTACACCTCCTTCAAGATTACCAACAACAATCCACGGTCTTTTTTCTGGATAAAATCTGACTGTATATTCCTTCTCTATCTCTCCATAAAAAATCTTGAGTCTTCTCTCTTCTGTTGATGAAGCTGGAGAAAGTTTTACTACAGCTTTTCCGTTATAAGCCTTAACTTTTAAAGGCTCACTTCCTACTTTTATCCACTCTCCTGTTGATTCATCCCATATATCACCTTTATCAACATACACTTCAACAAATGTTGTATCTTTTATAGGAACGCCGTCCTTATCTAGAAGTTCAATACTTACATAAACTGGTGTTTTTCCATCTGCCTGTGGTTTTTCAGGGTATACATTTACCCTTATCTTTGATACTATGTCAGATACTGTTATCTTTCTTTTGTATTCTTTTCCGTCTATCTTCAGTAATACTTCATTTTCACCTTTTTCAAGTTTTATTCCTACATACTTTATTGTTTTTACATTTCCTTTTGTTACCTCTTCCCCAATATGCGACTTTGTTACTCTTTTTCCGTTTACATAGAGAAAATATCTAGCATCTTTAGGAACTTCTACAACTATATCTGTTGTTTCTTTAACTTGAATAGTGTCTTTTTCAGGATAGATAATACCTGTTGTTACAGTCTTCTTTACAGTTGCTGGATGTATAATATTTTTATTTTCATATATATTTAAAACTTCTTTAGCTTCTTCTTTAAACTTATCAAATCCATATATCTTTATAGGATGTCCTGCCTGATCCTTTGCTATGAGAAAGACAGGCATATTTTCAAGTTTTATTTTGTTTTTTACAAGAAACTGAAGTTTAAAGTCTATCTCCTGTGATCCTTTTATCTCAGGAATTTTTACAATGTAATAATTTCCTACTTTCCTTGGATACACATGTTTATCATTTAATACTGCACTATTTAACACATAACTAAAACCTTTCGGAGGTTTGAATATAAGAGCTACATCTTTGATCTTTTCAAGGTAATGAATTTTGGGAAACCATATATTAAGGATATATATACCTTTATCTATGTAATTAGATAAATCAATCTCTTTAGCGGATGTACTAAAAGGAATTACAGTTATCTCAGCTCTCCTGTTTTCAGGTGTTCCTTCTGGAGATATTCTATTCTCAACTACAGGTTCTAATGTATCCTTTGCCTCTTCTTTTATTACTGTTTCTTTACCATTGATTTTATCTTTCTCTATATCTACATACTCTATTACATCTATACTTTCTGTTTTTATACCAAATCTGTGGGCAAACCTTTTTGCTTCTTCTGGAGATAAAAACTCACCAAGGTAAACGTAGTATTCTTTTTCTTTGAACTCTAGTATCTTTTCTTTTATATAAACCTTTTTATCTGGAAACTTTGCTTCTAGAGATGTTTTTAATGTTTCTGCATCTTTTTTATCCTTTGTTTTCAATACAAGGATAGAGTATATAGCTTTTAGTTCTTCATTAGAGGTATATTTGCTTTTATCTAGTTCGTTTTGTTTTTTTAGAAGAGGTTTTTCAGCCTCTTTATATAGAATATCCTCTTTTTCTACATGTGTTTCAATAATCTCAATGGGATAATGACCCTTCAGGTTTCTTTCCATAAATTTTCTTGCTTCTTTCTCAGAAGTAAATTCGCCAAGATAAACATAGTATTCTTTTTTGCCTAATCCTACATATTTTTCTTTTATAAATGTTTTTAGAGAAAACTTCTGCCTATATTCATTAGCTATTTCCTTTGCTATATCTTTATTTGTTGTTATAGCTACTAAGATTGAATAGACATTTGTTGGTTTTTTTGGTTTGATTCTCTTTTTTTGAGAAACAATTTTATCTGCATTAGTAATAGCAATTTCTTTTCCTTTTACTGTTTTTTTTACCTGAATTATAGCTTCTTCTTTTTCTGGTTTATATCTTTGCTTTACTTCTGTTTTTACAACAAAACCTTTTAATCTATACTTTTTCAGTAAAGCTTTTAATGGTTTTAAAAGATTTGTATTTCCAACCTTTCCAACTCTTACTGTATAAAAACCTTTTCTATTTTTATATACAAACGCTAAATTTCTTAACTCTTCTGGCAGTCTTTTAATAAACTTTAAAGCGTTATACTCTGTGCTAAAAGCTCCCAACTGGATTGAGTAAAATTTTGAAGGAGTTGCTATCTCTGTACCTTTAGTTTTTTTCTCTGATTTTGGTTTATTAGCTACCTGTTTTTTCCTCTCATTTGCTATAAGAGTTTTTGATATAAAACCTTTTATTTTGTATCTTTTTAAAAGTTTCTTTTCTCTTAATATGTCCTTATAGCTCTTTGCCTTTCCAATTCTTACCGTGTAGAAACCTTCCTCATTAACATATATGAAAGCTTCTTTTTTTAGCTCTTTGGGGAGTGATTTTAGCGCCCTTTCTGCATTTTCTTTCTTACTGTATGCTCCTATCTGTATAGAGTATACCTTCTGTAAGCCCTCTCCAAAGGCATTAGCAAATGCTAAAGAAGTTCCTAAAAATGTTAATCCTACTTTTTTCATCTTATCTCAACCCTTTTTAAATCTACTAAATGTTTTTTTAGAAAAGCTTTCACAGCCTCTGCCCTAAGCAATGATAGATTTGTATTTGTTTTTATCTTTGGATTTACAACTCTAACAGCATCTGTATGTCCTTTTATATTTATATAAACATGTGTAAACTTGTGTTTTTTTAGAAAGTTTACTACTTTCATTAAAGATCTTTTTGCCTCATCTGTAAGCTGAGAACTTCCAAAGTCAAAGTAAACTGTAACGTTATAGGTTCCGCTACTTATAGGTTTAAACTCAACAGGAATATTAACAGGTATAAATACATCCTTATCTGAAGGATTCAGCTTAAGGCTTATTTTTGCTTTTGGCTCTAATTTTTCCCCTTTATAAGCACTTAGCCATGTTATCTTTACTTTTTCTTTAGGAAGAATAAGAGGAATATTCCATCTAAATGTATTTCCTTTTATCTGTGGATCTTTAAAAGGAGAACTATTTATGTAAGATGTTCCTTTAAGAGGTATTGCAGAGGATGTTTCTATATAGGCAACTTCATAGATAGGTTTATCTGTATTGTTCTTTATAAAAACAAAATTCTTTATTCTTATTTTTTCATCTATAGGATCTACAAGTATATCTTCAATTCCTCTCTCAATCTTTATTTTTCCTTTGATTTTTTTCACTGTTTGGAATATTTCCATCTCCGGTTTAAACGGTGCTAGTGCAAAGTTTACTTTATGCATCTCCCCAGGATATACATCTGCAAAAACACTTGAAGGATCTCCTGCATTTCTATTTCCTGTTATAAGAAGTTTTGCTCCTTTTGGTATAGAAGCTTTATCTATCTTAACCACATATGTTCTTGGGTTTAGATTATCAAAGTGATACTTACCTTCTATATCTGTTACTGCATATCTACCATTATCTAGATATATTTTTGCTCCCTTTATCACAGGTTCATTTTCATCGTGTATCCCATTTTTATTCTGATCTATGAAAACTTTTCCAAAGATGTAGCCTTTATCTGTAAATATACCTTTAGTTATTTTTATATAAGCAAATCCTTCATTGGATCTTATCTTTGACGTATGAAGATTATCACTCCAACCTTCTGCATACGCTATATTTTTTAATCTTCCCTCTTGCACAGAAGTTATAATAGATGTGTAAAACTCTATGGTTTTACTTTCTCCTGGATTTAGATTCCCTATAGTCCATGTTAAACGTCTTCCATTGGAAGAAACTAGAGGATCTGAACTGGAATTACCCTCTATCTTTGTTGTGTTATTTCTGTATCTAAAACCTCTTGGTAAGTAATCAGTAGTATCTATATCAAAAACAGGAGATGTACCTTTATTTTTAACAGTGATCTTCCACTTAACAAAGTCTCCTATTGATGCAATTGAAGGATATACAGATTTTTCAACAATTAACTTGCCATTAGCAGGTCTTCCAAGAGGTATAATAACAGGAATGGACTGTGGGAAGGTCTCATCTATATAGAATTTTTCTCCACGATAAGGTTTATAATTATAAGGGTCCCATATTTTATCTTTTTGAAGTTTTATAGGTGTATATTTATCTTTTAATGCTGGATTTGATCCTATACAGTTAAAATCAACTTCTAAGAAATACCATCCTCTTAATGCTGGAACAAAGTTTCTAAATACAAATTCAAATATTGCATCGTTGTCTAATGTATAGCTTTTTGATGTTAACTGTGGATTTGTTTGATATCCTGTTACAGGATTTGTATGTAGGTCTAAAAGATCATTGTCTACAAGAATATATGTGTTGCATGTTTCATCACTACATCTAAAGAAATAAACACAAGCATTTTCTATTCTTTCATTTGTTAAGGAATCGTAAACATAACCTGCTGGATCAAGGGGAAACTGTAGCTCTTTAGTACCATCAGAGAGAACTTTTATCCTGACAATATCTTTTCTCTTATCATCACAGGGGATTTCTAAACCAGTTCTGTTCCAGCATTTTTCCTCTCCAGTATTTTCTACAGCATCAAAGAATCTTTTTTCTATATAAGGAGAGAGTGTGTATTCTCTATCTTTATATTTTCCATAAACTGTAATTCTGTATTTTTTATTATCTTCTAAAACATCATAAAGGGTTTTTATGTTTCCTTCATTATCATAGAGAATATAACCATTCTCATCTGTCCATAAGATAGCAGGTTTTTTACTTAAAAGTTTTCCATCATTATCAAACTCAAAAACAGCAACACGATGCTTTCTTAAAGGTTCGAAGCCTAGCTTTGTTTGAATTGTTGTAAGAACCTTTACTTTTGCTGTAGCTGGCTGAATGTCTTTTATAATATCAAATGTAAAATCAGTTACATTTTCTGTGAAACCTTTTACGGCTATAACAACATCTTTAAAGCTTCTTTCTTCAACATAAACCCTTGTAATAAACTTAACCCTTTCTCCTGGCTTAACTATTCCCACATCTATATAATCATCGTTATTTGTATCTGTTAAAGGATTTCCATTTATATCAAGGAAAGTAACATGCATAATATTAGGGTCTATATTCTTTGAGCTTCCCTTGTCCCAGGTAATATTTATTACCTGTTCTTTATTTCCTAAATTCCAAGCCTCATTTATAAAATCAACATACAAACCTTTCCCTGAGGACATGCTATAGATAATCATACTGTCATCACTGTCTGTATATCTGTTACTTCCAGTAAAAGAGTCATTATCATCTGTATCGTCTATTGATATAGCAAGTTTTTCTTTTATTTTCACTGTCACTATATTTGAGTTAATATCTCCTACAGATGTTTTTAACACAGCAATATTATCAATATTTTCTGCAGGTGTATCTTCATGAACCTTAAATATTAAATCTAGTTTTGCCTGCTGGTCAGGATCTAAAGAGTTTATAAATAAACCTATATATCTAAGAGGGCCTGTTATCTTTGTTATATCATCTTTCCAATATGAGTCATTATCTCCTTTATATAAAACTTTACTGTTAACAGGTGCTTTTGAAGCTGATATAAAAGATAAATACTTAGAAATCTTGTCTTCTATAAGAACTCCCTTTAGTGTTTCAGGAGAACCATCATTGTCAATATCTGTATCTATGTTTACCCCTTTTTCAACTTCTGTTCCATTGTTCTCTGCAAGAATTGTAAAGTCTATCTTCTCTCCAGGAAAAACTTCTGTTTTACCTGTATTCTTTGTTACATCAAATGCTTTATTTTTCTCTAACTTTATCTCTGCAATATTTTCTGTATCAGAAACTTTATCGTTTCCTAAAGAAACACCTTCCAATCTAACTTTTGATATACCGTTGGTATTAGAAGTTTTTCCTACAACTAAAAGAGGGACATAGCCGTTTGCCTCTATTACAGGAGGATTAGCATTATCGTATCTTTGTTCTCCAGGATCAAGTTTTCCATTTTCATTTTTATCAATAAATATCTTTAGATCTTGTATATCTGTATCATCTGTAACTTCATTCTTTACATTAAGGGTATACCTATCTTCTCCGTTTCCTGTATTTTTTAGTCTGTAAGAAAGGTATATATAACTATTTGGAAGGGCTGTTATAGTTTGGTAATTAGGATATATATCTATTCCATACACCTGTAAAACTTTAACAGATACTGTATTTGAAAGCTCTTTGTATTTAAATCCATCTTTATCTTCATATTCTATTTTCGCAGTATTTGAAATCAATATTCCTGCAGGAGTTATAGCAAAAGAAGTATATACAATAAGTAAAGCTAAGATTGTATATCTGAAAAAGTGCATTAATTAGCCCTCCAAGTAGAAGAAAAAATTTTTTCATATTTTTTAACGTATTCGTAAAATTATAAAATTTTTTTATATTTTGATAAAAGGAAGCCTTTAAAGGCTTCCTTTTTACTGTTTAATTTTTACTTTAAAGATTAAACATCCTTCTTCTCCAGGTTTGACAATGCCACCTTTTGATGAATCTGCTCCTGTACCTACTCTGAATTTAACTAAATTTTCCTGTGAGTTATATTCTCCCTGATCATCTTCAGATACATCTGTTATCTGTTTGTCACAACTTCCATCACAGTTACTGTCTATACACATAGAATTAGATACATAATCTGTGTAATTAGGAATATTATCTGTTATTATTACGTTAAAAGCATCCTTATCTCCTATATTTTTATATTTGATTGTATAAGTAACTTCTTCTCCTGGTTTTGCCTGAGTTTTATCAACAGTTTTCGTAAGTTGCATAAATCCTTCTATAACAGTTGTTGTATCTTTAGCTGTATCATATACAAGCTGATCATTATCCTTGTCCACAAGTTTTATTTCTGCTGTCTCGACTGTTCCAGGTTGTATATCTGAAGGGGCAATAACTTTCACATATACAGTTTTACTTTCTCCTGGATTTAAAGGTTCTGGAAGCGTAAATGCTATTCCTTGAGGATTTTTGTTTTCATCAAGAATGATATAAGTAAGTTTTAGATTATCTGGAACTAAGACTTTAAGATTTTTAAGAGTGTTTCCGTTATTTGTTATTAAGTGTTGATATGTTGTTGTCCCTCCTGGTGGAAGCTGATCAGAACCATCTGGAGTTATAACAACTTTATTTAAAACATTTACCCTTAAGTATGCATCCATAGAGTCTTCAACATTTCCATTTCTAGATGTTGCCTTTATAACTATATTATGTTCCCCAGCTTCCTGATTTTTAGGAACAGCAACTTTAAATATTAGATATGCTGCCTCTGAAACAAGGGTTCCAGCTTTGTGGGCATCAGTTAATTTAGATGTTAACTTAATTGATTTATCGTTAATATTTACAGACTTTACTTCTTTTCTCTCACTACCAATATAAATAATATCCCCAGCTGTTATACTTGATACATCGTAAACGTAGATGATGTCATCATCTATTGTTGCATCTTGGGATAGAACAGTTCCAGCTAACAACGGTGTTTCAGTTACTTCTCTATCTAATTTTCCATCACAGTTATCATCTATATAAAATCTACCTTCTCCTACAAAACCTTCAGCTTTTAAAGAAAAACTATCTGGATGACCACCTCTATTTAGAACCTCTATAGGATACTCTGCTGTTTCACCAGGATTTACCATGTTTATAACAGTTTTTTCACATTTTGGTTGATTATTTATAATTATCTTTAGAAGTGTGTCATTATCTGCTGGAAGTATATCATCGCTATCATTGTTACCATCTGTATTACCATCTGATGGAGGATTTATATCATCTCCAACTGTATTCCACTTTCCAATATCAACTCCAGAAGCAATAATACCATCTATATTATCTCTAGAAAGATCTGTTTCTGAAGGATTATTATGGGATTTAGCTTTTATTGTTAGGTAGTAATCTACTGTATTATCTTTAGGTTTCTCAGGAGTATCTGCAGGAATGTAAATTCTAACAAAAAATGCTTTTGTAGAGTTTCCATTTACTGTTCCTATATCAATATTTCCATCTCCGTCTGTATCTATTAGTTTTGCTGATTTATCAGCATTCCAGAATTCAACAATTGTCTTAGGTGGAAGATTTGTATTGTCATTATCTATTAAAAGATTGACTATATCTTCTACGTTGGAATTATTTTTCACTGTATGCTTAAATTCTACCCATGTTCCAGCTGGAACATTCTCAACAAGATTATCATCCTGCCAGTTGTTTCCACTATCTTCTTCAGGTATGTTACCTCCAACAGATATATCTGCTTGAGAAGAAACAGGGATAACAGTATGAGTTTCATTTGAGTTTATTGTTTTTTCAGATCCTGTTGAGGTAGAGAAGGAGAGAATTGATACGTTATCAACACTACCATCATCCTCTTTAAAAGGTTCATCTATCTGTACTTTGAATGTTAAAGTTCCCTGTTGATCTGGAGATAAAACTGGCTGGGAATTATTGTCTGTAGGAGTACTGTCAGGCATAAAGAATCCTACAAACTTAATTTCACCGTTTACTTTTCCTTCATCTTTAAACCACTGAACACCATCGTTAGAGTAAACAACAAATCCCTGTGGATTTGTTACTGGTATTCCATTAGCAGAACCAGACACATATTTTGAACCAGATGGAATTCTATCTTGAACAAGGATACCTTCTACACTATCCTCTGATCCAGAAGCTATATTTCCATCATTATCCATATCTATACTGTAGTCATCTTTGGAATATGCATCTTTTGTTCCCACATTTTTAAAACTGACTTTATAGGTTAGAATCTCCCCTGGAGAAGCTTTTGATCTATCAACTGACTTATTAAATAGAAATACTGCATCATTTATAACAGTTACTTTTCCATCAGTAGTATCAAAACAGTTAGAATCATCTGTATTAATAGCTTTAAATGTAAAAGTATCTGTGTCTCCTTCTGATGCTGTACTTGGTATATGTACAGCAACAATAACACTTGCTATCTCATCCATCCCTAATTTTAAGGAGGTTATTTTTTGTTCACCTGGATCTATCACACCATTTTGATTTTTATCAAGATAAATTTCCTCTGTGTATGTTCCATTTTCTGTTAATAGATTGTATGTAAATGTTGCATTTCCTGTATTTTTTACCTGAAAAGGCATGTAAACAATCTGTCCTGGAACACCTTCTTTTTCCAATGTTGAATCAGGCATTACATTAACACCACAAACTGCCTGAACAACTGTTTGAACTACATTTGAAGTGGTTGTGTACAGATTGTTATTTTCGTCGTAGTAAGTTGCAGTCGCTGCGTTTCCTATGATGGTCCCTGCTGGTACAGAAGCATTTGAGCTATAAGAAATAGAAAGCAACGCCGAAAAAACTAAAGTAGAAAAAACTCTTCCCTTCCTCTTTATGTACATAAAGATTTCCTCCTATTTATCAATCTCTATTTTTTTATTTTTACCCAATAATAGAACTTTTTAGTTTCATGGGGTTTAATCTCTTTTATAATCCATCCAATATTTGTATACATGTCTGGAGTTGCTATCTTTTCTACAACCTTTCCACTTTTATCTTTTACCTTATATTTAAGAGGGGGCTTACTGTATGTTTTTCCATTATCTATGGAAAATAAAGCCCCTTCTGTATTTGAATTTTCAACAAATTCTGTTCCTTTTGGTATAAGAGCTTTCACAAAAACATCTTTAAATGTTTTATCTGTTGGATTAGATACTATTAATACATACTCAACAATCTGACCAGGTTTAACTTTTTTTGGTAAAGGTTTTTTTACAACTTCAAAATTTTCCCCTTTTTTTTCAAATGTTATCAAGTTAGCTTCTAACTTTATATCAAGTTTTTCCTTAGCATAACTGTTTACAAGGAGTAAAAAGATCATTAAGAGAATGAATTTTAATTTTTTCAAGACATACCACCCCCTTTTTCCTATTTTTCGGAAACAACTAGAAAAATTTTAACATTTTGTTTAATTGTTAATAATTTTTTATGAAGTTAATAATGACTTAGTAGGTTTTTGATTGATGGAGCATGGATTTTTGAAAAAAATTGAAAAGTTAATAGGGAATAAAAAGAGAAGCTCCTAACAGGAGCCTTGTTAAATTTAAAGCATATCTTTTATAGCCTGATCAATCCTGTTTTCTAGTTCTTCAACGGCTTCTTTAACTTTCTTATATTTTGTTCCTTCTAATAAAATGTGAGATTTTGTTCTTACTATGTACGTATAATCATCATCTTCATACTGATAAACAGAAATAACCCAGGGCGAAAGAACCATAGCATTTGGATCTGTTGTAAAAATCTTGTAAAGAGTTGTCATACTTGTAACAAGGAAATTTTGAATAAAGTCTATATGAAGCTTATCAAAGTCTTTAAATATTTTAGAGTTATTAGACAAAGGTGCTGCTGGATTTGTAACATCTATAATTGTTATCTGCTGTGCCTCTAGATTTGCTTTTAAGAGCTGTATCACCTCATCTGCATCCATCTCAACTTTGTAAACTACAAGTCCTTTTCCCGAGTTATGCTTAACTACTTCAGAAAAGGAAGAAAAAGAAATGATCATAAGTCCTAGTAAAATAAAGAAACTTTTTTTGAGATACATCATTTCCTCCTAACTTATTAAGTAATAATATTATAAATGTATTAGTACTGCTAATTTAGGGAGAGGCCTAAGCCTCCCCTTTTTTATATCTTAAATTGGAAACCTAATCCTATGTAAGATGACTTTGCATCTCCTACATCACTTGTATCTGGATTTTTGTAGTTCTCAACCTTTCCTGAAGAGTAGTGAATTATAAACTTTGCTCTCTGTTTTTTGATATACCAGTTTATACCAACATCCCACCATGTATTTTTTTTCTTCTTATAAATAGAGTTTCCGTTGTCATCAGGATCAAAAACACCGTAAGATACTGTTGGCTGTAGATACTGTCCATTTTGAAGTTTATATGTGTATCCAGCCTTTAATTCCCATACATTATCAGAGTAATCTGTTCCATCATCCCAATCTCTCTTTAAAACATCATACTCAGCAACAAAATCTATAGGTCCCCAGTTTGCTAGTACGTCAACACCATACATCTGATTATTGTCAAACTCTTTATTATCTCTCTTTGCTTTTCTATCAATACCTTCTCCCTGATATCCATAGTTTAGCCCTACTGTTACACCATGTCTTTTCCCAAAGTATGTCTGAGTATATCCTAACTTGTACTTTTTCATTTCAGGATCTCCTAAAGAAAAAGCAACTCTTGCTGATAACAGAGGAGACCAGTTTGATTTGTCTGTGTAGTTCTGGTTATCACCAACACCAAAGTTCCAGTTTAAACTCCATCCTTTAGATTTATATAAACCACCCCAGTTAATAAGGAAGATTCTCCCATTTCCTGAAGATCTACCAAATGCTTCATTAGAACCTTTATCTGGTTTTCCAATGATATGTCTTCTTACATAGAAGTTAGGTAATCCTTTTTCATAAGAGAGAACATTAAAACCTGATGTTATACTTTCCTTACCAATCTGAGGTCTGAAGAAACCAAAAGAAATATTAGCCCATGTTTTGTCATAAGACCACGTAAAGAATGCATCCCAGACTTCAAGTTTTGAATAAGTTAACCCCTTTGTTTTAACAGCACCTCTAGCAATATCAACAGGATTTAAATCATCTCTTCCAAGATTATCGTGGGCAAACCATACTTTAAATGCAAGGTTTTTCATAAGATGACCTTTAAAACCAAATCTTCCTCTTCTTATATACAGATCTGCTTTTGTATCTTTTAAATCTGTTTCTCCAGGAATATCTATATTTGTAGATACTGGCATCCATATCTGACCCATAAGGAATACTTCTAGATCTCTACCTTCTCCAAAGTAAAACTTTGGACCCGCATTAGCATCACTTGAAAAACCTGATATTAAAGCTGCTGTTCCAAGCCCAGCAAGCGCCAATTTAAATTTCTTCATGTTGCTACCCTCCAAATTAGTTTTCTAAATTATCTAAAATTCTTTTTAGCTCTCTATCATGTTTCTTTAAGAGCTTAATAGCTTTTAAATCAACAACTCCCATGTATCTAATGGCAATGGAAGGTTTAACAAAACCAACAATGAGAAGCCCTTCTTTATTTCTGTATGTAAAAACTCTATAAGGACAGAAACCTACTAAATGAGGATTTCTCTTTAAAATAAAGTATCCGTCAGAGAGCCTACATATAAGATAGATATTCATATCCTTCCAAAAGTCCTTTCTTCCCTGCTCTTCCATTCCCTTTGTCACGTGGGATACCTTAATAATCTTAAAATTTGCTTCTTCTAACTCAGACCTTAAAAGCATATCTAGTTCATCAAAATTTTTAATATTTACTGTTACTTCGTATATATCTGGTATATCCTCTTCCTCTTCTTCAACTTCTTTTGGATTTATCTTTTTAGATGTTTTAGAAATATTTTTAATCTCTTTAACAGTGGAAACCTCTTTTGGAGGTTTATACTCAAGATCATCTTCATCATCATTTGACCACTCCATAGCTGTTACGCAAGAAAAAAGAAAAGGAGCAACAGCAAAAAGAAGAAAGAGGATATATTTTCTAATCACGGACATACGCCTCCTTCTTTAGGACAGCCACACTTGATATCTAAAACCTTTACATTTGACTTTAAAGGTGGATTAACAACTTTATGTCTTTTTATATAGTCAATAACAATCTCATACACAGGTCTGTGTTTAGGTCTTACATTCTTTCCGACTTTGTAAAGATTTCCACCCCACGCTGATACAACATATGAACGTTTAGGATCAAGATCCTTTCCATTTACCTTTATATTCCTAAGTCTCTTTCCTGCAGGAGCTCCAAGTTTTATTTCGTATTCCATTCCAAGAAGTCTGCTCATATCTCCGCCCTGCTGATAAAGGGGGTTTTTATTAAAGGCGTTATCAGCGATATCCTCTAGTATCATCTTTATCTGCTCACCAGTCATCTCAAATGTGTAAACATCAGGATAAGTAATGGCTGTCATCTCATAAACATTATCAACAGTAATATCTTCTCCTGGAAGTATTGTTGTTCCCCATCTGTAACCTGGAGTGAAAACAATCTCTGCATCTGTTTCTTCTCTTACTGCTTCACCTATCACTCTATCAAATGTTGAGTAAAAGGTATCCCTCTTATAAAGGAGCTGCTCTGTTTTTCCTATAACAGTATCTAGTTTTTTATCATAAGGTTTATAAATCTTATTAACTAGCTTTTCCATTTCTGGATCAGGTTTTATAAAGTTTGAAGCCACAGGGATAAGCTTGTAGTTCCATTTTCTTATCTTTCCATTTTTTATATCTAAGTCTAACCTTCCAAGATATTTTCCGTGGGAACCTGCAATAACAATCATTGTGTTGTTTACGAATATTGGTTTAGGTGCCGGATCATGGGTATGTCCACTGAAGATTATATCTATTCCCTTTACCATCTTTGCTAAAGCCTGATCTAGTGCAAATCCATCGTGGGATAGGAGAACAACAAGGTCAACCTTTTTATCATTCCTTAACTCATCAACAAACTGCTGAAGTCTCTCTGGCTGAATGCCAAATGTCCATCCTTCAGTAAACTGTTTAGGATTTGCTATAGGTGTGTAGGGGAAAGCATTTCCAATAACACCTATCTTTGCTCCACCTACTTCTTTTATAACATAAGGCTTAAATACAAGCTCATCCCACATTGCATCTGAGATATTTTGAGCTATAAAATCAGCTTTTAGATAATTATCTACCAGTTCTAAAACCCTGTCTTTTCCATATGTAAACTCCCAGTGCCCCACCATCACATCTATTCCTAAAGCATTCTGAACATCAACAATAGCCTTTCCTTTTGTAAAAAGGGCAACAGCTGTTCCCTGCCATGTATCTCCTGAATCCATAAATAAAACGTTATCTTTACCTCTCTCTGCTATAGTCTGTTTTACAAGGGTTGCCATATGAGCAACTCCCCCCATCTTTCCGTATTTATGGGCAAGCTCAACAAAATCTAAATAGGTATCAAAGTAAGCTCTTAGCGTACCTGGTTTTATTCCGTAGTATTCTAGATAAGCTTTACCACATAAAAACCCTGGCTTGCCAACTAAAGATGGATGGGATAGGAGGGTGGAAGGTTCTCTCCAATATAAAGGTTTAAGGTGCGCATGCATATCACATATATGAAGGAGAGTAACTTTTCCAACAGGTTTAAAACTCATTAACTCTTCTGGAGAGATTTTATTTAGCTGTGCTAAAGCATCTCCACCAGCTAGGGAAATTCCTGCTATTGCTGCAAGTTCAAGAAAATCTCTTCTTGTTAAATTCATTTTTTCCTCCTACCTTCTTAAACCTGGAGTTTTTAATTCTGCTCCATTTGATAGAGATTTCACATAAAGCTCTAAGGCAACCATCTCTTCAGATCCTAAAGGAAGTATTTTTTGCTTTGACTGTTTCATACAACCTTGAAATCTCTGCTGCAGAGTCTGAACTTTATTTTTTGTCATTCTAAATGCTGGCCAGTGGTCTGCAGCTGTGGTTCCCTTTATACCGTTGTACTCAAATCCTAAAGGTTTTAGCCATTGCATTCTAAGAACTTTTCCTGCTGCAAACTCGTGACAAACCTGACAGGAGAGATTTCTCTTTCCTCTTTTTAAAGTAAATACATATCTTCCATAATCATAAAACTTCTTAGCTATTGGAGATTTTGTATCAACATTTATTTTTGTTCCCTGTGCTAAGTAGTATAAGTACGTTGTTAAAGCTGTATTTTCTGTACTTTTTAAAGAAAAAGGTTTTACATCCTGATATTTACTTTGACATATCTGAATTCTCTGCTCAAGATTTATAACTGTTTTTGCATCTTTATCATATTTTGGATAGTAAGCTGCTGCAGTTGCTACATTGTCTTCAACATCTCCATTTTTTACGTGACAAGATGCACAGGATATCTTCTTAGGTCCCATAGGTTTTTCAAACAATGTCCCACCTACTTCCTCTGCAAAAACCTCTCCTGGATTAATTCCTTCTTGATAAAGCTCCCAATCTTCCTCTGATATAGCCTGTCCTGCTTCCTGTGCATTAACATTTATAAAAAGGGCAGCAGCAGCTGCCGTTAAGAAACCAGTTAGTAAAAGTTTCTTCATTTCTTTTCCTCCTTATTGAGGTTTAATTTTTACTACTTTTTCTGTTACTTCACCTTTGTTATCTCTCCAGATCATCTTTAAAGGTGCTTCTTTATCTACTTTCAGATAGAAAGAGAAATAAGGATTAGCACTAACAGATGCATTAACATCTATCTTTGTAACAAGCTGATCTCCATAATAAACTTCTACATCTGTTATATAGTGAGGTGGTATAGGTTTACCTGTCTTTTTATCTTTTATAAGGCCGTTATACATCGGGTGCATGATAACTGAGTCTACCCTTACAATATCTCCTTTTTTATATCTTCTTGGCTTTATTTTAATTAAAGCTACTCTTCCCATATTTTTTCCTCCTTAATTTTTAATTAACCACATCCACCAATTGTTACTTTTACAGCTTTCTTAGCCATAATTGCAGAACCATCTGCAAGCTCTGCTACAGCATAAACATTCATTGTCTTTGCAAGTCTTATCCTTGTTGCAAAGTATGCTTTTCCATTTTGAGGGGTTAGATGAACTGATACTGTCCATGGATCAGGATTTTTTTCTGCGAAGATATGTATTGCTTTTACATTTTCTATAGGTTCTGCTACCTCAACTTTCACAGGAACAACAGCTCCATTTTCTGCTATTGATGGAGCAATAAGTTTAACCTTTTCTGATTCAACAGGTTTTTTACCCTTTAAAACATCTCTTAATGCTTCTTCAAAGCTTCTTTTCTTTAAACCTTCTCCTTTTGCCTCTGCTTTAAAAGTATTGGTTAATATTGGAGAAGCAGCAATAACTGCGCTTGATACAGCAACAGTTTTCAAAAACTTTCTTCTATTCATTCTTTCATCCTCCTCAATTTTTCATAAAATATTCAGTCATATTTATCTTTTTGTAGTAACCTTCTGCAAAGTACTTTAAAATTCCTAAAAATTCATCTGGTTTCCATGCACCAAAAAGAGTTTTTATCTTTTTTCCATCTGGCGTTAAAAAGTGAAAGGTAGGTGTACCAACATATCCGTATAGTTTTCTAACCTCTAAGCCTTCTTTAGAAGATTTATCCACTTTTATAGGGATGAAATGTTTCTCTAAGTAACTAATAACTTTTGGATCTTTAAAAGTTGTTCTATCCATTTTTTTGCAGTATTGACAGTGTTTTGAAGTTATATAGATAACAATGAGTTTATTTTCTTCCTTAGCTTTTTTTAAACCTTCTTTTAATGAATACCACTTTATACTTCCAAAAGAAGAACCTATAAGTAAGAAGAAAATAATTATTGCTATCCTCATAACAGACCTATTTGAGAGAGAGTATAAATGCTGCTAAAGCACAAACCTGATCATAGTTGAGCATTCCTGTTGTAAGGTTAACAGTCATTATGTTGTAGTAAGGTTCTTTTTTGTACTCAGGTGGAATTTGAACTCTGTAATCAGCTACTCTCTGGAAAATCCAGCTAGGAGTTTTCTTTTGACCGCCAAGATATGGTGCATTCATAAGCGTAGATGCATAATGATTCAAATTAGGTCCAATATTCCCACAACCTTTTGAACCAGGAGCACAGTGACATGCAACACAGTTTGCTGTTTTCTTATCGTTAAAAAGTTTTTGACCAACAGGAGCCATCTTTTTTATAAATGCTTCACTCCCTAGTTTGCATTTTTCAGGAACGGCATAGTGTCTTGGTCCAGGAGGAATATCTTTTAACATCATCTCTTTAGCAGAGGAATGTTCAAAGTAGATTTCACCTCCATGAGATGTATCAAAAAAGGCAAAAAGTCCAACACTAGCTAAAGCTGAGGCTACAGCCTTTTTAAAACTCATTTTAAACCTCCATGCTGTTTTTATGTTTATAACAGAAACAATATCCATGCCAAAAAATTAATTAAAAATTTACAATAACTTACAATTTTATATACATTTTCTTTAAAGTTTCTGTCCTTTTTGGAAAAATGTATTGTTCCATATGGAACAGTTTGTTAATATCTATGAATAAAAAGGAAAAAATATGAGAAGATACTACACTACAATATTCGCTTTTATAGTTCTTTTTACTAGCTGTTCTCCTAAGTATAGATTAGAAAAGATATACATTCCTTCAAAAACAGATCAAACATGTATTGAAAAATGCAGAAAAGAAAAATATAGATGTGAAAAAGAGTGTTTAAAACAGAGAGATAGATGCTTAAAGGATGCCTTATTAAAAGCAAAAAAGATATACACGTATCAGAAGCAGATATATAGGGAAAAACTTAAAAGATACTTCAAACAGTATGATAGATATATCACTGAATATAAACTCTGGCAGGATAAATATCTAAGGCTTAATGAAGATTATCAGTACTATACTAGAAAATGTAAAATTGACAAGAACTGGTGTAATGAAAAAGAGTATTATAAAAAACTTCTTGAAGACTGGATTAGACTTAAACCTGAGAAACCTCAAAAACCTAAAGAACCATCTTTTAGAGAAATATTAAAGCAGCAGCAATCTCTATGTTTAAAAGATTGCTGTTGTAATACGGATTTTGATATCTGTTTTCAATCCTGTGGTGGAAAGATTATCTTTAAAAAAATATGTATTGAAAACTGTGACTGAGAAAGCTCATAGGTTTATTAATATATTTAAATTAGTTTAAAAATATTAATGTCTCGTGGAGGTAAGTTATGCCTTTTATAGAAAAGGATGAAGATATAAAGAGAATATTAAATGAGAGTAAAACAGTGGCTGTGGTAGGAATATCCCCTAAACCTGAAAAGCCTGCCTACTTTGTTTCTGAAGTTGTTAAAAAGTATGGTTTTAAAATGTATTTTATAAATCCTATACATGCAGGGAAAGAGATATTAGGAGAGAAAGTTTTAGCATCCTTTGATGAAATTCCTGAAGAGATTGATATTGTTGATGTTTTTAGAAACCCTTCAGCTATACCTGAGATAGCTAAAGAAGCTAAGAAAAAAGGTTTTAAAACCTTCTGGTTTCAACCAGGGACGTACAATAAAGAAGTGGCAGAGGAGCTTGCTAAGGAAGGTTATAATGTTATAAAAGATAAATGCATGAAAGTAGAATGTATAAGACTATTGGAGGGCCGTAAAGATGGTTAAATTTGTTAAGTTTTTTGGAATTACTTTCTTTTTTATTTTGCTTTTACTCGTAGGTTCTATGTATCTAAGTATTCTTAGGGGAGAAAATCTTATAAGACCTCAAGCTGTTGTTTTTTACACTATTGTATTCTTTGGATATGGATTAACACTTTTATACGTATGGAATAAAGAAAAAGAGATTGAGATTGAGCAGGCTAAAAAAGAGTTAGAGCTTGCAAAACAAGAAGCTCAAATGCACAAGGAAGAGCTTGAAAAACTTAGAAAAGAGTTTGAAGAATATAAAAAATGGGTTGAAAAACAATTACAGTCTTAAGGGGAGAAAATGAGTATAGATAAAGAAAAACTAAGAGAGTCTGTAAGACTTTTTTTAGAAGCAATAGGTGAAGATCCTAATAGAGAAGGATTGAAAGAAACTCCTGATAGAATTGTAAGGCTATGGGAAGAGTTTAAATCTCATGAAAATTTTAATATGACTGTTTTTGAAGATGTTGGTGAATACGATGAAATGGTTGTTGTAAAAGATATTCAGTTTTATTCTCTCTGTGAGCATCATCTGCTCCCGTTCTTTGGAAAAGCTCATATAGCCTATATTCCTGATAAAAAAGTTTGTGGTCTTTCAAAGCTTGTGAGAGTTGTTAATAAGTTTGCATATAGACCTCAGGTTCAGGAAAGACTTACAGCAGAAATAGCAGAATTTTTAGAAAAAGAATTAAAACCTAAAGGTGTTGCTGTTGTTCTGGAAGCAGAACACTTATGTTACTCTTCAGACACAGAGATACTCACTGATAAAGGCTGGAAATATTTTAAAGACCTTGATCCAGAAGATAAAGTAGCACAGGTTAATCCAGATACTTTAGAAGTATCTTTTACGAAACCAGTTAACTATATAACATATCCTTTTAAAGGAATGATGATAAATTTCAAAAGTAAGTCTGTTGACCTTTTAGTCTCACCTGATCACAAGATGCTTTATTCAACAGAATGGCTTTTCTACAAATCTAAAAATAAAAGATGGCTTTCAAAAAAAGCCTATGAGATAAAAGACTTATCAAAGATAATAATTCCTCAGGCAGGTTATATGAAAGGAAAGGAGATAGAGTATTTTGAGTTAGAAGAGGATTATAATCACGCTGGTTATGGAAATGTATTAACCAAAACAAAGAAAAAGATAAAAATAAAAGGAGATACTTTTATTAAGTTCTTAGGTGTTTATCTATCTGAAGGATCATACTATATAAAAGACAATAAACAATATAGAGTAAGAATAGCTCAAAAAGAAAATACAGATTTAGCTAGAAAGATAAAAGAGGTTCTAAAGGAATTGCCATTTAACTATCACATTTATAATAGGAAAAATGGAATAGTTGAGTATGTGATAGACTCAAAAGTTTTAACAAAATATGTAGAAAAGTTTGGATTAGAAGAGAAATATATACCAGAGTTCATTTATACCCTCTCTCCAAGACAGAAAAAACTGTTCCTTGAATACTTTATGTTAGGAGATGGATGTAAAAAACCTGATGGAGAAACTTATCATTTTGTAAGTAAATCAAAAAGGTTGATAGACGGAATTCAGGGACTCTATGCAACGTTAGGTGTAGCTGCTACTGTTTATGAACATAAATATAGAAATGGGGAAATTTACTATAGATTAGAAACAAAAAAAGACAGAAAAGGTAATGATAAATATTATTCAATGGTAACAAGTATTGAAGATGTCCCGTATAACGATTTTATCTACTCTGTTACAGTTCCTGAAGGCTATATTCTTGTAAGGAGAAATAATAAGATAGCTATTTCTGGAAACTGTATGTCTATGAGAGGAGTAAAAAATCCTTCTTCTTATACTGTTACAAGCAAACTAACTGGTGCTTTTAAAGAAGATGAAAAAACAAGAAATGAGTTTTTAAATCTGATACACAATGGAAAATAAAAAAGCCCCTTTAAAGGGGCTTTTTTTTATTTGTGAGAAAGCATAAATTCAGCTAGCGCTTTAAGTTCCTCATCAGAAAGAGCTTTAGTTGTGTTTAACTGAGGCTGCATAATAGCAAATTTGGCAGGATCTACAATAGCTTTGTGTTCCCCTTTTAAGAATTTTATTAAATCAGCTTCTTTTCCTGCATAAGCTTTTGCAATTTTCTTGAGAGATGGACCTACAGTATCAACAGTAGCCTGGTGGCATGCAGCACATCCTTTAGATTTGAAAATAGCTGCTCCATCTGCTGCAAGTGCACCTGTAGCAACTACTGCAACTCCCATAACAGCTGAAACTATTAATTTCTTCATCGACCTTAACCTCCTTTATAGGGTTATTAGAATATTCTACTTAAGATTATCATATCCTATGAAAAAGTCAAACAGATTATTAATGATTTTAGCCTGAAAAATAATAGATATGTCAAGCAGCCAACTCTTTAAGTTATTAAATAAAAACAAATATTAAAAACTATGTCTAAAAGTTAATAAGAAAAGAGGGAATTTTTTGTGAAAAACAAAAAAAGCCCCGCTTAAGCGGGGCTTTTGCTTTTAGTGAACTTCTGGCTCTATTGTATCGTCCTCTCCACCTTTTTGTTGCTGCTGAGCTCCAGCTCCTTCTCCAGATTGATAGAGCTTTTGAGCTATTTTGTTTGCAACAGTTGTTACTTTATCTATAGCAGCCTGAATTTTTTCCTTTTCATTAGAAGCGATAGCTTCTTTAGCCTCTTTTATAGCTTCTTCAGCTTCCTTCTTATCTTCAGGTGTTAGTTTTGCTTCATTTTCTTTAATTGTTTTTTCTAAGCTATATACTAGAGCATCAAGCTGGTTTCTAAGCTCTACAGTTTCCTGGAATTTTCTATCTTCTTCTTCATGTTTTTTAGCTTCTTCAATAATCTTATTAATTTCTTCTTCTGTTAATCCAGAAGAAGGCTGTACTGTTAGAGATTGGCTTTTTCCTGTTGCTTTATCCGTAGCTGTTACGTGGAGTATACCATCAGCGTCTATGTCAAAGCATACCTCAATCTGTGGTACTCCTCTTGGAGCAGGTGGTATATCTGTTAGGTAAAACTTACCAAGTGATTTATTCTCTCTAGCCATTTTTCTTTCACCTTGAAGAACATGTATCTCAACCTGTGTTTGATTATCAGCAGCTGTTGTGAATACTTCACATTTTTTAGTTGGTATAGGAGTATTTCTTGGAATTAGCGTAGTCATAACTCCACCAAGAGTTTCAATACCTAGGGAAAGAGGTGTTACGTCAATAAGGAGAACATCTTTAACTTCTCCACCAATAATACCACCTTGTATAGCTGCACCTATGGCAACAACTTCATCAGGGTTAACACCTTTATGAGGTTCCTTTCCAAAGAACTCTTTAATTCTCTGTTGTACAAGAGGTATTCTTGTAGAACCACCAACTAATACAACATCATCTATGTCTTGAGGAGTTAGTTTAGCCTCTTCTAAAGCTCTCTTAACAATTTCCATAGTTCTATCAATAAGGTCTTTAATCATTTCCTCAAGTCTTGCTCTTGTGAGCTTTTTCTCAAGGTGAAGAGGCTGATTTGTATTAGGATCTATTGTAATAAACGGCAGATTGATCTCTGTTTCCATTTTGAAAGAAAGCTCTTTCTTAGCTTGCTCAGCTGCTTCTTTTAATCTTTGGAAAGCAGTTTTATCCTGTCTTAGATCAATTCCATGTTCTTTTTTAAACTCATTAACAAGCCAATCAACAATTCTAGCATCTATATCTGCACCACCTAGATGTGTATCACCATCAGATACTTTAACCTCAATTACACCTTCTCCACCTTCAAGGATAGATACGTCAAATGTACCACCACCAAAATCGTATACAAGGATTTTTACATCAGATTTTTTGTCAAGTCCATAAGCTAATGCTGCAGCTGTTGGTTCGTTTACTATTCTTTTTACTTCAAGTCCTGCAATTTTTCCTGCATCTTTTGTAGCCTGTCTCTGTCTTTCATTAAAGTATGCCGGAACAGTTATAACTGCTTCTGTAACAGGCTCTCCAAGATAAGCTTCTGCAGCTTCTTTTAGTTTTCTAAGGATTTGTGCTCCTACTTCTTCAGGTCTTACAATCTTTCCTGCATTTGGAACATCAAATGCAGCATCACCTTTCTCATCTGCTACAACTTTATATGCAACATGTTTTATTTCTTCCTGAACTTCATCGTACTTTCTTCCTATAAATCTTTTAGACTCATAGATTGTGTTTAATGGATCTAATACTGCTCTTCTTTTAGCAGGATCTCCTACTAAAATCTCCCCCTCTTTAGTCCATGAAACAACTGATGGAGTTGTTCTAAAACCTTCCTGGTTTGCAATAACTACAGGTTCTCCACCTTGCATTACAGCAACAACTGAGTTAGTTGTTCCAAGATCTATTCCTATTACTTTTCCCATTTATAGCATCCTCCTTTTATCTTGTTCTACACAATATATAATGTATAACTTTAGTGTATTATTGTCAAGTATATTTATATTGAAAATGTAAAATTGTTTTGTAACAAAAATTATCTAATATAGAGTAAATCTTAAAATGAAAATAAATTTTGAGGCTAGAAATAATTTGTTCTTAAATTAAGTTAGTTTTAGCGAAGAAATTCTGATAAAAATCTTTTTTAAACTCTTTAAATCTATCTTCTTTTATAGCTTGTCTTATATTTTCCATAAGTCTGTTATAGAACCTAAGATTGTGTATGGTAGCTAATATCATTCCTGTAATTTCTTCAGCATTAAAAAGATGTCTCACATATCCCCTTGAAAAGTTTTTACATGTATAACAATCACACTCTTTATCTATAGGTTCTTCTGAGAATTTAAATTTAGCTGCTTTTATATTTATTCTTCCGTATGTTGTAAAAAGAGTTCCATTTCTTGCGTTTCTTGTTGGCATTACACAGTCAAACATATCAACGCCTCTATCAACGCTTTCAACTATATTTTCAGGCGTCCCTACTCCCATAAGGTATCTAGGTTTGCTTTCAGGAAGTATTTCTGTAACTACTTCAGTCATTGCATACATCTCTTCTGCAGGTTCTCCAACAGAAAGCCCTCCTATAGAGTATCCGTCCATATCAAGCTCAACTGTCATTAAAGCACTTTCTCTCCGTAGGTCTTCATAAACAGAACCTTGAACAATTCCAAACAGTGCCTGCCACTCATTTTTCTTTGCTTCTTTTGAACGTTTTAACCATCTTATTGTTTTTTCTACAGCATCTTTTGCTGTAGTGTGGCTAACAGGATATGGAGGACATACATCTAGAGGCATCATAATATCACTACCTATTACTTCCTGTATCTCAATAACTAATTCAGGAGTGAAAAAATGCCAGGAACCGTCTAGATGAGATTTAAACTTTACTCCTTCTTCTGTAAGGATTACTTCAGCTTTATGTTTTCCTCCTTTATTTTTTCCCTGAGCTAAAGAGAAAACCTGAAAACCTCCACTATCTGTGAGTATAGGTTTTTCCCAGTTCATAAATTTATGGAGACCGCTAAAGTAACTTAATACTTCAACTCCTGGTCTTAAATAGAGATGATAGGTATTACCAAGTATTATCTGAGGTTTTGTAGATAAGAGCTGATCTTTTGTAACTGCTTTTACAGTTCCTTGAGTACCAACAGGCATAAACACGGGGGTTTCAATCTCCCCGTGTTTTGTATATATCTTTCCAAGTCTAGCATTTCCGTCTTTTTTTAATAGCTCAAATTTATACAGCTTCGCCTCCTTTTTTGAATTTCCTTAATAAGAAAATAAATAAGATTATAGCGAAAGGAATAATATTTGTTAAAGGAGCTTTTTGGTTTAGAGAGCATCCACCACCACCGGAACCAGTTTCAAAACTTCTTTTTGTAGGAACTGCCACTCCTGAAGGATCAACTATCTCTCCGTTAACCTTACCATCTTCGTCAAGCTCTCCCCCATCTTCCATTGGTATTTTTATATATCTGTATCCAGAAATAAGACCTTTTTTCCAGTTTTGTTTATCAAGGCTAGAGTAAATATCTTTTATTTCTTCAACTTTTCCATCTTTCTTATACTTAACATAAACAGCATTTTCAGGAATCTTATCTGGCAATTTGATTACTGTATAAACGTTACTTCCAGCTTTAAGATTTTCTAGTTTTATAGAAACTAGTCCGTATGGAAAATCGTATTCAGGAATATCTCCAATATATTTTTCACCAATAACAGGTATAGGAGCATTATTTGGAACAATTTTTATATTATCATTTCCCTCTATTTCTATAGTTATACTTTTGTTTTTCAATGTATCAGGTATTTTAAACCTTTCTTTTAAAGCTTCAAAACTTCCAGCATTAAATCTTAAAGATAAATTTTTATGCCCCTCTAAGCGTTGAGCATAAATCTCTTCTTGTTTGGTTACTGATAATCCATTTTTATCCTCAACAGTTAGAACTAGATTGTAATAGCCAGGATTAGTGTAGGTGTAATAAATTCTTTCCTGAAAACACATTTTTATTACTTTATCTATATTCCCATCACCATTAAAATCAATTTTACATATCAAAGGATCTCCATCTTCATCTATTACATCAATGTTAACAAAAATATCAAGAGGCACTTTTCCACTTTTTGGTATTACTTGGAATTTTTCTATTTTTGGTGGATGATTTACATACTTTTTTGCTATTACAACTGCACTTCTTTCTATTTTTTTATTTTTATTTTGAGCTACAAGTTTTATAGTATAGGTACCTTCTTTTGTATATGTATACTTTATTTTATAGATACCTAAACAGTCATCTATTTGTTTTTCAAAAATTCCATCATTGTCAAAATCAATAAAACAGGTAGTAGGTTCTTCTGAAAAAATTTTAAAAGATAGTGTTACATCAAGAGGAATATAACCTTTTTGTGGTTTTACGGAAAAGTAAGAAATATATGGAGCTTTTATATAAGATATTATATCCTTTGAAGAAATAAAAACTATATTGCCATCATTATCTTGAGCTAAAAGGATTATTTTTTTTCTTTGGTTATCTCTCTCATCAAATTCCACACGAAATTCCTTATTTTCGCAACCAGTACCAATAAGCGTTAAGCCAGAATGACCTGATAAATAAGGTTCTTTCCAGCCGTGGTTTAGATACCATTCGCAGTTAATACTATCACTATCGTTATCTTCTACTTTCAGAAATGCTTTAACAGTTGTTACTCCCCCTAATTCACTACCAATAGGTTTATAATCTATATGAAAATCTTTTATAACAGGTGGTTTGCTTACAGCAGATAAAGATTTAATAACTAACGGCTGTTTTCTTTCAAAGAGAATTTCATCTCCTTTAAGAACTTTGAGAGTAGAAAGGTATTCTCCTACATTTAACTTTTTAGTAAAGATATACTCTCCATTACAGTTATTAATAATTTCATCAGGAAGTTCATCACTTTCAAAATCTAAGATACAAATTAAATCATTATCTTTTTCTGCATCTAGTTTGAATATAAAGTTTACTTTACTTGTTTCTAACGCTTCTCTTGGATAAACTTCAAAGTAAAACAACTTGTTTTGTTTATTAGTTGAAAATTCATCTGCACCAATATCTATAGTTTCACCCTGAATTCTAATTTCACCGTCTATATCTGTGTTTATTGTTCTTAGTAGAGGAGCATGATCATTTCCTCTATCTATTGCTACAGCATTTTCTTTTAAATGCTTACCATCTTTTTTTAACAAATTCTTAAAAGAAGGGAGAATAATATTGTTACCCTGTTCAAACTTGTAAACTGTTTTCATATTGGTATTAAAGTTTTTTAATATAATGTTATTATAAGCTCTTACAACACTTTCAGGATTAGTTATATTTAATCCAGAAAAACTTGTAAGAATATTATTGTATAAATTAATAATAAACTTACTATCTCCGTTTACATTAAATGGCATAGAAGTGTTATTTATAGCATTTATGTATATTTCTGAATATTTACTTTTTCCAAAAATTGAATACGGTGCTGAATATCCAGGAATAAAAACACGGCTTTTCAATATGAGTGGTTTATAATCATAAAAAACATTTCCCAAAAGATTTAGTTTTCTATAACGATTAAGTGATAATTTCCAAAAATATGAGTTTTTTATTGTTATATTAGGAGCAAATATTCCTAGCTTCGCTTCTATAAAAAAGCAATCAACCTTTCCTTTGGTTTCTATTACAGAAGCTACATTGTTAGCTGATCTTCCTAGCTTAGAATTAAGAACATATACATTCCCATTTATAGACAAAATTGCTTCGTTTACAGTAATTTCATCACTGTTAGCATCTTTTAAAACATTAAATTTCCATACATATACATCTCCTGTTGATGTCCATATCCATATAGGAGCTTTTTCGCACCAAAAAATATTTAAATTTTTTTCTAGTGGATACATAATACACTTTCTACTAACTTGGTTATATGATATATTACTTTTAAAAACAATAATATTTCCTACCTGAGATTTAACTCTTAAACTCTCTCTTTTAAAATTTAGAAAATCGCAATTTTTAATTAATATATCTTTTACATAAGTTTCAATGTTTACACCATTTCTATTGAAAAATTTTTCTTCCTCTTCGCTTAATTTTTCACCTTTAAATACAATATTTTCTAAAGAAAACGTTCCGTAAGATAGGTTTGAAGGATATTTAATAGAAAAACCGTAGCCTAATTTATGATTAAAAATGAAAACAGGTCTATCATTATCTCCTATTATTCTAATATTTTGGTTATCCGATACGACAATCTCTTTAGTAGAATTAAAATAGTATGTTCCTGAAGACACATATATACTGTCTTCCTGTCCATTCTGAGAAGCTTCTTCAAGAGCATTAACAAACTCTTCAGAAGTTGAAACGTAAAAATCTTGAGCAAAAGATAAAGAAAACAAAAATAGGTAAAAAAATACGAAAAATCTTAAAAAAAACATAACATCCCCCAAATCCCAAAAATTTTATAATATTATTATAAATTATCTTCTACTTTTGTTTTTGACAACATCTACTAAAAATTTTACCTTTTTTACTTCCATATCAGGCATTAAGCCGTGTCCAAGATTGAAAATATGTCCTGTATCTTTTCCCCACTTTTTCAATATAGAAACAGCTTTTTCTTCTATAACCTCTTCAGAAGCGTATAAAACTATTGGGTCTAGATTTCCCTGTGCTGCAGCTTTTCCATTTAGTTTCTTCTTTACATCTGCAAGGTCTATCATCCAGTCAACACTGTATACATCAGCTCCAGAGGTTATCATATCATCAAAAAATCCAGCTACTCCTTTTGTGAAATGAATAACAGGCTGGTAATCTCTTTTCAATTCTTTAATTATCTTTTTTATTGGGGGAAGAGCAAACTCTCTGTAATCATCAGGAGATAGATATCCACCCCAACTGTCAAAAATCTGAACTGCATCAGCTCCACTTTCTATCTGAAAATTTAGATAATCTATAAGCATATCTGCAAGTTTATCTAAAAGCTCTTTAAACGCATCAGGGTAGTTATAC
>JALVKE010000046.1 GCA_027028005.1 Persephonella sp. | reverse complement strand
GTTAATAAATTTCTCTATTTTTAACTTGTCCAAAAAAAGCTACCCAGTACCTAATACACTGTCATACTCAAAATCTGAAATAAGTTCTCCGCTGTCATATTTCAAAAAACCCCACTTCCTTCTTGCTGTATCTTTTGCTCCGACAAAACCATAACTTGGCTCTAAAAAGAAATAGTTTATTGTATCACCTGTAAATACATCTCTTATAACAGAACCGTTTTTATCAAAACAAATAACCATATTACTCGGCAATTCAAGATTTACATTAATTGAATCATAAACAGGAGGAATATTGGTCTCTAAATCATAAGGGTTCAGTACCCCCCATTTATTATTTTTGCATACTTGGAAATTACCGTCACAATCTATAATTATATCATCAAATTCAGTATTATACAACGTTGAGTGAAACCCTTCATATATGTCATATTTGCCATTTTTATAAACAAAAAAGGGGAAACTATGCCATGTATGATATATAGGTATAAGATCAGAAGCATATACTATTGAATCCGCTGATAAATCTTCTATCGAATCTGATACTATAGTTAAAAAATCAATTTCAATTGAATCTGATGCTATGTTAAATTTATGACCGATACCTGCGTGAAGCATTGAATTGTGACCTAAACCGATAAATGACACAGATTTAAAACAATCATCTTCATAAGCTGTTTCAGCAGAATAACAATCATATCCGCAAGCAGATATTGATATATTAAATACAATAGTATCCTCTGTAAAAGAATCTACTGAGATATTTTCATAAATAATAGACATTAAGGTATCTCCGTTTTTTCTTATTACCCCCTTCTTTCCGTCATCCTTAACAATGTAAAACGGGTGGAAAGAAACAATACTATCATATTTTGCTTTTACCTTTATTTGGTCAGTTAAAATATAATCGAAAGGAAAAATGAATGATTTTTTAATTCCAAATTTATTGTTATCTTTGAAAATATGATACCTGTCTTTTTCTTCTTTGCCTGAATTTTTAAATATTGAATAGGATAGCAAAAATATAGATAAGATCAGAAGAATATAAAAAAAGATAGGTAAAACTTTTTTAAGTACTTCCAATATTTTGTTAATTGTTCTCATTTTATATGATTTTTATGTTGATTAAAAAAATAACTTCGTAGAAATCTTTAATAATATAATAGATTAAAAGTGAGTATTGGTTAGTAAGTTATCAATAAGAGTATATAGCGTAGCATATTAGCCATCTAAAAATGATTAATTTAGGATAAAACGTTTAGGCAACTCTTACAATTAGTTTACTTTAAAATCTTAGAACAAATTGTAATATGGCAGTAAAACCGAAAAGTATGAATATTATCAAACAATTTATTTGCCTGAAAGGGTAAAACGAAACTATTTTAAAAATTATTCACAGCACCGGAACTTCCAAAAATACTATTAAACGATTTATCCGAGAAAATAAGTAAATTTAGTAAGACATTGTTTAAATGCAGAATTATTATGCAGACTTGAATTAAGAATCTGTCGATTTTGCCATTCACTACAACACAGCAGTTCTTCCTGCAAGTAATTTAAAACCGAGAGATAAAGCATTGGTTTAAAACATGAGAATATCATTTCCAACAAAATTTATGCTATTTTACATGATGAGATATTCTTCTCTTTGGAAGAATAGCAGAACTTTTAGAAAAGTATAATAACACGTATTTTCAGCAAGAAAAAACCAGCCGAAAAGAAAAAAATGTTTACACCATGTTTACACCAAGAAAACAAAAAAGACTTACAAATTAATGCAAGTCTTTCATTCTAAAAGTGATCCTTGGCAGATTTGAACTGCCGACCTCTTGCCTGTCAAGCAAGCGCTCTAAACCAACTGAGCTAAAGGATCAAAATTTCGACAAAAGTATAAAACCGTCTGCAAATATGCAAACGGTTTTT
>JALVKE010000045.1 GCA_027028005.1 Persephonella sp. | reverse complement strand
TTGGAATAGAGAATATAAATATTCCATCTGGATTTTTACTTGAGAATGGATATTTAAAGGATGATAAAGGGCAGATTATTACAAAGTTTTTCATAGTTAGTAAAAAAATCGTAAACGAGAATGATGAGCTTGTTAGTTTAAAGCTAAAGTTTATAGACAGGGAGTTTCTCATCTCTATTGAAGAACTGAATAAAAAATCTTTAACTCTTGTTTTTAATAAAAACAGAATAGGAATGGATGAAAAAACAGCTACAAAAGTTTTAGAGTATATAACACAGTATCAAAACGTAAACAATGTAGAAGAAGAGAAGATAGTTTTTAGAGTTGGATGGATAAATGATGAATACTATCTACCTCAGCTAAGGGAAGAAGCCTTTAGTGATGAACTGCTTGACTTTGAGGCATCAGGGGAGAAAGAGAAAGAGTTAGGGCTTTTAAAGAAACTGTTTGAAGAAGGTTCTCATTTAGCGCTTGGATATGTTTTAGGATTCGCTTCAACACTTATAAAACCTTTAAATCTTTCTAACTTTGTAGTTTTTAATCAAGGGTTAACAGGAAGGGGGAAAACAACTCTAAATCTCATAGGACTTTCTGTTTTTGGAAACAGTGAAAGGCTTATAAAAAACATGAATACAACAGAAACAGGACTGGAACTGTTTTTAAACACAAGGAAAGATGTTTTAAATGTATTGGATGAGGTAAATACAGGAAGTAAAGATGTAGTGAAACAGATAACAAAAATCATTTATGATTTTGAGTCTGGGAAAGGAAGGACAAGGGCTAAAAGGAATCTAACTTTAAGGGAAACAGCCCAGTATAGGGGAATATTATCAATAACAAGTGAAGACAGTCTTAACAATCTTTTAAGGAAAGCAGATAAGACTGTAAAAGGGGCTTTAAGAAGGACTGTTATTATAGACTACACAGAGTTTGAAAACATCAGCAAAGACTTAACTCTTGAAGTTTATGAAAGGATAGATAAAAACTATGGGAATTTAATAGGAGACTGGATAGAGTATGTAAAAGGTAACATAGATGAGGTAAAAAGAGTGTATAGGATGTGGTTGTGGGAACTGCAAAATGAAGATAGAGGTTTTTCTTTTAATGGACAGGAAAGACACTTAGCACTTCTTTTTGCTACAAATGAGGTAATAGGGAGAGTTTTTAATATAGATATTAATAAAGTGAGTGAGTATATATGGCAGATAACAGAGTACAATCACTTTGAGTTCGCAGAAGAAACACAGATAACTCCTGACAGACTTAAAGCAAAAATAGAGCAATTTATTTCAGAAACAGCGCAGTTTTTTGAATATGTTGAAGTAGATGAAAAAAATATGGTTGTGGTAGAAAAAAACATACCTAAGAAAATATACGGAAAGATAGAAGATAATTATATATACCTTTCATCTCTTGGTCTAAAAGAGTTATCGTCTTATATAGGACTTCCTGAAAAGGAAATAAAGAAACTGCTGGCAGAGTTTGGTTTCTCTGAAAAAGATGAAACAAGAATAATAAAGAGAACCACTAAAAGAATAGCCGGCACTTCTGTTCATGTTTATCAAATAGACCTATTAAATCAGTAAAACAACTAATAGATATATTCATTTTTTTTAATCCCATTTTTTACATCTTTTCCTCAACTATACCAATCAAATTAGAGGTTATGAATATGTATTTTAGAATTAGAGATAGTCCTTTAGCGTATTATCCTTACTATACCACCCATAATTAAAAATAAAGAGGTAAAGAAGAATGAAATTTTACATCAATATTGAAGAAATTAATATCTATACTGACTCAGCAACAATAATATTTTTGCTTGTATTAATATTTATATTATCCATATTATTATCAATTATTGATAAAACCATTACAAAAATAGGGGGATAATTCCCCCGAAATCATTTCAATACAGCTGGATGGACT
>JALVKE010000044.1 GCA_027028005.1 Persephonella sp. | reverse complement strand
GGGGATAACGTAGAGTTAACAGTAGAGTTGATGGTGCCTGTAGCTATTGAAGAGCAGATGAGATTTGCTATCAGAGAAGGTGGTAGAACTGTTGGTGCTGGTGTTGTTACTCAAATTATTGAATAATCATAAAGGGGATTTGTAAATGGCAAGAGAGATTATTACACTAGCTTGTACAGAGTGTAAAAGGAAAAACTACACTACTACTAAAAATAAGAGAAAGCATCAGGATAGATTGGAGCTTAGAAAATATTGCAAATTCTGTAGAAAGCATACTTTACATAGAGAAATTAAGTAGATTTAGAAAGGGGCAGTAGCTCAGTTGGTAGAGCACGGGACTCCAAATCCCGCGGTCGAGGGTTCGAGTCCTTCCTGCCCCGTTTATTTATTTTAAGGGGATAACATTGAAACCGGCAGAGTTAATCCAGTTTTTCAAAGAAGTTAATGAAGAGTTAAAAAAGGTTACGTGGCCCTCTAAAACATTAGTTAAACATGCAACTATAGCTGTTATTGTTTTTACGCTAGTACTTTCTGTTTACCTGTGGGGTCTAGATCTCATCTTTCAACAAATAATGAATTTTCTTTTTAGATGATAATTATACTGAGGTTAAAATAGATGTCTGAGGAAAAAAAAGAACAGGAAATTAAAGATAAAAAAAAGATAGAGTTAGAAAGTTTAAATAAAGAAACTAAGGAAGAAAAAAAGGAAGAAAATGAAAATACTGGTGTAGAGACACAGAAAGAAGAAAAAGAAGAAAAGAAAGAAGATAAAAAGAAATGGTATGCATTATATACACAATCAAATCTTGAGATAAGAGCAAAGGAAAATCTCTTAAAAATGCTAGAACTTCATAATATGAAACACCTTGTTGATGAAGTTCTAGTTCCCGCCGAAGAAAAAGTTGTAATAAAAGCGCTAGGAAAAGAAAAATATAGAGTTTCATTAAAAGGTGCAAATAGAGAAATTGTAGTAAGAGGAAAAAAAGGAGATACTGTTTTTGTTATAGAAGATGGAAAAGTTAGAGTAGCTGAGAGTGTAGAAGGAGATGAACAGTGTGTTCAACACAGCCCTATATATAAGCCTGGGCAAAAGATACAGTGTAAAGAAAATAAAACAGAAGCAAGAATCGTATTAGAAAATAAAGTTTTTCCTGGTTATCTTCTTATAAAAGCTGAATTAAATGATGATCTTATAGATCTAATAAAGAAAACTCCGTATATAATTGGTTTTGTAAGTGCAGGTGGAGTACCTGTTCCTTTAGATGAAAAAGATGTGATGAAAGTTTTAAATCAGATACAGAAAGGTGCTCCAAAAGTTAAAAAACTCCTATTCCAAAAAGGAGATCAAGTTAGAGTTATTGAAGGTCCATTTATGAACTTTACAGGAGTTGTAGATCAAGTTATTCCAGAAAAAGAAAAATTAATTGTTTTAGTAACCATTTTTGGGAGATTAACACCGGTTGAACTTAGTTTCTCCCAGGTGGAGAAAATATAAGGAGGTGCTATTTTAATGGCAAAAAAAGTTGTAGCAACAATTGAGCTGATGATACCAGCTCAACAAGCTTCACCATCACCACCAGTTGGTCCTGCATTAGGTCAACATGGTGTAAACATTATGGAATTCGTTAAGGCTTTTAATGCAGCGACAGCTGACTTAAAGCCTGGAACAATTGTTCCAGTTGTTATCACTGTGTACAGTGATAGATCTTTCACGTTTATCTTAAAAACCCCTCCAGCTTCATATCTACTGAAAGAAGCTGCTGGTATTAAAAAGGGAGCTTCTGATCCTAAGAGAGAGAAAGTTGGTAAAGTTACAAAAGAGCAAGTTAGGGAAATTGCAGAAATTAAACTAAAAGATATGAATACAGATGATATTGAAGCTGCTATGAGATCAATAGTTGGTACTGCTCGTAGTATGGGAATTGAAGTAGAAGGTATGGAGGCGTAACCATGGCAAAAAGAGGAAAAAAATATTTAAATGCTTTAAAACTTGTTGACAAAAACAAATCTTACTCCTTAGAAGAAGCTGTGGAAACTGTCAAAAAAATGGAAGATGTTTTAAAGAGAAACTTTGATGAAACTGTAGAGCTGATATTTAGACTTGGAGTTGATCCAAAGTATGCTGATCAGATGGTAAGAGGTTCAGTTGTTCTTCCTCATGGTTTGGGTAAAGAGCTAAAAGTTCTTGTTATAACACAAGGTGAAAAAGTTAAAGAGGCAGAAGAAGCTGGTGCTGATTATGTAGGTGGAGAAGAGATTATAAACAAAATCCTTAATGAAAACTGGCTTGACTTTGATGTGGTTATAGCAACCCCTGATATGATGCCTAAAGTTGCAAAACTAGGTAGGATTCTTGGTCCAAGAGGTTTAATGCCAAACCCTAAAGTAGGAACTGTAACTCAAGATGTAAAAAAAGCAGTAACAGAAGCTAAAAAAGGAAGAGTTGAATTTAAAGTAGATAAAACAGGAAACTTACACGTTCCTATAGGAAAAGTTTCCTTTGATAATCAAAAACTTGTTGAAAATGCCCTTGAAGTTATTGAAACTGTTCAAAAATTAAGACCTTCAGGTTTAAAAGGACAGTATATGAAGAACCTTGTTATGAAAACAACAATGAGTCCGTCTGTTAAATTGGATATAGCTTCAATTCTTAAATCTTTAGAAGCTAAAGCAGCTTAATTTGGAGGAATAAAATGGCAGTAGCTGAGATGAGAAAATCCATTCTGAAAAAACAAAAAATTGTAGAAGAAGTACAGGATAAGATAAATAAAGCAAAATTAATGGTTGTATTTGATTTTACAGGTGTTGATGCTAACTCTATGGCCGATTTTAGAAAGGCTATAAAGAAAAAAGATGCAGAAATAAAAGTTATAAAAAATACTATTTTACATAGAGCTTGCAATGGAACTGAACTTTATGATAAAATTGAAATTTTCAAAGAGCCTTCTGCTGTAATTTTTGCATACGAAGATATAGTAGATGCAGCAAAGGCTTTAAAAGATTTCTTAAAAACAAGTGAAAGTGCAAAGGTTAAAGGTGGTTTACTTGAAGGAACATTTGTTTCTCCTGAAAAGATTGAGGAACTTGCATCGCTACCAAGCAGAGAAGAACTTCTTGCACAGCTACTTGCTACAATGATGGCACCAGTTACAAACTTTGTAAGAGTACTTAATGCTGTACCACAAAAAGCTGTTATGGTATTAGAAGCAATTAAAGAGAAGAAAGAAAAAGAAGGTTAAACAAAACTGAAAAATTTAAAGGAGGTTTAAATACTATGGCAACAATCTCAAAGGAAGAAATTAAAGAAGCAATTAAAAACATGACTGTTTTAGAGCTTGCAGAGCTCGTTAAAGAATTAGAAGAAGAATTTGGAGTATCTGCTGCTGCAATGGTAGCTGCTGCTCCTGCTGCTGGTGGTGCTGCTGGCGGTGCTGCTGCTGAAGAAAAAACTGAATTTGATGTAATTCTTCAAAGTCCAGGGGAGAAAAAGATCAACGTTATTAAAGTTGTTAGAGAAATCACTGGGCTTGGTCTTAAAGAGGCTAAGGAACTTGTTGATAGTGCTCCAAAACCAATCAAAGAAGGAGTTTCTAAAGAAGAAGCTGAACAGATTAAAGCTAAACTTGAAGAAGCTGGTGCAACAGTCGAAATTAAGTAAGTTGCAAAATCATAAAAAAAACATATTTTTTTATATCTGTTTTTAAGGCAGGCTGCTCAGGGGGTGGTCTGCCTTTATTCATTTCTATACATATTCCTAAACAAACCAAAAAGGTGGTGCAAGAATGAGAAGCATAAAAAAATTGCCTTATAATCCTCTCAGAAAAAATCTATCTAGAAGAAAGGAAGTTTTATCTCCTCCAGATTTATTACATGTACCAAAAAAATCTTTTGAAGATTTTATACAGTTTGATAAAAATCCTTATGAAAGAGAGAATAAAGGCTTAGAAAATATATTTAGAACATCTTTTCCTTTTGAAGATCCTAATGGCCAAATTACTATAAATTACATTGCTTACGAAATTGGAGATTGGGAATGTGGAAGATGTAGGAAACCTCTTCCTGAAGATGTTGTAGGTGGAAAAGGGGTTCCTTGTCCTTATTGTGGAGGAACATTAATATACAAAGAAAAGCATACAGTAGAAGAATGTAAATATAAGGGTTTAACATACAGTGCACCTCTCAGAGTGTTGTTAGAACTGATTGTAAATCAGATAGATCCTGAAACTGGAGAAGTTATACCAAGAACAATAAGAAAACAGAAGGTATATTTCGGAGATATTCCTCTTATAACAGATAAAGCTTACTTTATTATAAATGGTAGTGAAAGAGTTGTTGTTTCTCAGTTAATCAGATCATCTGGTATTTTCTTTGAAGCAAAAGAAGATAAAACTAAAGATATCTTAACAAGAATTATATATAAAGGGTCTATTATTCCTGAAAAAGGTTCAAGACTTGAGTTTGAATACGCAACTAATATAGAAATATTCCACGCAAGAATAGATAGAAGAAAACTACTAGGTACTACAGTTTTAAGAGCCTTTGGTTTAGATACAGCTTATAAAATTCTCAAAAAGTTTTATGGAGATGTTAAGTATTACAAAAATATAAATGGGGAGATTGTAGATCAATCCACAGGTGCTGTTTTAACTCCAGAAGAATTAGAACAAGAGATAGAAAATGATGAAATTTTTATTACATATACAACTGAAGAAAAAGATGAGAAAGGAAATCTTGTTACTATTAGAAAAGAGAGAAATGTTGAAATAAGAAATCTACAAAGATATTTAACAGATGAAAGAATTAATATAGAAGAGATTGTTGCAATTTCTCCTCTTGTTTTTAGAAAGTCTCTCTATGGAAATATTATTGTTGAGACACTTAAGAAAGATGAACCTCAGATAAATGCACAGTTTACATTCCAGGATGCAGCTAGAGTTGAAATATATAGGAAGATGAGACCTACAGATACTGCTGTAATGGATCCAAAAGCATTCTTAAGAAGAGCAAATGAACTTTTTAATTCAATGTTCTATGATCCTCAAAGATATGATCTTTCTAGGGTCGGAAGGGTTAAAATAAATGCAAAAGTCCATGAAATACCTAAAGCAATAAAACCTCTAGATCTTGATACTTTATTAGAAGATTATCCTCCTTTAGAGTTAGCTGAAGATGTTAAGGTTGGAGATGAAATACTAAAAGCAGGAACAAAAATAGATGAAACAGTTATAGAAAAACTGAAAAAAATTAAATTTGATGAAATAAAGGTTAAACCTCACCTTGACGATGAAGCTAGATTCATACTTTTACCTGATATTATTGCTATTGTTAAGTATTTACTAGAGCTTAGACTTGGGAAAAAGGAAGTTGACGATATAGCCCATCTTGGAAATAGAAGGGTTAGACCTGTAGGTGAGCTTCTTGAAAATCAGACAAGACTTGGTCTTGTTAGGATGAATAAGGCCTTCAGAGATAGAGTTGCTACAATTGATATAGAAGATCCAAACCTAAAACCAGCAGATGTTATAAATCCAAGATATGTAACAGGTTCTATTTTAGAGTTCCTAAAGGGTGGCCAACTATCTCAATTCATGGATCAGGCGAATCCTCTAGCAGAGCTTACACATAAAAGAAGACTATCAGCTCTTGGTCCTGGTGGTTTAACAAGGGATAGTGCAAAGTTTGAAATCAGGGACGTTCATCCCACTCACTATGGAAGGGTTTGTCCAATAGAAACTCCTGAAGGTCAAAATATTGGACTGATTTCTTCTATGACTGTTTACTCAACATTAAACGAGTTTGGCTTTTTAGTGTCACCATATAGAAAAGTAGTAGATGGAAAAGTTACTGATGAGATAGAGTATCTTGCCGCTTACGATGAAGAAAAATACATCATTGCTCAAGCTAACGCACCAATAGATGAAGAAGGCAAATTTATAAATGAAAGGGTTTTAGCAAGGGCAAAGGGAGATATTAGACTTGTATCTCCTGAAGAAGTTGACTACATGGATGTTTCTCCTAAACAGGTCGTTTCTGTTTCAGCTTCATTAATACCATTCCTTGAGCATGACGATGCAAACAGGGCTCTTATGGGATCAAACATGCAGCGTCAGGCTGTTCCACTACTTAAAACAGAGTATCCACTTGTTGGAACAGGAATGGAAAAAATTGTTGCTGAGCATTCAGGAGCAGCAGTTGTAGCTAAAAGAGGTGGAGTTGTTGAGTCAGTATCAGGAAATAGAATTGTTATAGCTGTAAATCCTGATGAAATAAACGAAGATGATCCATTGGATATTGGATTAGATGTGTATGAGCTAATGAAGTTTAAAGGCTCTAACCAGGCAACATGCATGAACCAGAGACCCCTTGTAAGAAGAGGAGATAGGGTAGAAAAGGGAACAGTTATAGCTGATGGTACATCAACATATAAAGGTGAGCTTGCCCTTGGCAAAAACATTCTAGTTGCTTTCATGCCTTGGAGAGGATATAACTTTGAGGATGCTATAGTTATATCTGAAAGACTTGTTAAAGATGATGTATTTACATCTATTCATATAGAAGAGTTTGAATGCGAAGCTAGAGAAACAAAATTAGGACCAGAAGAGATAACAAGAAACGTTGTTGGAGTATCTGAAAAAGCTTTAGCTAACCTAGATGAACACGGAATAATAAGAGTTGGTGCTTATGTAAAACCAGGAGACATTCTTGTTGGTAAAGTAACTCCAAAAGGAGAAAGTCAGCCAACTCCAGAAGAAAAACTTCTTCTTGCAATATTTGGGGAGAAGGCTGCCGATGTTAAAGACTCATCTTTAAGAGTCCCTGCTGGTGTTGAAGGTATTGTTGTTGATGTACAGGTTTTTGCAAGGAAAAAGCCTGGAAAGAAAACAGATAAGTACTTACAGCAGTTAATAGAAGAAGAAATCCAAAAACTTGAGAAAGAACTGGAAGAGAAGAAAAAGTTTATACTCTCTAGAAGAGATGAGCTTATAAAACAGCTTATTATTGGACAAAAGGTTCCAAGAGATATAAAAATTGGTGGAAAAACAGTCATTAAAAAAGGAGAGAAAATCACTGAAGATAAAGTAGATCAGGTTTTAAGATTCATAGTGGTAAATCCATCTGGTTTCCTATCAGACGAAGAAGTGGCTAAGAAGGTTGAAGATATTGTAGCTAAAGCAAAACTTCAGATAGAACTATGGGAAAATATTTATGAAAAACAAAAAGCTACAATTTTAAAAGGTTCAGACCTTAAACCTGGAGTAAATGAACTTGTAAAAGTTTATATAGCTCAGAAACGTAAGATACAAGTTGGAGATAAAATGGCTGGTAGACACGGAAATAAAGGTGTTATTTCCGTTGTTTTACCAGAGGAAGATATGCCATTTATGGAAGATGGAACACCTGTAGATATTGTATTAAACCCTCTTGGTGTTCCTTCACGTATGAACGTTGGTCAGATCCTTGAAACACATCTTGGACTTGCTGCTAAAAACCTAGGGAAAGAACTTGAAGAAGAACTTAAGAAAATAAATTCAAAGGAAGAAATTATTAAAAAAATTGTTGAATACTATAAGATAGCTAATGATACTGAGGATAAACTTGTTCAGAAATATAGAGATGAAGATGTTAAGTTCCTAGAGGAGTACCTTAACACTCTAGATGAAGAAACATTAAGAGATGTTATGAAAGATTTAACTCAGATAGGTATTCCTGTTAGAACACCTGTTTTTGAAGGTGCAACAGAAGAAGATATTAAGAAAATGCTTGATAAAGCTGGCTTTAAACCAAATGGAAAGATGACCCTTATAGATGGAAGAACAGGAGAACCATTTGATTTTGAAGTTACTGCTGGATACATGTACATGCTAAAACTTATTCATATGGTTGATGATAAGATACACGCTCGTTCTACAGGTCCTTACTCTCTTATTACTCAACAGCCTCTTGGTGGTAGAGCACAGTTTGGTGGACAGAGATTTGGAGAGATGGAAGTTTGGGCACTGGAAGCTCATGGTGCTGCATATACTCTCCAAGAGATGCTTACTGTAAAATCTGATGATATAGAAGGTAGAAAGAGAGTTTACGAGTCAATCATTAAAGGTAAATATTATTACGATATAGGTGTTCCAGAGTCATTTAAGGTTCTTGTTAGGGAACTTAAAGCCCTTGCTTTAGATGTTCAATGTACCTTTGAAGATGGTAGTAAAGAACCTTGTGATAAGGTGGACATTGTTTCTAAAGGAAAGGAAAAGAAAGAACTGTTTTAAATAATATCTCTTTTAGGGGAGGGTTTCCTTCCCTGTCTTAAGAAATTTTTAGGAGGTTTATACCTTGATAGACGAAAACAAAGCAAAAGGTTTAATGCCCTTTGAAAGTATAAAACTTACACTAGCTTCTCCAGAAGTTATAAGAAGTTGGTCTTATGGAGAGGTTAAAAAACCTGAAACACTAAACTATAGAACATTAAAACCGGAAAAAGATGGCTTATTCTGTGCAAAGATATTTGGGCCAGTAAAAGATTATGAATGTTTATGTGGAAAGTATAAAAAGAAAAAGTATGAAGGTACAATTTGTGATAGATGTGGAGTTGAAGTAACAAGATCAGACGTTAGAAGAGAAAGATTTGGACATATAGAACTTGCTTCTCCTGTTGCTCACATATGGTATTTAAAATCAACTCCATCAAAAATTGGAAACCTTTTAGGATTAACATCTAGAGATATTGAGAGAGTTATATACTTTGAATCTTATCTTATTGTTGAACACCCAGATGAAGATCAGGAAGAAGCTTTTGAAAACGATCCAAATACAATTCCATTAATGGATGGAGCTTTAACTAAATATGTGAAACTTTATGTGAAGTCTGAAGAGGAGTTTAGGGAAGCTTACGAGTATGAGCATTCAGAAAAATATGAATATGGCATGGGAGCTGAAAAAGTAAAAGATATTCTATCAAGAATAGATCTTGAAGCTTATGCTGAAAAACTTAGAAAAGAGATGAAATCTTATGCGATAGGATTTGATGAACTTGGTCCTGAGTTCAAAGAAAAGCAAGAAAGATTATATAAAAAAGTTATTACTGAAATTGCAAGAAGACTTGCAGAAGTTGGATTAAAATTTGGAGATGTTATTCCTACAGATAAGGAAATAGATGCTATCTTAACAAAAGAATACTATGTTGTTATAGACCCTAAAAATACACCTTTAAAATTTGGACAGCTTCTTCATGAAGAAGATTATAAAAAGTATGTAGAAGAATTTGGAGAAGATGCATTTGAAGTGGCAAAAGGTCCAGAAGCTATAGAAAAGCTTTATAAAAAGTTTAGAGAAACACATCCAGATATTCCTGTGTTTGATGTAATAAAAGATAGTGTAAGACAGACTATTCTTAAAGAAGTAGCTGAACAGAAGTTAAAGAAATTGGTTAGAAGACTTAGACTTATAGAAGGATTTATAAAATCTGGAAATAGACCTGAATGGATGATCCTTGATGTAATACCTGTTATTCCACCAGATTTAAGACCTTTAATTCCTCTTGATGGTGGAAGATTTGCAACATCTGATCTTAATGATCTCTATAGAAGGGTTATAAACAGAAATAACAGGCTTAAGAGACTTATAGAACTTGATGCTCCAGAGATTATCATAAGAAACGAGAAGAGAATGCTTCAAGAAGCTGTAGATGCTCTTATTGATAATGGAAGAAGGGGAAGAATTGTTACACAAAACAACAGACCGTTAAAATCGCTCTCTGACTCTCTAAGAGGTAAACAGGGACGATTTAGACAGAACCTTCTTGGTAAGAGGGTTGATTACTCAGGTCGTTCTGTAATTGTTGTTGGACCTGAGCTTGAAATGCACGAATGTGGTCTTCCTAAAATAATGGCACTTGAGCTATTTAAACCATTTATATATAGAAGACTTGAAGAGAAAGGATATGCTACATCTATAAAAAATGCAAAGAGAATGGTAGAAGAAAGGGCCCCTGAAGTATGGGAATGTCTTGAGGAAGTTGTAAAACAGCATCCAGTTCTTTTAAATAGGGCACCTACACTTCACAGAATGTCTGTTCAGGCATTTGAACCTGTACTTGTTGAAGGAAAGGCGATAAAACTTCATCCACTTGTATGTCCACCGTTTAACGCTGACTTTGACGGTGACCAGATGGCTGTTCACGTACCTTTATCTATTGAAGCACAGATAGAGTCTTACGTTTTAATGCTTTCTACCCAGAATATACTTTCACCAGCTCATGGAAAGCCTATTACTATGCCTTCTCAGGATATAATCCTTGGTGCCTACTATATGACACAGATTATAGAAGGTTCTAAAGGAGAAGGAAAATTATTTGCCAACGAAGAAGAAGCGATGTTAGCTCACGATCTTGGAAAAGTTGATCTTCTTGCAAAAATTAAAGTTAGAAAAAATGGAAAAATTATAGAAACAAGTGTAGGGAGACTTATTTTTAATCAGATTCTTCCAGAAGGATTTAGATTTGTTAACGAACCACTAGATAAGAAAAAGATATCAAAAATCATATCTGAAATATATGAGCAGTTTGGAAATGAGATTACAGCTCAAACTTTGGATAAATTAAAAGCTTTAGGATTTGAGTATGCAGCAAAAGCAGCTGTATCTATATCTATAGATGACTTAGTTGTTCCTAAGAAAAAGTGGGAAATCGTTAAGAAAGCTGAAGAAGCTGCAGAAAAGGTTTGGAAACAGTACGTTGATGGAATTATCACAAAAGGTGAAAGACATAATAAGGTTATTGATATATGGTCACAGACTACAAATGAAGTAACAAGATTAATGTTTGAAGAGCTCGAAAAAGCTGAAAGGGTTGAAAATGGAAAGAAATATCCTGGTATATTTAACCCAATCTACATGATGGCACTATCAGGAGCTAGAGGTAATAAGGATCAGATTAGACAGCTTGCTGGTATGCGTGGTCTAATGGCAAAACACTCAGGAGAATTTATTGAAACCCCTATTAGATCTAACTTTAGAGAAGGGCTAACAGTTGTTGAGTACTTTATATCTACATATGGAGCAAGAAAAGGTCTTGCTGATACAGCGTTAAAAACAGCTGTTGCTGGATACTTAACTAGAAGACTTGTTGATGTTGCCCAGGATGTTGTTATAACAAATGATGATTGTGGAACATTAAATGGTTTAGTTGTAAGTGCAATAATAGAAAGTGGAGAAATTATTGTTCCTTTAAAAGATAGAATTGTAGGAAGATATGCTGCAGAAGATATTATAGACCCTTACACTAAAGAGGTTATCGTTAAAGCTGGAGAAGAGATAAATGAAGAAAAAGCTAAAGAAATTGAAAATGCAGGAATTGAAGAAGTTAAAATAAGATCTGTTTTAACATGCGAGCAAAGAAGAGGTGTATGTGCAAAATGTTATGGTAGAGACCTTGCTCAGAAAAAACTTGTTGACATTGGAGAAGCAGTAGGTATTATTGCTGCACAATCTATCGGTGAACCTGGAACGCAGCTTACAATGAGAACCTTCCACATTGGTGGTGCTGCTACAGCTAAAAAAGTTCAGACAAAACATGAAGCTACAAAAGAAGGATATGTGAAACTTCTCAATGTAAAAACTGTTGTTGATAGAGAAGGTAGAGTCCTAGTTATTAATAGAGATGGTGCCATTCAAATAGTTGACGAAAATGGAAAGCCATTAGAAAGATTTCCTGTATCTTATGGAAGTATCTTAAAGGTTAAAGAAGGACAGAAAGTAAAACCTGGAGATGTGCTTGTTGAGTGGGATCCATTCTCTACACCTATTATTGCAGAAGTTTCTGGAGAGCTTGAACTTAGAGACGTTATTTTGGATGTTACATTAAGAGAAGAAAAAGATCCAATAACTGGAAAAACAATTCTTGATATAAGCTTTATGAGACCAAAAGACGCTGTTCTTCACACACCAAGAATAGTTATTAAAGGAGAAGATGGAAAAGAGTATACGTATGATCTTCCAGTTAACACAATTTTAATGCTTTCAAGAGATCAACTAGAAACTAAATGGGACAAATGTCTTGCTTGTACAGAAGCTGAGCACTCAGACGTTTACCATAACTACCTGCAGGTAAAAAAAGGTCTAAAAGTTCAAGCTGGGGATATTATTGCTAAAATACCTAAAGAAACAGCAAAAGTTAGAGATATTGTTGGTGGTTTACCAAGGGTTGAAGAACTTCTAGAAGCAAGAGAACCAAAGAACAAAGCTATTGTTTCTGAGATAGATGGAGTTGTAAGAATTTATGAAGATGCAGAAGAAATTATTGTTTACAATCCTATAACAGGTAAATCAAAAACTTATGATGTTCCAAAAGATGCTCTTGTTATTGTTAAAAATGGTCAGCATGTTTTAGAAGGACAAAATCTCACCGATGATGGCTCTTTAAAAGCTGAATTTGAAGGAGTTGTTAGACTAAAATCTAAAGGATTTAAAGTTATTGTTTTCAATCCTGAAACAGGTCTACAAAAAGAGTACTCAATTGCCAAAGGTAAGTTTATCATTGTGAAAGACGGAGAGACTGTAAAAGCAGGTGATCCGTTAACAGATGGAACGCCAAACCCTCACGACATCCTTAAAATTATGGGACCTGAAGAACTTGCTAAATTCCTTGTTAAAGAAGTTCAGATGGTTTATAGACTTCAGGGAGTTGAAATTAACGATAAACACTTTGAAGTAATCATTAGACAGATACTTAGAAAAGTTAAGATAGTTGATCCTGGAGATAGTAAATTCCTACTTAACGAAATAGTTGATAAAGTTGATTTAGAAGAAGAAATTCAAAGAATTATTGAAGAAGGTGGCAGACCACCTAAAGCAGAGCCTGTTCTTGTTGGTATAACAAAAGCTTCTCTATCTACAAGAAGTTGGATATCTGCTGCTTCATTCCAGGAAACAACTAGAGTTCTTGCTGATGCTGCTGTTGAAGGTAAAGAAGATAAACTTGAAGGTCTAAAAGAAAACGTAATTATTGGTAATATTGTTCCTGCAGGTACAGGAATTAGACAGTATGCTGAAGTTGAAGCTATTTTACCTAAAGAAGAATTAGATAAATTATCAGAATAGTTTTAAGGCTCCCTTAAGGGAGCTTTTTTTATTATTGGATTAAAAGCTTTTGATGCTACTAAAACCCTATCCCCTATTTTTATCTCCTTAATATCATCCTCAGTTAAAGCAACTTCAACAATATCTGTTCCTATATTAATAATAGCTAAGTAAAGAATATCTACTTTCTTTATATCAACAACATAACCAAAAAATGAAAACTTAGCTGATATTTCTTTGTTCTTAAATATTTCTATAGGCTTTCCAACTTTTAAAACTTTCCCATTTTCTATATGAATGACAATATCTGAAAGCTTGATAACTTCTTGAGGTTCATGGGAAACAAGTATCGTTGTAAGCTTGAACTTTTGATGTAGTTTCTTTATAAGATCTTGAAGTTTAAATCTTACAGAAAAATCAAGTGCTGAAAGGGGTTCATCTAACAAAAGTATTTCTGGATTTCTTGCTATAGCTCTGGCTAGAGCTACTCTCTGCTGTTGTCCACCTGAGAGGGTGTTAGGATACCTGTCTTTTAGCGTCTCTAGCTCTACTTCTTTTAGTATCTCTAGCGCTTTTTCTATATCTTTTTTGCCCATTGCAAATAAAATATTTTCTAAAACAGTCATGTTTGGAAAAAGTGCATAGTTTTGAAACACAAAACCCACATTTCTTTTTTGAGGTGGAATATCTATTTTCTTCTCAGTATCAAGCCACACTCTATTATTGACGATGATCTTTCCTCTGTCAGCTTTCTCTAAACCGGCAATAATTCGAAGAATAGTTGTTTTTCCACTTCCTGATTTTCCAAAGAGGGATAAAAAAACATTCTTCTCTGAAGAAAAGGAAAATTTTAAATTAAATTTTCCTTCAGCTCCTATTAGTTTCTTTTCTATATCAATTTCTATCATTTAAACCTCAAATCTTTTATTGAGAATGTAAACAACCAACAGGGTAAAAAAAGATATAGCAACTAATATAGCTGAATATATATGAGCTGATGTATAATCTAAACTTTCTACAGCATCATATATGGCAATAGACACAACTTTTGTTTCTCCTTCTATATTCCCTCCAACCATTAGAACTACTCCAAACTCACCTATTGTATGGGCAAAGGTAAGAACAATTCCTGTTATAACAGAAGGTTTCATATTAGGAAGAATAACCTTAAAAAGGGTTTGTAGTTTTGTTTTCCCTAGTGTATAGCTAGCCTCTATAAGAGACTTATCTACAGATTTAAAACCTGCTATTAAAGGATGTACCATAAAAGGTAGACTAAAGATTAAAGAGGCTGCCACTAATCCTTCAAAATGAAAGGCTAGCTGATGTCCGGTAATTTTTTCCCATAAAGAACCTATTAAGCCTTTTTTATTAAAAAGCAAAAGAAGATAAAACCCTAGCACAGTAGGAGGTAAAACAAGAGGAAGAGCAATTAGTGCTTCAAAAATAGATTTAAACCTTATTTTTGAATAAGCTATAAAGTACCCTAAAGGAACACCTATAAAAAACAGCAATACAGTGGTTATAAAACCTAGTTTAAGAGAGAGAAAAAAAGGAGTAAAGTCTATATTCTCCACAATTAAACCTTCTCTAAAGATATTTCTGTAGATTTGATTATAGCTTTTATTCTATCTCCTATTTTTATAGATAATCTATCAAAAGATTTTCTTGTTATAATAGAGCCTATAGATGTTGTTTTAAGTTTTATCTTGAGATAAACTACAACTTTTCCTAAAGATACATCTTCCACAATACCTTCTAGAATATTTTGATGGGAAATGTTTGAAACTTCCCCTTTTGCTGTAGCAACTTCTGTCTCTTTAAAAAGAAGTTTTATTTTATTTCCTACTTTTAGGTAATTGTTATTTTCAGGAGTATCAAAAACAAGAGTTGATAGCTTACCTTCTCTAGTATCTATAGTAACTAAGGATATTCCTTCAGAAGAAATGATTTCTTCTATATAACCTTCTAATACGTTCATTGTTTTTCAGGCAAAGAAAAACCGTATTTTTTTAATATATTTTTTGCTTCTCTTGATGAAATAAAGTTAAAAAATCTCATTGCTGTGTTAAATCTTTCTTTATCTACTTTTGCATGTTTTAAAACTGCAAAAGCTTGACGAATTGGAGTATAGCATTTTTCAGATAATAGATAGTAATTTCCTTCTTTTTTTAATCTATTGCTTAGAGCTAAAGAAAGAGCAATTATTCCAACATCTGCTGCTCCTGCTTCGGCATACTGAGCAGTTTGAGCTATATTCTCTCCAAGAATAAGTTTATTTCTTACTTTTTCAAACAGATTGTAGTATTCAAGACATTCTTTAGCTGCAACTCCATATGGAGCATGTTTCCAATTTGCTATGGAAATCCTTTTAACGTTTTTATCTAAGAGAATATCTGCACCTTTTTTTATATCTATTCCACTATCTTTTCTAGTCCATAAGATGATTTTCCCATAAGCATAAAGCTTGATAGGAGATACTGTAAAGCCTTTTTCTTCTAGTTTTTTTACGTATTTTTCATTAGCAGAAAAAATAATATCAAAAGGTGCATTGTTTACTATCTGGCTGTAACCTTTACCTGAGGAACCGAAGATAACTCTTATTTTATCCTGAGGATACTTTTTCTGGTAAACCTTTTTTAACTCTTTGAATGCAAAAACTAAATCTGATGCTGCATATATATTAATCTCACCCGCAAGCGAAACAGTTATAAAAGATAAAAATAACAAAAAGATTTTTTTCAACTATTTACCTCTTTATAAGGATTGCTTTATTACAAATTATATCAGAGGTTATAAGAACAATATTACTACCTAAATATAAGTAGCTATTTAGTATTGAAATGAGCAAACAAAAAATAATAGTAATTTATTTATTCCTTATTGTTTTTGGAGAGTTTCCTTAACAAAATCAAGTATTAACAGTGAAGAATTAAAAGAAAAACTTTCATGTTCGTCGCAATACCCTAAAAAAGTGATAGATGCCCAAAACTTTCCTTGAACTGTTTTTATTCAAATAAAACGAAAGAACAGACTTTTTCTCGTTAGCTTTACTTAAACACGGGCAGATATCACTTTCGGTAAGCGGGTTAGTTCTAGGGGTCTTGGTAACTAAAACTTATTATGTCGTCCTGCCATGTCGCAATACCCTAAAGAGAGCGGGTTAGTTCTAGCTCCAGTATTTACTAGTGTTAGCGAGGATTTTAGTGGTGCAAACTATTTGCAAAAACTGGCTTAATCTTACTCAAACGCTTGAATATCAAGCGTTAGCTCATTTTCGATATGCAGGACAAGACATATCGCTTTGTTATGTATTTATTATTTAATTTTTCATTTATTTTCAATAACTTACACAAATCTTAGTTTGTTTTTATCAAATTTTTTGTCCCGTCTAAAATATGATCCATGTCATATTTTAAG
>JALVKE010000043.1 GCA_027028005.1 Persephonella sp. | reverse complement strand
TTGTTACTCTCCACGTTGGACTTGGAACATTTAGACCTATACAGACAGAAGATATAACAAAACACAAAATGCATGAAGAGTATTACCATATTCCTGAAGAAACATTAAAGCTTTTGCAGGAAACAAAAGAAAAAGGGAAAAGTGTTATTGCTGTAGGAACAACAGTTGTAAGAACATTAGAAACGTATGCTCAGACAGGGAAAAAAGAAGGTTTTAGTGATATTTTTATCTATCCACCATACAAGTTCAAAATAGTAGATAAACTTATAACAAACTTTCATCTGCCAAAATCTACACTGTTGTTGCTAGTTTCAGCTTTTGCAGGGAAAGAATTTATTCTTAGAGCTTACAAAGAGGCAATAAAAGAAAGATACAGATTTTTTTCCTATGGAGATGCCATGTTTATTATTTAATCTTATATGTTTCAATATATCCAAAAGAGAAGCCTAACTCCTGGTTTGGTTTTAAGAAAATTTTCCATACAACTTTTCCATCAGCTGTATGTTTTTCCCAGGGGATATCTGACATATACTTTATTTTTTTCATAGCTACTTCCTTAGGAAGTCTATCTACTATCGTTGCTTGCATACCTGTTTTATGATTATTTTTCAAAACATATTTCCATTTAACAGTATGTTTAACTGTATCTTCAGATACATTTTCAAAGCTATCTTCTACTTTCTCTTTTCTAACGTCAAATAATACATCTTCACCAAAAAAGAGACTATTTTCTTTTCCCTTACTAATAGCTTTTACTAAACCTTTTCCAAGAAAAAGTCCATCAATAAAAAACTTTCCGTGAGAAAAAGGAAAATTTTTATCAGCTTTAAATATAGCCATCAAAAATGGTGTAACAGTAGCATATCCATCTATATATACACTAAAGTCTGCAGGATAAACGTCTGAAGATATGAAAAGTTTTATTGTTTCCTTTTTAGGAAGATAAACATTCTTAACAAGGAAATAGGATTTAGAAAACGTTTCCTTATATTCAGAAACGGGAATAGCTTCAGCTAATGCTATGGATCTTCGATACGTTCTATCCGCAGGTCTGAAAAAAGGTGGTGGTTCTATAAAAGAATTTTTCATAAAATTATGATATTTTACTGAGATATTCTTAAGTGAAATATTTGTTTTATTCTCTAACGTAATAATATTATCAATTTTTAATTTTTTAATATCTGTAAAACCGTATATAGAGTATTCCTGATATCCAAAAATATTTATAGGAGAAAACGATCTAATGTAACTCTTTGCAGGTTTATTACATTTATAAACTAATTTAAAGTTTTTCCCTGTCGATTCTTCTAAACTTTTAAGTTTATCTTCTAGTTTTTTTATTTTACTCTTTAAAAGTGAAATTTCAGCTAAAAGTTTATTATATTTTCTATAAACATTATCAATATTAGAAATATTAACATTTATTCTTTGGAAAGCTTTACTTTCTTCTAATTTTGCTTCAAAAAGAATTTTCAACGATTTTATTTTAGTTTTTAATAGCTTTATTTTTTTATTTTTTACCAAATTTTCTTTTTCAAGGAGTATATTACAGTTTAAATCTCCAATAGAAACTATAGCATCTTCAAAACTTTTAATTCCAGGTATAAATATATTTATACTACCTTTTTTTAAAAATTTTGCTTTTGATTCTGACAAAAGAAAAGATTTATCCTTGTAAATTTCTATTTGAGTAGGAGATAGATATAAATCCTCCGCATATACTAAAGATACAGATAAAAGACTAGCAAATAAAAACTTTTTCATAGTAAATAAGGGGCATTCAGCCCCTTAATCTATTATTGAGGTGTTCTAAGCTTTATAATGTGCTTAGTCCCATCAGCCTGAATAACTTCCACTGCTGTTATTACTCCATTTACATCTTCATCTACGTATATTTCAATAGGTTTGTGAATAAGGTGATCATGTCTTTCTGCTGCTACTTCAAACTCATCATCCTTTGGATCATATGCCAGACCTATAAGAGGCTGCCACCATGTCTCAATTTGATCACCAATTTCTTCATTTACAATCTCAATCTGGACTTCCTTAGGAGGAATTAAACCTTCTCTATACTTTTTGTCAAACTCGTTAAAGTAATCTTCCCATTCTGACTTTTCTAGTTTTCTTACGGCCATGTTAGCCCTCCTTGTTGTTTGTTGATTTTTAAATATTATATTAGCATAAATTATTGCTTTATAAAAATTTGACAAGATTACAGTAAGATTTTAACAAAAATCCCTTATAAGGAAAGAAAAATGATAGCAGGAAAAAAAGTTAGACAACTTCCAGAAGATGTAATAAAGAAGATAGCTGCAGGGGAAATAGTAGAAAGACCTGCAAATGTTTTAAAGGAGCTAATAGAAAACGCCATTGACGCAGGAGCAGATAGTATTGAAGTATATATTGAAAAAGGTGGAAAGAAGCTTATTCAGGTAAGAGATAATGGAGAGGGGATATATCCGGAAGATCTACCGGAAGTTATAAAAAGATATACAACAAGTAAAATAGCTTCTATAGATGATATATATGATCTTCACTCTTATGGATTTAGAGGGGAAGCTCTCTACAGCATAAGTGCTGTTTCAAAATTCAGCATAATATCAAAACCAGAAGATGTATCTCTAGGTAAAGAGCTTTACGTAGAAGGGGGTATTATAAAGTATATTTCAGAAACAGGAGCTCCCACTGGAACAACAGTAAAGGTTAGAGACCTATTTTACAATGTTCCAGCAAGGCAAAAATTTTTGAAATCTGAGAAAACAGAACTAGTTCATATTATAGATACATTTATAAAATATGCATTAAAGCATCCAGATAAGACATTTAGACTAACAGTAGATGGAAAAGAAAAGTTTAACCTTATTCCAGCAAGCATTGAGGATAGAATAAGGCATATATACCCAAAAATTCAGGAAGTTTTCAAAATAGAGTATGAAAACGAATTAGGAAAGGTTGAAGGGTATATATCGTTAAATGAAGCGGTAAATAAAAAAGGAATCATCTATGTTAACGATAGACCAATTAGAAACTGGGTTTTAGATAAAGTTTTAAAATCAACCTTTGGAAAGAATTTTTATATTCTTTTTATTGCTCTTCCTCCTTACTTTGTAGACTTTAACGTTCATCCATCAAAAGAGGAGGTTAAGTTTAAAAAAGACGCTCCGGTTATTGATTTAATCAAAAGATCAGCAGAACATATAAAGACACCTATAAAGAAAAAAACTTCTGTCTTAAGAAGCGATAAAGCTATATATCAAAAGGATGTTGAATTTAAGGTTTTAGATCAGGTAGAAGATACTTTTTTAGTAGTTTATCTTGATGGGGATGTTTACTTGATAGATCAGCATGTTGCACATGAGAGAATAAACTATCATTTGCTAAAGAAAAAGTATTTAACGTATGAAATTCCTAAAAAATCTCTGGATAATCCTATTATTGAAAACTTAACTTATGAGGACATTGAAAAAATAAAAGCAAATCAAGATAAACTTTTTTCACTTGGATACATATTTGATGTTGAAGGAGAGCATCTTTTTATAAGAGCTATTCCCTCTTTTGTTGAGGAAAAAGAAGCAAAAAAACTTTTTTTTGATATTCTAAATGAGTTTGATAAGAATAAACCAATAGAAGATATACTTGCGGAAATTTCATGTAAAAGTTCTATAACATCAGGAGATCTTTTATCTGATAAAGAAGCACAGGCTTTATTAAAAAACTGGCTTTTAACGGATAATCCAAACCTCTGCCCTCACGGAAGACCTATATATTACCGTATATCTTTAGAACAGGTTAGAAAAATAATAGGAAGAAGTTAAATACAGAATATAAAAGTAATTTAAGGACTTCAGCAATTTTTTCAGCACTTCATCCCGTTGTCTGAGGGGGATTCATTACTGCCTTACGTTTTACTTTCTTTTTTACAATCTTTAAAAAACATCTTTTTTTCATCATTTCTCTATCTACAGTTATAGGTATCTTCTCTATCTCTAACTTGAATTCTTCTACTAATTTAGACTTTATTGTTAAATCGCAATACCCTATTAATAAATAATAATAGATGCCTTAATTAACCGATAAACTGCTTAATTAGATTAATCGAAAAATAAACGTTCTCTCGCAAACTTTTCTTAATTAATGGCAGATATCATTTTCTAGAGCGGAGTTATTTCCAGGAGGTATAATCATGAAGTTCATTGTAAAAGTATATCGTCGCAATACCACTAAAAAGTGGTATATACCCAAAACTGATGTTAAACTGACTATTCCAATAAATCGCAAAAATAACATTTTCTCGTGAGCTTTACTTGATAAGGGCTAATACCACTTTCCAAAGCGGGTTAATTTTAGTTAATAACCCGTCTCTACGGAGGTAGGTTAGAAGCCTAGCAGTCGCAATACTCTAAAAAAAGGTAGATGCCTCAAACTACCGTTAAACCGTTTTTTCTGAAAACTGCAAAAACAAACTTTTTCTCAATTAGTTTACTTGAGTAAAGGCAGATAACATTTTCCGAAAGCGGGTTAGTTCTAGAGAATATGATGAGTGGGGGGAGGATCAGTCCGAAGAGTCGCAATACCCTAAAGAGAGCGGGTTAGTTCTAGAGCCAGTATTTATTAGCATCAGCGAGGATTTTAGTAATGCAAACTATTTGCAAAAACTGGCTTAATCTTACTCAAGCGCTTAAATATCAAGCGTTAGCTCATTTTCGATATGCGGGACAAGACATATCGCTTTGTTATATTTTTATAATTTAATTTTCTTTTTATTTTCAATAATTTACACAAATCTTAGTTTGTTTTTATCAAATTTTTTGTCCAATTTAAAATATGATTTAGATCATATTTTAATCTTTTCCTATTCTCTTTCCAATTAACCTAATGATTTTTATTATAGCATGTTAATTTTTATTTAAGTGACTCATTGATTTATGTTATGTTTTATTATAAATACCCTGTCAACTAGTATCATCTTAACATCTTCATCCTCCGGAGGTGCTATCCAAAGGTCTGCCTCAGCATCTCTTTCAAAAGTTCCTACATAAACAGTATGGTATCTTCTATCGGCAAAATCTTCTAATTTTGCCTCTGTATCATCTGTTGTAGGATAAACACCGTATCTAAAAGCAACTCCTTCTTCTTTATTTGATATTACCTTTATTACAAAATAAATATCCCACTCTCCTTCAGGTAAATTTCCAAGATTAAACTGAACAGCCCAATCATTTATACTTCCATCTACTGCTACAGCCTGCCCATTAGAAGCTTCTTTATCCTCAATTATTTCTGCACAACAAAGTTTAAGTGTAAACTCCTGGAAATCAAACCAGTCTTTTCCTTCGGTAAGATTTTTTGCTTCTTCAGGAGGTTTAATTTCGTTTGGTTTTATGCTTATGCTAAGAAGTTCTTTTATATCACCACTTTCGGAAAATTTTTCTATATGCTTCTTATTAACCATTTCAAGTAGGTTTTCCTTAGCTTCTTTTAAAACATTTATATCTTTGACTTTGTCTTTTTGAAGTAAAAGAGCTACATCTATACCTAATTCAAGTTCCTTTATATGCTCTTTATAGATTCCTCTAGAATTTTTTTCTAAGAATTTAAATAATAAAAAATACTTTAGTAGATCTTTAGGTTTTAGATAATCTGATAATCCTTTAACAGACAGTTTATTAACCTTCTTATGTAACTCCTTTATGTATGCTTTGATTAGCCCTGTTTTATCTCCATAGTATAATGTTATAAACTCATCTAGCAGATGTTCTGTATCTTCTTCTGGATTAAACATAAGGTTTGAAAATATATAACCTTTTAGATAAGCCATATCGCTGCCGTATGTGTTATATGCTCCTTCTAAAAAGATTCCTTTTATCTGCGGAATTTTTGAAAACTCTTTTATATCCTGTGCTACAGAATAGATATTAGGGAAAGGAATAAAATAATTTGAAAAGTTTGTTATGTAATGCCATATAAAGATATTATCGGTATATTTTGTCCAGCCAATAATATCTTTAGCTATCTCAGTATTTTCTTTTGAAAAAATGCTTTTTGATAAATCAGCATTTATAGTAGAAAACATTATCCCCATGTTTTCTGATAATTTTGAATATCTTTCTGGAGGTTTTTGGCTCCATAGATAAGCTTCAGCTAAAAATGTAACATTTGGATAGATATTCTTGAAGTATCTGGCAATATAATCAACAAAACTTATATAAGGAGTTGCTGGGGAACCGGTTCGTTCTATAAGTTCGTCATTTTTCTTATTTTGGCAGTAATTTCCATTATCATTTTTTGATATAAGAATATAGCCTTCTCTTATATTATTTTCTCTTAAAAATTTATTTATATAGTCTATTGCTTCTATTCTTGCCTCTTCAGATAAAAAATCTATCTGATCTCCACAACTATATTTTTCAGTTTCAAAAAGATCTTCAAGTCCAAGTATATATATGTTTTTATTTCCAACTTTTAAAGGATTGTATACTCTATGTCCTAATCTTCCATTTAACTTTCTCTTTAGAGAGAAAGATGGATCATCAAATTCTCCAATAAATATCTCTCTATATGTAAAACGAGGATTAATAACTTTTATTTTTGGAATATCTACATTTATGTTTTTTGGAAAAAAAGTGTAATCCTTAGAAAGAAATTTTATTCCAAGGTCTTCTAAAAAAGAATATATACCATAAGCTAATCCTTCCTCTGTGGGAGACATAATAAGAATATTATTTTTTTCAATTGTTATAATAAATCCTTGCTCTCCAACACAGTTATTCTCATAAAAGCACATTTGAGCCGGTAGTTTTATTATATAGAGACCTGGTTCTTTTTTAATATCTGTATTAATTTCAAGTTGAACTAAGTGTCCAGTTAAACGGTAGATATATGTTTTTAGTTGAAAACCTAACCAGGGTATATCAGTATATACTGTGTAATTAGATAAATTTTCTTTAGTTAATGTTAAGGAAAAAGCGTTTAAGTATATAGATATATATAATACTAAAATAAGTAGGAACCTCATCTTACCTCCCCCGTGTGATAAAAATCATTTTAGTATGTCATATATAAAATTAATATTGAAATTATAAAAATAAATGGAGGTAGGTACAATGCCAAAAATTAATGAATATGTAGATATTTCTACTCTTGACAAGGAAGCTAAGAAAGATTTTATTGACAGACACTCTCCTTTCGTTCATGTAGAGGGAGAAGCTGTAAAAGGTCAAAAATTAAAAGTTAAAGTAAAAGTTGGTGAAGAATACTGTCATCCAGATGATTTTGATCACTATATTGCTTGGGTTCAGCTATGGGATGGAGATACATTTCTAGCACAGGCTAACTTTGTACCAGGTGTTCAAGGAAACCAGTGTTCACAAGCAGAAGTTGATTTCTATATTGTTCCAACAAAAAATAAGCTCAGACTTCAGGCAATGAGCTACTGTACAAAGCATGGACTTTGGCAGGGACCTGTGGTAGAAGTAGAAGTTAAAGAAGCTGAAGCTCCTGCAGGAGCATAACTATATAATAGGAGCCTTAAGGCTCCTATTAATCTTTCTCCAGCAACCATCTATTAATCTTCTCTGTATATTTTTCAATTAGCTCTTTTCCTTTCTCTTCATTTTCAGCCTGTATGTATAAATGGATAGTATCTTCGTACTGATCAGGTATCATTAGAACCCAGTTTTTTCCACCTTCAAATATCTTTACTCCATCTATAAAGGAAGCTTCTTTATCCATAGCCTCTTCTGTAAATTTCCTCATCATTTTTCCTTTCATATTAGCAGGACAACCTATAACAATATGCTTAAAAAAGTAATCTGGTATTTGATTTAAAACAGATGAGATATTCTGCCCTATTTTTGCAAGCATCTCTAGAACTTTAATACTAGTGAACATACTATCAGGAGAGAAAGACAGATCTGTAAATGTATAATTTCCCTGAATATTTCCGTAAAAATAGTAATCTTTTAGGAAATTTGCTTTTAAACTTGTAGTTTTCCCTCTCTCAACAATAATATTTTCAAATAGCTCGTCTAAAACATCTGGGGCTGATACAGGAAGATAGACCTTTACCTGTTTATCAATAGTTTTATCTATAAGTAAAAGAATTAAAAGAAGAGCTTTATGATTAAGTATGTTTTCTCCTGTGTCTGAAATAATTTTTAACTTATGTCCACTTGGAAAGAGAACAAAACCTGCATCCATATCTAACGTTTTAACAATTTTTGCAACATTGTCTATAGCTGTTTTTTGTAAAACAGGAATATTAGCTAATTTTCTTTCATCAAAGTATGCGTTTAAAGTTATATTCTCTATACTAAGCTCGTTTAATAACCTAGGATAGATTTCAGCAACAGGACCATTTAAAACATCGGCAACAATTTTAAATTTTGTTGATTTTATTATTGCAGTATCAATAAGAGAAATAAATTTTTCCTTATACTGATCTTTTAGATGTTGTTGTTCTTTTATTTCACCAATTTCATTAAAGTTAACTCTTCTAAATCTCTCTCTGAAAAATATTCTATCTAGGGATTTTTCTGTATTTGTATCTATGGGCATACCGTCATTGTCATAGAATAAAATCTCTGTATACGTTGGATTAGAAGGAGATTGCCTAAAATGAATTCCTGCAACAGCATCAGTATTTTGAACAAGGAATCTCATAACAGGAGGAGACAATAGTTTCATATCGATAACATTTATCCCTGTAGAAAGAATTCCTCCTAAAAATGCTCTTTTTAACATTCTTGATGCTCTGTGATAATCTCTAGACATAAGAACAACACTTCCTTTTGGAAGTATACTTCCGAAGGTTTCCCCTAATTTTGCAGCCATTTCACAGGATAGTTCTATATTTGTTCTACCTGAAACTTTTCCTCCTTCAAATACAGTTTTTTTCCATTTTTCTCCCCATATAAGATTTGAGCTAACGATAGAACCTTCTTCTATAAATTTTTCAGGCCATACAATAACATCTTTTTCAAATACAACATTGTCTTCAACTTCTGTCTTCTCGGCTATTATAACTCCTTTTTCAGCTTTTACATTATTTCCAATCTCTACATTATTACAGATAACACTGTTATTAAAAAAACAATTTTCTCCTATCTTTGTTTCCCACCATATAACAGAGTCATTTATAGATGTATTTTTATTTATTTCTGTTCTATCACCAATAACAACATTTTTTAAAGAAACATTATCTTTCAAAGTTACATTCTTACCTAGAACAACTGTTCCCTCTACTTTTACATTATCAGGAATTTGTGAACCTTCTTCTACATAAATAACACCAGTGTCTTTTGTTACCTTTTCTCCTGGTATGAAAACTTTTACCTTTCCTGAGAATATATCTTTAAACACTTCTCTATAACTTTCAGGATTTCCAACATCTCTCCAGTAACCCTTTGCTTTGTATCCGTATAGAGTTATTCCTTGTTTCATAAGAAGAGGGAAAAGATCTTTACTAAAATCAAAGGGAACATTTTCAGGAATATATTTAAGGATTTCAGGCTCTATTATGTAAATACCTGTGTTTATAGTATCACTAAATACTTCTCCCCATCCTGGTTTTTCCAGAAATCTAAGAATTCTTCCCTCTTTATCCGTTATAACAACGCCAAACTGAAGGGGGTCCTCTACGGAGGTTAAAGTTATAGTAAGCTTAGAGTTTTTAACCTGATGAAAACCAATAATTTCTTTAAAATCAAAATCTGTTACTAAATCTCCACTAACAACTAAAAAAGTTTCATCAAGATACTTCTCCGCTTTTTTTACAGCTCCGGCAGTACCATAGTCATCATCAGGTTTTACATATGTTATGTTGACTCCAAAATCAGATCCATCTTTAAAGTAATCCATTATCACTTCAGGTTTAAAGTATAAAAGGACAACAATATCTGTGATACCTGCACTTTTTACTTTTTTGAGAATATGTTCCATCATAGGTCTGTTCATAATTGGAAGCATAGGTTTTGGAATACTATTTGTTAAAGGTTGTATACGTGTTCCAAATCCCCCTGCCATAATAACAGCTTTCAACAGGCTTTACCTCCTAAATGTTATTTCAAGATAAATCTACCTTGATTAGGGAGGAGAGGCAATCGGTTTCCCCTTTTGGGAATATAATATACATTATATCCTGTTTTTGTTTTCTAATATAAAAACAATCACTTCTCTGGAGAGGTTAAAAATGTATAAGTTTGGAGATGAGATAATAAAACCTATAAAAGATTTTGAAAACTATGGGGTTAGTAATAAGGGATATGTCTATAAAAATCTAAAGTACGGTTTATTAGAGATAAACTATAAAACTCACAGGATAAAACCTTATAAAAGTCCTTCGGGATATTTATTTGTAAGACTATCTAATAAGGGTAAGACTAAAACTGCATATATTCACAAGCTTGTAGCTGAACATTTCTTAGACTTTAAAAAAGATAAAATGAAAGTTGTCCATATTGATGGTGATAAGGAAAACAATTCTGTAGAAAATCTTAAAATTGTTCCTAGATTAACAAAAGAAACACTAAAAGACAAAATTCTAGAACTTAAAAATCAAGGAAAAACAATTGAAGAGATCTCTAAGATTTTAAATATTTCTATACCATACATATATTCCCTTCTAAAAGATAAAAAAATATTAACTGTTGAATTTTCTAAAGAAAACTATGAGAAACTTAAAAAGCTCTCAAGAGATAGAAATATAAGTATATCGAGGCTTTTGAACGAGATTATAGAAAAAATTTAATTCTATTAGCTTACCTTTTCGTTTTGAATTACTTTATTAATTTCTCAACTAAGAAATCTATAAATCTCCTCAAATCTTCTAATCTCTTTTTCGTCTATTTTTTCTTTTATTTCTGGTAACGGTTTTCTGTTTTGAATAAATACTTAAAATTTGTGTAAAAAATGGTTGCTTTTTTATAGTCTCCTTTTATTTTATCCTTATGTTTTCCCAGTTTATTTTGTCATTAAACAAAATCTCAGCCCAGAGAAGTTTCTTCGCTATTTTATCTTTTAAAATTTCATCTATAGATAAATATTCTTTCCCGGTGAAAGCAGGAATCACTTTTAATTTCAACTTTAATTTGCCTCTTTTAAAATTAAGCAAAGCTGTATCTTTTATGGAGCCCTTTATTGCTAATTCTCCATATTTTAAAATCTTCTCGGAGTTAAGATTAAATTTTTTTGCCACAAATAACGCATCTTCTTGTGTTCCTCTTCTCAATTTAGCAATCACAAAATCATAAGGATCTAATATTTTTATGATTAAGTTTTTATCTTGAACTACAACTTTTGCTCTTTCTATATATCCTTCAGGCATTGCAACAACTGACCATCCAGAAATATTTTCACTCAAATCTGCTGGAATTCCTTTTTCTTTTAGAAAATTATAAAGTTCAAACAGATCCCCTTTCTCTACTTCGGCGTTTATATCCATTGTAGCTCTGCTTTTTAATCCGTAGAGCTGGAAAGCAAGACTACCGATTAATATAAGTTCAAGCTGCTGGTAAGCATCTTTAACAAACTCTTTTAAAATTTTTTAATAGTTTCTATTTCTAAACTTTTCATTTTAGCCCAATATATAAAAATATCTCTGTCATATGAATTTTTATGTATCAAATTGATACAACAATCTTTTATCTACCTCTTATAAGTATTTGATAAATAAAGAAAAATAAAAAAGGCACAGCCCTTGCGTTATATAGATAAAAACTCTTTACGGAGGTTTAGTTATGAAATCAAAGATTATGGCAGGGGCTGTTGCTGCTGCTGCCCTTTTTATTTCCTGTGGAGGAGGTGGTGGCGGTGGCACCTCAAATAATACCCAACCAGGTCTTCAGTATGCAACTGTCGATGGAACAATTTCTCCATCAGAACCAAACCCAGCAGGTTTAAAAGTGGATGGAATTGACCTTTCCTACATTGTTGCAGCAACATTTGTTTCAGGAAAGCCTGTATATGTTTCTGGAGAGATAGATAACGATGGAGATTACCAGTTAAAACTTATTAAAGATAAAAGATATGCCTTTGTTATTTATGACAAAAATCTTGATCCTGTTGTTTTTGTTAAAAAGGATGATAAAAATGCTATATATGTAAAAGGAGATGCGAAGATAAATATGTATCTATCTGATACAGATAACGATGGCATTCCTGATACAGCTATTCCCGAAATAGAAACACCAAAAAAAGCAGATTTAGAAAAAGATGATACCTTTGCAAAAGATGAAGATAAAAACGGTAAACCAGATTTTATGGAGTACGATGAAGATAAAGATGGTAAATGTGATTGTGTAGAAGATAAAGATGAAAACGGGATTCCTGATACAGAGGAAGATAAAAATGCCAATGGTATACCAGACTATATAGAAGATGATGATCATGATGGTATTCCAAAGTTCGCTGATGAGGATGAAAGGAAAGAATATTATGGAGGAAATAACGAGAATAAGTTAGCTGGTGATTATGTTGTTATAGCCTGGAATGATCTAGGAATGCACTGTATGGATAAAGATTTTTCTGTATTCTCAATACTTCCACCTTACAACACAATTCATGCTCATGTAATTAAAAGAGGTCATGAACCAGATAAACTTTCAAATTCTTCTGTAAAAGTTTACTATATGGCTCAGGCTGACAATGATGGAACTATTAATACAACTAGTATAGGAAAAACAAATTTCTGGGAATACGTTGAAAAACTTTTCAATGTTAACCTTCAGCCGGATATTGGTTTAAAAGGATTTCCTATGGCAAGTTTAACGCCTAATGAAATGGAATACTCTTCTATGTATAGAATGTTTCAGGCAGAGGGAATTCCTGCAACACCTTACGATGATGATGGAACAAAAGATCCATATCCTCTTGTTAAAGTTATAGCAAAAGATTTAAATGGAAACACACTGGCTGAAACAACCACAGTTATGCCTGTAAGTGATGAGATGAGTTGTTTTTCCTGTCATGGCTCTAATTCAGGTAAAGCAAAGGCTCTACCAGAAAAACCTGAAAATGATCCAGATCCAGAGAAGGATTACAGATGGAATATTCTTAAAAAGCATGATGAAGAAATAGAAATACCTCAAAGTGTATTAGATCAGCTTGTATCAAAAGGATACAGTTATCAGGCTTCTCTGTATCAGACAGCAAAAGATGGAACACCTATACTTTGTTCTGCATGCCATAAGTCAAATGCTATTCCTGGTTCAGGAGTAAATGGAGTTCCTCCTCTAACACAGGCAATGCACTCAAAACATGCAAAACCTGTTGCTAACTCTGGAAAAACAGGAAGAGATGCTTGTTACCTATGTCACCCAGGTCCTCAAACCCAATGTTTAAGAGGAGCAATGGGAAGTGCTCATATAGAATGTCAATCTTGTCATGGAACAATGGCTGATGTTGGAAGCTCAACTAGAGAAGGATGGCTTGATATGCCAACATGTCAACAATGTCATCAAGAAGGAAAGAGATATAAGACAGTATTCCAGAATAATGTTATTGGTGGTTCTTTAAGGGAAGTTGTAGATAACAGATTTGCCACAAAACCTGATACGCCAGTAAAAGGAAAATCTTTATACAGATTTAGTAAAGGACATGGGGGTCTTCAGTGTGAAACATGCCACGGCTCACCACACGCTATATATCCTTCAAGTTTAGCTAAGGATAATTTACAGATAGAAAAACTACAGGGATATAAAGGAACCCTTAGGGAATGCTTTGTATGTCACAAGGATCAAATACCACTAACAGCTAATAAAGGTCCTCATGGTATGCATACTATTGGGCAAAAATGGGTTGAAGAACACGGAGATTACGTTGAAGATCATGGATACAACAACTGTAAAGCTTGTCACGGAACGGATTTAAGAGGTTCAGAGCTTTCAGAGGTTAAAACAACAAAATCTTTCCATACAGAATGGGGAACAAAGACGTTCAATCCTGGACATGCTATAGGCTGCTATGACTGTCACAATGGTCCTCATGGAGAAGACTAATCAACTAAAAGGGGAGCTGCTGCTCCCTTCTTTTTTCTACTAAAGATTTTTGTATAAGATATATCCTTGCAACCTTTGAAAGCAGAATCTATTGATCCTGCCGGAAACTACGAGATGAATTTAAATAGCTTATGTAAAGATAAATAGCTATCTAGAACAACATGCCTTATATATTAGAAGAAAAGGAAAAGGATGACTATAATCAAGACAGTAATGATTGGTAATTTCCTCGTTGTCTGTATAATGTTTTACTATATAGCAGCTTAGATCTATGAAAAAAATTATATCTATCTTTTTACTTTTATATACGTTTAGTTATGGAGAAGATTTATTTTATCAATTTGGAAGAGGTTTAAATGTAGATAATCATCTGTGGTTAGGAAGCTATGTATCCCTAAACTACTGGAAGAAAGGAGATAAAAGTGAAGTAAAGTTTGATGATATTGCTTTACTCTCTAAGATATTTTTTGGAAAGTTTTCACTTTTTTCAGAGTTTGAAGCAAAAGATATATATGTTTCTTCCAGTAAAAACAAAAATAAATATTGGGATATAAACTTTGAGATAGAAAGAATTTTTTTTAATTATCATCACAATGAGTTTTTCAACATAAAAGTTGGTAGATTCCTTACGCCTCTTGGTATATGGAATAAAATTCATATAGATGCCTTAAAATGGACTGTATCAGACCCTCTTGTTTCCACCTCTTTCTTTCCAATGTTTACAACAGGAATAAATGTAAATGGATATATTTCTACAAAAAGAAGATTAAGATATGAACTTTTTCTCCAAAAGAATAAAAGCATCAACAGTTCATACAATAATCTAAGAACAGACAATATTATAGGACTTCAGATCGAAAAACTGCTTGATATAAATAAAAAATATGGAATAAACATTGGCTCTTTTGAAGAAAAGAATATACAGGAAAAATACAGATTCTTAGGATTATATGGAAAAACAAAAATAACATCCGTTTACCTATCCTCTGAGATTTACTACGCAAATGAAAAAAGTAAGCAGAGTATAAAACATAAAGAACATGGAAAGATAACTTACTATCTTCAACTTGTAAAAAAAATCTTTAAAAAAACGTACTTTATCTTTAGAAAAGATGGTCTTTATGATTCATCAGATAAACATCGTGTTGATATATGGACTTTCACATTAAATTTTAGACCAAGATTTAATATCTCTTTTAAGCTTGAATATCAGCTCTATGAAAGAGTTAGCGACTATATAAGATTTTCCTCTGCACTGCTGTTTTGATGAAAAAATACATATTTTTTTTACTAATCTTTTTTATAAGTTTAGGAGTTTCTATGGGAAAGGAAATTACTATCTATGTGGTAACAGGGAAAAAGACGGATATTGATATTGAATGTTCTGATCTGAAAAGTATATATCTTAAGGAAAAAATCTTTGTTAAAAATGTAAGAATAGTACCTGTTAATCTTCCTTCAGATAATCCTGTAAGAAAAATTTTTAACAGGTATGTTTTGAATATGACTCAGGAGGAGCTTAATATATACTGGAATGAAAAATATTATGAAGGTATAGTACCTCCTGTTGTTTTAAAATCTCAAGAAGCTGTAAAGAGATTTTTGCAGAATGTTAAAGGTTCAATAGGATATTTGACAAAGGATTATCTTGATAAAAATCTTAAAATTAAATGTATCTTAAGGGTGAAAATAGATGAAAAAAGTTTTGATAGTAGATGATGATCCTCAAAATAGATATCTGCTTAAACTGATCTTACAGAGAGAAAATATAGAAGTAATAGAGGCTGAAACAGGAGAAGAGGGATTAAGAAAAGTAAAAGAAAATCCAGATCTTATTATTCTAGATGTTATGATGCCAGATATAGATGGATTTCAGATATACAGTAGGATAAAAGACCTAAATATTCCTGTTATATTCTTAACTGCTATGACAGATAATAACCTTAAAGAGGATGTGGAATATATTGTTAAACCTGTAGATATAAATCTTTTAATAGAAACGGTTAGAAGAAATCTAAAATGAGTATAAGATGGAAATTATTCATAGCATTTTTTTTACTGACACTACTACCATATGGATTAACATCTATATATATCTTTAAGTATGTAGAAAACTATATAAGAGAAAATATTGAAAATCAGCAGATACAAAATATAGATTTGGTTCAAAAAAATATTACAGATTACTTTATCTCTTTAACTAAAAATCTAACATTCTGGTCTAGAGCACAGATTTTAGATGATATTCTTACAAATGATGTTGATAAAAGGATTCAGATATTCTTAGATCAGATTATGAAAAATTACGATTTAAAAGGAGTACTAGTAGTTACTAACCTACAGGGAGATATTGTTGCTTCCACTAACAGAGATATTGTAGGAAAAAATATTCACTCTCTAAAGCTTTTTAATAAAAACAGGTATATTCAGATTACCTTACCAATTTTTGCATCATTTAATGGAAAAAAAATAGGCTATATAACACATCTTTTCCTTGCTAAAAAACTAGAGGACTTTCTCTATAAGAACAGTCTTT
>JALVKE010000042.1 GCA_027028005.1 Persephonella sp. | reverse complement strand
ATTTATCTGCATCATTTAGTAGTTTGTATCCTTCACTTTTTTCTGGAGTGTCTATCCATAAAAGCCTTAGCTTTGCTTTTTCTCCATTTACATTAACTACTATAGTATCCCCATCAGATACTTTTTTTACTTCTGCTGTGTATTCTCCTGGTGTGAGTTTTGCTGTTTTCTGATTTGTGCTTTTTTCGGAAGTTGTTATTGATTTTAGCAGTTTTGCAGCTCCGGGAAATTTAGACTCTAATATATACCCCCCAACAAGAATAATTATTGCCAGAATTAAAGAAATACCACTTTTTTTCTTCATAAATCTCCCCCAATTCAGTATTTCAAATAATTTAGCATAAATTAAACTTCAAGCTCTAAACTTAATAAATACATATCTTCCCCGTCTATTATCTGTAGGTTGTATCCTTCGCAAAAAGGACAGATAAATCTGTTATTTTCAATAATAAACTCTTTTCCACAGTCTTCGCATTTTGCCACTACATCCTGAATAATCATCTCCAACTGGGCATTTTCACAGATAGTTTTTTCTTTGAATGTATCAAATGCCATTTTTAAAAGATGAGGCTCTATACCTGACATTTTGCCAATTTTGATAACTACTTTAGAAACAGATTTTGCATTATTCTGCATTGCATTCTGCTCTATCAATCCCATCAAACTCTGAACTACCGAAAACTCATGCATTGCTAAGTTTTCCTTTTAAATTTTTAGAGTTATCTCAAGTATTTATCAATAAAACTTTTACTATCCAGAATTTCAATATCATCGAATTTTAAATCTTTGTCATTAGTAATCAAGCAATCGCATTTATACTTTTTTGCTAATAGATATTGGATATTATCTTCAAAATCTTTATTTTCTAATTTTAATGCTTCATATATTAGATTTGTATCTGGAGTGCAAATTTCCATTGCCTCCAGTAATAAAATTAAAAATTCTTTTATTTCATTCTCTTTCTTTTGCTTTTTTGCAATGTAATTTATATTTACCAATGTAATATCCGAGATATATCCTTCAAATAGTCCTACATCTACACTATTTAAAATTATTGAGGCTTCATAACTATTTTTTCTATCAAGCAAGAGGTCTAAAAGTATATTTGTATCTAAAAATATCTTCACCTTTAATCCTGAACTATGTTGTTGTATCTGTCATCGTTTATTTTGAGATTTTTATCTAACATGCCTCTAAATTTGGAAAACTTTCCTGTAGATAACATATTTAACAAATCTTCTTTATTCTGACATTGAGAGATTAATTTTAGGTATTCTTTATATGGAATGATTACTGCCTTTTTTTCTTTCTTTTTATTATCAACTATTAATATGCTTTCATTCAGTATTTTTGTAAAATTTTTTTGAGCCTGACTTATGTTTAAAACTTTCATAATAAACACCTCAAAGATTATATATGTATATAATAAGTTTAAATCTACATATTTTCAATATGAGGTTATATGTATTTAACAAATCCTTGGCAAAAGTTCTCCTGCAGGTGGTTCCATTATTCTTTTTGAGCCATAAGGGGATTTCAGGATTACTTTTCCTTTGTAGTTGGAAATTGCTTTTCCTATTATTTGGGCGTCTTTTCCAAGTTCATTATTTTTCATAACTTCCAGAGCTTTTTCTGCTTCGTTTTCAGGAACAGCTAATATTAATTTTCCTTCGTTTGCCAGTGTATAAGGCTCAAGTCCAAGGAGTTCACAGAGCCCCTGAATTTCATCTTTGACAGGGATTTTTTTCTCTTCTACTTCTATTCCAATATTTGACTGCTCTGCCCATTCATTTAAAACTGCTGAAAGTCCTCCCCTTGTTGGGTCTCTCATTGCTTTTATGGTTATTCCTGCATTAATTAAATCTTCCACCAGTGGCCATAAAGAAGCGCAATCAGAGGCTATATCTCCTTCAAGCTCTATTCCTTCCCTTTGAGCCATTATAC
>JALVKE010000041.1 GCA_027028005.1 Persephonella sp. | reverse complement strand
CAATTATACTGAAGCCTTAAGCTAAATACTACTGATCAAATTGTTTACTTCATTACAATTTATATCTGGTTTTATTTTGCTTTATCGTTACTGTCCGTTTTTTGTTAGTTTAACAGAATATTTTTGTTAAGATTTTTTAATTACAATGAGGCAGGAGATATTATTAAGCCTTTTAAGGAATGTAAGGTTAAAAGACCAGATTCTGGAGTTGAAGTGGAAATGATTAAAAGTTATAATAAAGATGCTGTAGCTATCATTAATAATGATGAGGATGACGTTAAAATTTTAAAATATGGTGTATCTTGTGATTCATTTTGATCCGGTTATGTGTCTTTTTTTAAGATAAGGTTTGGGGCTGAGGAAGAGGGGACTCGCGATGAAGATGCTTTTGAATATGTATTTGTACCTGCAAGATGTGTGGATATTAACAATCCATATGAGATTTTAAAAGACAAAGGGATAATAGAGAATTCAGTGCTTTTTAAGGTAGATGATGAGAAAACACCTAATTTGGATTGAATAATTTCTTCTTAAAGCTTAAGATAACCACATTTGCATTTTTTAGAGTTTTGACTATACTCCAAATGTGTGTTTTATTTTTTGGAGTTTACTCTAAACATGAAGGATGTTTTTGAAAAGGTGATTAGGTTTGAAAAATTGACTTTAGATAAGTTTAAAAGTCAAAATTATGTGGAAAGGGGAGAATACAAAAAATTTGATAAAATAGATTTTCCTATTGTAGGGATAGTTGGGTTAAGATGAGTAGGTAAGACAACCTATTTATTATCCAGAAGATTAGAAGTTCCTTCTTCAGCTTATATAAGTTGTGATTGGAATTTTTTGGTAGGTGTTAATATCGTAGATCTTATATTGTATATGTATGATAATTTTAGTATTACTACGTTTTATTTGGACGAAATACAATTTTTGAAAAATTGGGATAGCGTAATTAAAAATCTTTATGATGTATCCAATGTAAAGATAATTTTTTCAGGATCCAGTAAAATAAGATTGGAAAAGACTTCTTATGACTTGTCTAGAAGGGTAGTATTAAAGACATTGGATATGTTCTCCTATTTGGAGTATATTAATATTGTGCATGGATTAGATTTAAAGGGATTTAGCTTTGAGGATTTGCTACATAATTATCAGCAAATTAGCAGGGAATATTTTAAATATTATGAAAAGGATAGTTGGAAAGAGGAGTATTTGAAATATGGAGAGTTTTGATACTTTTATGCTGGATATAAAAATGAGTTTGATTTATTGTTAAACAATAGTCTTAAAAAATCTATTTATGAAGATCTACCGGCGATATTTAATATAGAAACTAAAAATTTGTCTAAGATAGAAAGATTGTTATTTTTTATAGCCAATATGGGTGCAAGTGAAATTTCTATAAACTCATTGGCTAAAAAAGTGGGATTGGACAATAAAGTTGTTAAAAATTATTTAGAATATTTGCAGCAACTTTGATGGTTATATACTTTGTTTAAATTTTGAACTATTTCGGAGAATTTGAGGAAAGAGATTAAGGTATACTTGTCCAGTACTAATTTAATGAGCTATCTTTGTTTGCGTTTTGATGAAAACTGCCGTTGAAAATTAAGAGAAACATTCTTTTTACAAAATGTAAGTAGGGTTACTGGGAATATAGATAATATTTTTTATAAAAAAAGGACTGATTTTGTGGTGAATTATAATTGAAAATTGTATGAGTTTGAAATAGGAGGTAAAAGTAAGTCTAGAACTAGAGAATGAATATACATTGTAAAAGATGATATTCTTGTAGGAGATCAAAATATAATACCATTGCGATTATTTGGATTTTTAAAATAAATTTGATAGAGGTGTTAGTGAGGGATAACCTAGGTTTGAAGCGTAGTTATTAGGGATTGCAAAGGGTAGAAAAAAAAATAAAATAAAAAGAAACAACACTGGTTGACAT
>JALVKE010000040.1 GCA_027028005.1 Persephonella sp. | reverse complement strand
GTTGGGTTTCTTCTTTCTAACTGGTTCTTCGTAGGAAACATATATTTTCCTTGGATTCTCGAGAGTAAGCTGGTGGAGATACAAAGCAGTGAAGTGGGAGAGAAAGGAATTCTTTCGAAAGTAAAGGGCTTTTTTGAAAATATTTTCTACCTGGGGAATGTAAACATTCCTATGTCCGACCTCTTGAATTCTCACTATTTTAGCGTCCACGAGATATTTTTTAAACTGGGAGAATTGAGAGATACCTATCTCTTCATTTAAGATGGAATAGTATTTGTTAAAGACTTCTTTTAAGATTTTCTGAGATATGTACTGCTCTGTGGATAGATCCCTAAGAATAGATTGAGGAAGGTTAATAGATTTTTTTCTCTTTTTGGTTTTATAAAGTCTTTTCATAGTCAATCTTGTTGTTTTAAAAATCATTGTGATGGAATTGTATGATGTATATATACATCATACAATTCCATCGGATGAAAATCAACTTCTATGATTAAATTCACGAAGTTATAACTCTCTCTCAGATGGCCTCTAAATATGTATGTATATATACATACATATTTAGAGGACATCTGAAGATTGCTCCCACAGGAGAATCTCGCAACCCCGCTTTATACGTTTGACATCATAATCACCAGTCTTCTCAATTTTAAGGATTTATCCAAACAAAAGGATTATAATGGTAACCGATTATTCTCTCCGTGTTTTTCCCGATTTATTTAATCGTCAACTCTTCGCTTCCACTTGTGAATTCCCATTACGTATTTTGTGCTCCTTTGAGGGGATGCCCCATTTGGTATAAATCCTTTGATATAGCTTGTGAAAAGCCTCAAATTACTTCATTGATTTTAGAATCAAGAATAGCTTACCGGGTATAAATGAGAGTATCAGGCTCCAGATATAGGGAAAGAGGTAGAGAATTTTGTTTATCTCGCTTTGAGAGAGGTATTTGAGCAGGAGAAGATACACTACTACAGAACGACATCAGGGGCAGAGATAGATTTTATCATAGAGTTGAGCTATAAGAAGCTTCTAATCATTGAAGTTAAATATCGTCCTAACCCCAAGCTAACCCCTTCTATGAGAAATTTCATAAAGAAATATGGGGATGATTTCGAGATCTATCCGATAATTGTGTCAAAGGACACATATTCAATGGAGGGTAGTATCTCAATCATCCCAGCCCCAATGCTGATTTTTGAGCTGGGGAAGAGGACGTCTCACTCCCAAATCATGTAAGAGACAACAATCCGCAAGAATTTCATTGCATTTTAACTTTAGCCCGATTAAAATTAAACCACGATGAAATTTTTATCGGGTAAATTTATAAAAAGGTATCTCTTTGATAAAGTTTACTCCCATGTTGTTAAGAAACCAGAAATTACTCTGATTGTCGGGCCAAGACAGGCTGGTAAAACAACCCTCATGAAACTCGTTGAGAAGAGACTAAGAGATGAAGGAGAAAAGACTATATTTTTCAACCTGGATGTTGAATCTCACAAGCGTTATTTTGAGTCCCAGGAAATATTCTTGAGAAAACTGAAGCTGGAATTGGGTAACCAGTATTCATACGTATTTGTTGATGAGATTCAAAGAAAGGGAAACGCAGGATTGTTTCTTAAGGGGATATATGATCTTGAGACTCCATACAAGATTATAGCAAGTGGTTCAGGGAGTCTCGAGTTGAAGGAAAAGATACACGAGTCCTTTGTCGGAAGGAAAAGGATTTTTGAGCTTAATACTGTTAATTTTGTGGAGTTTGTTAACTTTAAGACCGATTACAGATACGAGCATAAGTTGGGGGATTTCTTTGAAATTGAGGATGGTGAATCATTATTTAAAGAATATCTCTTGTATGGGGGATACCCACGTGTAATCCTGGAGGAGTTAGGAGAGGAAAAGTTTTTGATCATAGATGAGATTTTTTCTTCGTATATTGAGCGTGATATAAGAG
>JALVKE010000039.1 GCA_027028005.1 Persephonella sp. | reverse complement strand
CTGCAAGGTCATACTCTCCTTCCTTGTACATTCCTGGCATCTCTGCTGTTTCACCGCCGATAAGAGCACACTGAGCCTGCTTACATCCTTCAGATATTCCTTTTACAACGTCTACAGCAACTTCAGGTTCTAATTTTCCTGTTGCAAAGTAATCTAAGAAGAAAAGAGGTTTTGAACCAGTAGTTACAAGGTCATTAACACACATGGCAACAAGATCAATGCCTATTGTGTCATGCTTATTAACTGCCTGTGCTATTTTTAGTTTTGTTCCTACTCCATCTGTTGAAGATGTTATAACAGGTTCTTTGTACTTTGTTATTTCTAAAAGGTAAGCTCCTGCAAATCCACCAATAGGAGTTATAACATTTTTATCAAAAGTCTCTTTTACAAAACCTTTTATCTGCTGAACAAACTTATCAGCTTTTTCTATATCAACACCTGAATCTTTATATGTGATCATATTAAAACCTCTCTAACAAATTTTATAAACCTAGAAAATGAACCAAAATAAACATAACCACCCATGAGAAAATTCCAGCTACAACATCGTCAGCCATAACTCCAAGACCTGAAGGAAGTTTTTCAAACCATTTTATTGGTGGGGGTTTTAGAATATCAAATATCCTAAATATAATAAAAGCCAGAACAAGATGCTGTATAGTTGGAGTAAATCCAATCATTGAAATCATATATCCAGCTATCTCATCAATAACAATATATTCAGGATCTTTTCCCTCTTTTAATGTTTCTATTAAAACAGTTGAAGCCCATATTCCAATAAAAATAACAGCTAATGTGATAGCTATCTGATTTACTATCTGATAAGGCCCACCTTTCATCCAGTATATAAGAATAGGGATTAAACCAACGAGGGTTCCTGCTGTTCCAGGAATTTTAGGAACTTTTCCAACAAATAAACCTGTGGCAAGCATATAGGCAATCATAAACTTTAAGCTATCTTCTGGTGCTTTTTCTTCTTCTTTTTTCTCTTCTTCTTTCTTAGGCTCTATCCCTAAAACCTTCTGTTCCTCTTCAATATTTTCCTTTTTTTCTCCCATCTTACACCTCAAGAATAAAAATTTTTTAAGTAATTATATCAGGTTTGTTTTTACTAACCTCTACATATTTTTGAGGAATATTTCCTGAGCTTTCTTAACGCCTTTTCCTAGCTCTACCTCAAATCCTATCTTATTTAAAGCCATTTCCAGTCCTGCTATAACCTGAACCATATCCATAAAGTCAAAGTATCCCATATGGGCAATTCTAAAAATCTTACCTTTTAGATGATCCTGTCCCCCTGCCACTCTAAATCCATTTTTTAAAAGCTCTTTTCTTAAGTCATCTGCGTTTATACCTGCAGGAGCGTAAACTCCTGTAGCAGAGTTAGCAGGGCTTTCTGATAGCAGCTTTAAGCCTATCTCTTTCACTGCTTCTCTTGTTGCCTCTGCCATTACTGCATGCCTTTTTGCAAGATTTTCAATACCTTCTTCTAGCATAAGATTTAAGCTTTCATTAAGGGCAATAATAAGATTTATAGCTGGGGTGTAAGCTGTTTGACCTTTTGACTGTTTTTTTGCCTCTTTTGCAACATCAAAGTAGTACTTAGGAATATTACTTGTAGAGAGCCTTTTCTCAGCTTTTTCAGAGTAGTATAGAATAGCAAGCCCTGGAGGAAGCATTAATGCTTTCTGAGAGCCTGTGACTAAAACATCAATTCCTATTTCGTCAGGATAAACCTCATAAACACCTACAGATGTTATTCCATCAACAACAAGTATACAGTCTTCAAGCTTTTTTGATACATCAGATAAAAAGTTTATATCGTGAAGAGTTGTTGTTGATGTTTCAGAATGCTGAACAAGAATACCTTTTATATCTGGAAACTCTCCTACTATCTGAAGGATTCTTTCTTTATCGTATGTTTTTCCCCATTCTATCTCATAATCCACAACCTTTAGTTC
>JALVKE010000038.1 GCA_027028005.1 Persephonella sp. | reverse complement strand
TTCTTTTAAATTCACAATTTTCACAGGAAGACTCAAACGGCTTTATACAAACGGTTTTTTTCAGCTTTCTTCCCATTATTCCTCTGAATGTTGAGCCTAAAAAATACGGTGGTTTAAAGCTGTTTAAAACTGTAAACTCAATTCTTATCCTTGAAAACTCAAATCTAAACATTACTTCCACCAAATATTAGTAATTTTTTTAGTGTAATTTTACAAAAATTTTAAGTATAAAAAATCTATTTAATATTTCTTAATATTGAAACCTTTATATTTGCGTTTAAATTTACATAAAAAAACCATTGAAGGTTTTTATCATGAGATATGTAATTTTACTATTTTTGCTGGTCTTCTCTTTCTCATTTGCTCAAATCAATATTTATAATCCTGCTCCTTCATGGGTAAAGAAAGGTCTTGTTGTTGTCTATTCAATGGAAGGTGGCTCTGCAACAAATACTGGAACCTCAGGAGCAAGTGGTGCTTATGGAAGAGGATTTTCTGTAAATGTAGTTCTGGAAGTGGATAATCAAGTGCCATATGGATTGAATATACTCCTTTCATCCTTGGGATATTCCACTTTTTTCAATACAAAATTGGTGAACTTTAACTCACTTTCTTTTTATGTAAATGCGAGAGAAATAAATAGAGCTATTCAAAGAAAAGAAGCTCCACCTAACTGTCAGGTGTTTGGAAATCCAGGAAAATTATTTATGAAATGTAACCAAAATGGTATATCTATAAAATACATTGTAGATTACGACAAAAAAACAGGTCTTATTAAAAACTTAGTTGTATCTCAAACATCAATAAATGGAAATATAACTCAAACTAGAATGAAATACATAAAGCATTATTATATTAACCTTCCAGATGTTAAAAGTTTCCCATCTTCGGCTTTTGAAAATCATTCATATGTTATCTATACTTTAACTCCTATTGGTAAAATGCCATCTGGAACTTTGAATATAAAATATTTAGGTAAATCTGGACGTATTCTAAGTTATGAAAGTTATGGGCAGGGTTTTCCTGTTCCTGTTAAAAAAATTGGATTATCTCTAGCTGGTCCCCATTATATCCATCCTGCATGGTTGTCTAGAAAAGACCTTTTAAATGTTCCTGAAGCTGGATTTGAGATCTCAAGGGATGGGAAAGGAGAAAAAGGAGGAGTTATGGTTAATTACATATGGCAAGGAGCAACTATTCTTCAACAGGAGCTTGATCCAAGAACAGGACTTCTCCTATATCAATATCTTCCATCAATGGGTGGTTTTACTATAATAATGGAACTTCAAAGATAAAAATAACTTTAAATTTATCTATACTATAAACAACTTTTCTCCCTTTTCTACAATATGAGCTTTCACTCCAAGTTTTTCTCTTATAACATCCCTGAAAACTTTCATTATCTCTGGCTCTCCATGAACAATAAATATCTGTCTTTTATCTTTAAAACTGTCTAACCATTCAAGAAGAACAGGTTGGTCTGCATGGGAAGAAAAGCCGTTTATTGTATAAACTTTAGCTTTTACAGCAACTTCCTCTCCATAAATCTTAACCTTTTTAGCTCCATCAACAATAGCTCTTCCAAGAGTACCTTTGGCCTGATATCCAACAAAAATAACAGAACTTTCAGGTCTCCATAAATTATGCTTAAGATGATGCTTTATCCTACCTCCTGTACACATTCCACTTCCAGCAAGAATAATAGCACCGCTTTCTATATTATTTATACTTTTAGACTCTTCAACAGTTGGAGTAAACTTAACCCATGGGAATATAAAAGGGTTCTTTCCTTCCTGTACCATTTTTCTTGTTGCTTTATTAAAATACTCAGGATATTGAAGAAATATCTTTGTAGCAGATATAGCTAAAGGACTATCTAAAAAAACCTGACACCTAGGAAGCTCTTTCCTATCATACATGTGTCTTAGAGTATAAAGAATTTCCTGCGCCCTTTCCAATGCAA
>JALVKE010000037.1 GCA_027028005.1 Persephonella sp. | reverse complement strand
AGGAAAGAAAAAACAACACTTTTTGGAGATTGGAAAATGAATTCTGGAATATAGATATTTTCAGACTTTTTATTTTCTATATTTAGTGCCTGTATTAACTGGTCATTTATATTTTTTCCATTAATTTTCAAAATGTAATGGTTCTCTCTATGCTGAATATTCTCCTTTTTAGCGAACTTCTTCAGCAGAATTTCATTTATTTTATCTAACACAGATTTATTATCCAATCCAAATGCAATTCTTTTATATCCCCTTTTGTCTTTATCAATCCATCCATCTGCAAGAAATAGTCCCAGCAAATAAGCAATATCTTCATCTATTTTCAGTCCATTTACTACTTGATATTCAGAAATATCAGGCTCTTTTGCTGATAAAACAACATAATCTCCTTCTTTTAATTCATCTGCCCTTTTCCATACGAAAGTTAAAGTTTCATCAAAAACTTTGAACATCTGTCCTTTTGTTACTTTATTAACAACACCTGTTTCAAGCTCAACCTCTAATAAAGGTTGTGGTGGCATTATGTAAAGTTCTGTAACCTCTCTTAATCCTTTTTGAGTATAGACTCTTTCCCCACGTTCTATCTTTTCAATAGGTTTTAATCCCTTTTCAGTGTTAACAAGAGTGCCAGCGATAAAACATTCTCCTACAATCCTTGCAGATTTTTTGTAAGGCTTATTTGGATATAATCCCAGTTCATTCATTGCGTAAAGAATTCTTCTTTGGACAGGCTTAAGGCCGTCCCTAACGTCTGGTATCGCCCTTCCAACGATAACAGACATTGCATAGTCTAGATAGGCTGACTTTACTTCTTCCTCAATAGGCTGTTTGATGATTTCTGACATTAACTACACCTCTCTTGAAAATTTTAGAAAGTATATATTTTAACATATATTGCTTTTAAAAAACACACTATTTATAATAAAATCAAATACTTAGAGGATAAAATTGATTAAAAACAAACCAAGAATTGTTGTAAGTAGTTGTCTTTGCGGAGAAAATGTAAGATACGATGGAAAACCTGTTAAAGATTTTTTGGCTAAAGACCTTAGTAAGCATGTAGATATTATAGGCGTCTGCCCAGAAGTTTCAATAGGACTTCCTGTTCCAAGAGATCCTATTATTGTCGTAAGAGGTGAAAAAGATATAAAAATAGTTAATCCTAAAACACAGGAAGATTTTACAGATAGATTGGAAGAGTTTTCAAAAACTTTTATAAAAAACCTCAAAGATATTGACGGTTTTTTGTTAAAATCAAAATCACCAAGTTGTGGAGTTTCAGGAACAAAAACATATAAAAATGAAAATGGAACAGGATTTTTATACAGAAGATATGGAATTTTTGCAAAAAATATAAAAAATCTTTTTAAATATTATCCAGCAGAAGATGAATTAAGACTTAAAAACCCTGACCGCCTACTCTGGTTTTTATTCAGAATTTTTACCCTCTCAAAGATAAGGTCTACAGAAGATATTAAAGAGCTAAAAGAGTTTCATAAAAAGCATAAGAACTTGTTTTCTTTGTTAGGAAAATCCTTTCTAAAGAGAGCTGAAAAGATTTTATCTAAGGAAAAAGATTTTAAAGAGATAAAAGATATGTATAGAGAAAACTTTTTAAAAAGTTCATACAGACTTCCTTCTTCAAAAAGAACAGGGAAAAGCTTATATAAGGCATTTAAAGAAAAGACGTTTTCAGATATTATTCCAAAACCTGTTTTAAATATAGTAGAGAAACGTTATAGAGAGGCTAATAAAACGTTAAAGAAACAAGCTAATTAAATATTAGAGTATAATATTTATTTCAAAATATTAATAAACTAAGGAGAGTAGATATTGAAGGATAAAAAAACTCATCCAAAAGATCTGCCTTTTGATAAGGATGTAGATTTAGAGTTTGAATACAAAGTTTTTTTAATTCTAGATAAGATATCAAAGTATAAATACTTTATCATTGGCTTTATTGCAGCTATTATCGTAGTTACAGTTATCTTCTTTTTCTACAAGCAGGAAAAAGAGGCAGTTATAAATGAAGCTTCTAAAATTGTTTATAAGATAAAACTTGCATATGAAAATGATAATGATGAAAAAGCATTGTCTCTTATAGAAGATTTTAAGAAAAAATTTGCGGATACACCTTTTATAAAAGTTGTACTTGCATATGAACAGAGTATAAAGAAAAGTAAAAATCCTTTAGAAACAGAAAAAACAAATAGTGAAGTTAAAAGTAAATTAGTAACTGATCAATTGAAATCTGGATATAAAGAGTATTCTGCTTTCTTATTTCATGAAAAAAAACAGGATGATCAAGCTCTAGGTATTTTAGGTTCTATAGATGATAAGTATTACAACAGCATATCAGCAAAACTTTTAACAGCTATTATTTTAAAGGAACAGGGAGATACAGAAAATGCTAAAGCAATTCTCCAAGAGTTAAGTCAGAAAAAAATGTTTAGATATTTTTCTACTGTGGCCAATGAAAATCTATAAGGAGGTATTTATGGAAAAAAGAGAAAAACTTTATGAAGGTAAAGCTAAGATAATATATGCTACAGATGAACCTGACAAAGTTATAGCATACTATAAAGACAGTGCAACAGCTTTTGATGCCATAAAAAAAGCAACAATTGAAGGAAAAGGTGTTTTAAACAACAAGATCGCTTCTTTTTTCTTTAGTCTCCTTAATGAGAAAGGAATTCCAACTCATTTTATAAAACAACTGTCTGACAGAGAGATGCTTATATATAAAGTTGAGATTATTCCTGTTGAAGTAGTCGTAAGAAACTTAGCAGCAGGTTCTATAGTTAAAAGACTTGGAATACCTGAAAAAACAGAATTTAATCCACCACTTGTTGAGTTTTACTTAAAAAATGATGAGCTTCATGATCCTATCATATGTAAGGAACATATTCTTGCAATGAAACTTGCTACAGAAGAAGAGATTGAGAAAATGAAAGAGCTTGCTTTAAAGGTGAATGAAATCTTAAAGGAGTTTTTAAAAGAGCAAGGTATCATCCTTGTTGATTTTAAACTTGAGTTTGGAAGAAAAGATGGAGAAATTGTATTAGCAGACGAGATCTCTCCAGATACTTGTAGATTTTGGGATGCAAAAACAGGAGAAAGCCTAGATAAAGATAGATTTAGATTTGATCTTGGAGATCTGATAGAAGGTTACACAAAAATACTTGAGAAAATTGAAAAAAAGGAGAACCAATAAGATTAACAACCATATTGTTAACAACTAAATAAAATGTATACTATTTATATTTTTATAAATCTCAATAAAAGAGGTGGTTAAATGTCTTTTCAATTTACAGAAGAACAGATAAAAAGATACAGTAGACATATAATACTCCCTGAAGTTGGTGGTAAAGGTCAGGAAAAACTATTAAAGTCAAAGGTTCTTGTTGTTGGTGCTGGAGGTCTTGGCTCTCCATCTCTATACTACCTTGCAGCTGCAGGAGTAGGAACAATAGGTATCGTTGATTTTGATGTTGTTGATTTTTCAAATCTTCAAAGACAGATACTTCACAATACAGAAAGAGTTGGCGTGCCTAAAGTTGAGTCAGCAAAAATGACACTGGAAGCTTTAAATCCTGATGTAAAAGTCATAGCTTACAATGAAAGAATTCATAAAGATAATGTTTTAGATATTATAAAAGACTACGATGTTGTTTTAGATGGATCAGATAACTTCCCGACAAGATTTTTAGTGAATGATGCTTGCTATTTCTTAGGGAAACCTTTGGTATCTGCAGCTATACTGAGATTTGAAGGTCAGCTTACAACATTTGACTATAGAGACAAGGAAAATTCTCCTTGCTACAGATGTTTATTTCCAGAACCACCACCACCGGGACTTGTTCCTTCCTGTCAGGAAGCTGGTCTTTTAGGAGTGGTTGGTGGAATAATGGGAACTCTTCAGGCAAATGAAGCTCTAAAGCTTATTTTAGAGATAGGAGAACCTCTTGTAGGTCAGCTTCTTGTTTTTGATGCTTTAACAACAGATTTTAATAAAGTGAAACTTAGAAAGGATAAAAAATGCCCTCTCTGTGGAGAAAATCCAACGATAAAAGAACTTATAGAGTATGATCAATCCTGTGATATACACTTTTAAGGGAGTGAAAGATGGCTGATATAAAAGTAGATAGAGAGTTAGACTTAAAAGGGGAGGTTTGCCCCTTTACTTTTGTAAAAAGTAAACTTATTCTAGAACAGATGGAACCAGGAGAAGTATTGAGGGTAATTTTAGACTATAAGCCTTCTGTTGAAAATGTGCCTAAAAGCATGAGAGAAGAAGGTCAGGAAGTTTTAGAGATCAATAAAATAGGTGAAAATCTCTGGGAAGTAATTGTAAGGAAGGTAAAATGAACCTTTTAATTGTAATGGCAAGTAATCCTTATTCTCATGATTTTAATACAGTTATAAAACTGATAAGTGCTGCTTTAAACAGAAATCATAAAGTTAAAATATTTTTTATGGCAAATGGAGAATACTGCCTTTTAAGAGAAGAGATAAAAGAGCTACACGATAAAGGTTTAGAGGTTTACTACTGTGCCCATAACGCAGAACAGAGAAAAATAAAACCAGAAAGCTGGGCTGAAAGTAGTAGTATGTATGGACTTGCAAAACTTATGACTGAAGCAGATAAAGTCCTTATTTTTGATTAGGGGTTAACTGTGGCGAAGAAAAGAGTTGTTGTATTAATAAAATCAAATCCTTTTAGTTGGAAGGTTTTTGAAGCTCTAAGACTTGCTGTTGGAGCTTCAATGGAACATAAGATGCAGGTTATATTTATAAAAGATGGAGTTTACTCTCTAACAGACTGGAAACCACAGCTTATTGGTATAGAACCTATCGATAAATCTATTGAAGCTCTCGGTATGATGGAGGCTGAGATTATAGCGGAAGAAGAAGCTATCAGAGAGAGAGGAGTAATGCTAAAAAAATGGCCTACAGAGGTTAAGATTTTACCTAAAGACGACATTTCAGAACTGATTAAAGATGCCGAGGTAGTGCTAACATGGTAAATACTGTCTGGTTAATAAAAAGACCTGCTGATTTTCCTGAACTTGAAATGATAGAAGAAGACGACTACATAATCCTTATTCAGGATGCAGTTTTAAGACCTCTACCTGAAAACAAAAAGTGGGTAGCCTGTAAAGAGGATGTTGAAGCTAGAAATATAAAGGTTCCTGAAGATAGATGCTTATCTTATGAAGAGATTATAGATACTATAGAAAAAGCATCAAAGGTTGTTGTATGGTAAAAAAAATCGGGATTACCCTTGGTGATCCTGCAGGTATTTCTCCTGAGATTTTGTTAAAATCTATTGATAAACTTCCTGAAGCTGCTTATATCGTCTACGGCAGCAAAAAGATACTAGAAAAAACAGCAAAATCATTAAATAAAGCATTTCCATTTAAAGAGATACTTTTCCCTACTGAAGCTAACGAAAAAGGTTTTTATCTAATAAACATACAGGATAAAGATTATCAGCCTGGAAAACCTTCTGTTGAAACAGGTAGAGCATCTATTGCATACCTTGGTGCTGCAACAAACGATATACTAAAAGAGCAGATAGATGCCCTTGTTACTTTACCTATCTCAAAAGAGTATATTATGAAAGCCGGTTTTGAGTTTGCAGGGCATACAGATTACCTGGCTCACAAAGCAAGAGTTTTTGATTACATAATGATGCTTATGTGTCCTGAGTTAAAGGTTGCTCTTATGACAACCCATATTCCATTAAAAGATATTCCTTCAAAGATTACTTATACTGGAATAAGATTAAAAGTAAAGCTCCTTGTGAAAGAACTAAAAGAAAAGTTTAAGATAGAAAATCCTAAAATTGCTGTTTTAGGATTAAATCCTCATGCTGGAGATGGTGGAAATATAGGGACAGAAGAGATAGAGATTATAGAACCCGCTGTAAAATCACTGCAGAAAGAAAGTATAAATGTTGTAGGACCCCTATCTGCAGATACAGCTTTCAATAGAAGAGAGGAGTTTGATGCTTATCTTGCTATGTATCATGATCAGGGGTTGATACCTTTAAAACTTCTGTGTTTTAAAAAGGCAGTTAATATAACCCTTGGACTTCCATTTATAAGAACATCTCCAGATCATGGAACAGGGTACGATATAGCGGGTAAAAACATAGCTGACCCTTCTTCTTTTATAGAAGCTGTTAAGCTAGCTTATGATCTTGTAGGAGAAAAAGGATTAAAAAATCCTCTTTTGTGAACAATACAGCCTGAAGTTATTTTTCTTAATTATTTTGAGCTAAATTTTCCCTTTATTTGAATATGGAACTGCTTGCTTCAAAGAGAAGAATCTGAAAGTTTTAGGTAAATAAGGTTTTAAAGACCTCTTATATAAACAGGTTCAAGAAACATAACATCTTCTTCTTTGCCTTTTAGTGCCAATGGTGTTCCGTAGATGGTTAGATCCTCATTAATTGAAACGATGTTTTTTCCACTGAGTTTTATATTTTTTACTACGTACAACTTATCTTTTTCTATCTCTATAGACTTTTGTTTTACCAGTAATATCTCTGAAACATGGATAACATTTTCTCCATCAGATTTATACTCCCTTTTATATACCTCTCCTTTTCCAGCGTTTATTAGAGAAACTATATTACCTGAAAAACATCTACACTTAAAGGCCATAGCATCTAAGCTTATATAGCTATATATAGGAATTTTCAGGGAGTAAGAAACTGTTTTTGCAACGGTAATCCCTACTCTTAGAGAGGTGAAACTTCCGGGACCTTTATCTACAACAACCTTTTTTATATCTTTTTTTGAAAAATTAAAATCCTTAAAGATTTTATCTAACCTATCTACAAGGAGCTCAGAAAAAGGTTTTATTTTATAAAAACTTTCTCTAATTAAAACATTTTCATCTTTAATTAAAGTTATTCCTAAAATATCAGAAAAAGAATCTATAGATAGTATCATTTAAACCCCTTAGGTCTTGCGCTTGAGTTAAAGTATAAACAAAATTATACCGAAATAATTGTAACCAGGAGAGGAAAGTGGATGAAAAGGAAAAAAAGGAAACTTACGAACATGAGGAGAAAATAAGCAACGTACCAGAAGGGGAGAGTGAATATGAGATTGAAGAAAAGGAGGAGCAGGTTTTGCGAAAAGCAAAAATCAAAAAGCTCAAGGAACTTATTGAGAGAGGTGAATATAATATCTCTCCTGAGGAGATAGCTGAAAAGATGTTAGAGTTTTTCAAAAGAAAAAAAGATTAAAATCTTTTTTTATGTTTTTGATTGTTTCTACAGTTTTTTTAATTTCTTCTTTAGTGTTGAATATGCTAAAGGAAAAACGCACAGCTCTCAGGGCTTCCTCAGAAGAATACCCATACGCCAGTAAAACATGGGATGGAGTAGGAGTTCCAGATGAACATGCAGAACCAGAAGAAACAGAAATTCCTCTGCTGTTTAAAGCCATTATCATTGTTTGAGCATCTATATTACTGAAAATGACAGATACTATGTGAGGAAGGGTTTTAACGTTTTCACTTACCACTTCCTCTCCTGGGAGCTCTTTATGAATCAGTTCTACAAAGTATCTTTTTAACTCTTTTAGATGTGATATATATCTGTCTTTATTCTCAATCCATATTCTGATAGCCTCTTTTAAAGCCTTTATATAAATAATATTTTCTGTTCCTGACCTTAAACCAAACTCCTGTCCACCACCATGAATCAAAGGTTCAATCTCAATATTTTTATTTCTCTTTAAAAAACCTATTCCCTTTGGAGCGTGGATTTTATGCCCAGATACAGATAGAAAATCTATCTCTGGAATATCCTCTTTTAAGAAAGACTGAACTGTATCAGAAAAAAATATACATTCTTTCTCCCTGCATATTTTACTTACCTTATCTATATCCTGTAGTACACCTGTTTCATTGTTTCCATGGATAACAGAAACTAAAAGGATTTTTGGAGATATCCACTTCTCTAACATCTCCAAATCAACAGTTCCATTTTTATCAACAGGAAGAAATCTTACTTTATAACCTTTTCTAGCTAAGTATTTAACAGGATTTAACACAGATTTATGTTCTATTGGAGATACGATTATCTCATCTTTTTCAGGATACTTCTCTGCTAACCCTTTTATTATTGTATTGTTACTCTCTGTAGCACAGGAAGTAAATATTATCTCTTCTTCATCGCAGTTTAATACACTGGCTATCTCCCTTCTGCATTCCTCTAGAAGTAGTCTACTTTTTTGTCCATCTGAATGGATAGAGCTAGGATTCCCAAAATACTCTTTTCCCCATGTATATAAACTCTGCAGTATCTGGTTAAAAACAGGAGTCGTTGCAGCATTATCAAGATAAATTCTACCCATACATCTTCTCCAATTTAAGAAGAGATTTTTACATTTTTAATCACTTCAAGAGCTTCACCTATTGTTCTTACTTTTATAAGAGAACTGTCTTCAATATCTGTACTTGCAGGAACAATTATCTTATCAAATCCAAACTTTTTCGCCTCTTTTATTCTGTGTTCTGTATAGTGAACAGACCTTATCTCTCCTGTTAAACCTATCTCACCAAATGCAGCAATTCTTTTATCAACAGGCTTCTCCCAGAAAGAAGATGCAATAGCCAAAGCCAAAGGTAGATCTAAAGCTGGTTCTCTAATAACCATACCACCAACGATGTTTGAAAAAACATCTCTATCTTTTAGAAAGATTCTTCCGTACTTTTCTAGTATTGCAATGATAATAGATAGCTTGTTTAAGTCTAATCCCTGAGCTCTCCTCTGGGGAACAGCATAAACAGTTTTTGAAACAAGAGCCTGAACCTCAACTAAAACAGGCTTTGAACCTTCTGTAAATGGAAATATCACACTTCCTGCCTGACCTTCTGGTCTTTCTGATAGAAAAAATGAGGATGGATTTTTAACCTCTTCTAAACCTCTATCTTTCATACTGAAAACAGCTAACTCCCCTGCAGCTCCAAATCTATTCTTTATAACTTTTAAAACTCTGTAAGCATGTCCTCTTTCTCCTTCAAAATGAACTACACTGTCAACTATATGTTCTAAAACCTTTGGACCTGCTATACTACCTTCTTTTGTAACCTGTCCAACAATCATTGTTGAGATATTTTTTGATTTTGCTAACTCTGTTATCTTTCCACTAACTTCTCTAACCTGTGAAACGGAGCCGGCAGCAGACTCTATTTCTGAGGAGTATATAGTTTGAACAGAATCTAAAACGATAAACTCAGGGTTTTCTTTCTCTATTGCAGAGATTATATTTTCTAGATTTGTTTCAGACATTATTAGAAGATTATCAGATAAAGCACCTATTCTCTCTCCTCTTATATATACCTGCTGAGCAGACTCTTCTCCTGTTATGTATAAAACTTTTCTTTTTTCTGAGATATTATTTGCAACCTGAAGTAGTAATGTTGATTTTCCTATTCCTGGTTCACCGGAGATAAGTAAAACCTGTCCTTTTACTATTCCACCACCTAAAGCTTCATCTAATGATCCTATACCGGTAGATATTCTCTCTAATGTATCCTCTTTTTTTACTTTAGATATAGGTAAAGGTCTTGTGTATGTTGTTTTAACACCTGTTTTATGTGTGTGCTTTTTTCTATCTATTTTTTCTTCAACAAGGGTATTCCACTGACCACATGCACTGCATTTTCCTGACCATGTAGGAAAAGATGCTCCACATTCCTGACATACATAAACAGTCTTAGTTTTTTTCATACTACACCTAAAACTTTTTGTATGTATTTTATACAGTTTTTAGCTTCTTTCAATCTATTCAAGGTATCTTGACACAAACGCAAATAGAAATGATTTTATTATTAATAAGTTAATAAGAATTTAAGAGGGGAATATTAAGGAGGGGTTATGCTAAAAGTACATCAAAAAATAATAAACATAACTGCGGCTATTTTAATTATATCTTTACTATCTCTTTCTTCGATCTCTTATTACTGGAAGTACAAGACATATGCAAATTTAACAGCTGTTAAAGCAGAATTTACAAATTGTATAAAATTCATCAGTTATGAAAATACTTTTGAAAAAGTAAATAAAAAAAACTGTAAGATATTTAATAAACGTATTACATTGTATTATAACTCGGTAAAAGAAAAAGCTTACTCTAATAAAAATTATAGATTTAAATTTACTTTTGGAAATGATATAGAATGCTATGTAAAAGATAATCAGCCTATATGCAACTTAGTAAAGTAAATATAATTAAAATTTTTTTACTCTATATATAACATTTCCTTTTGCTTTTAACATAGGTTCAGAGGATGGTCTACCAAAATAATATCCTTGAACATAATCTACCCCTATCTCTTTAAGGGTTTCTAATTCTTCTTTTGTTTCTACCATTTCAGCTAGGAGTTTTATACCTTTTTTTCTACATATATGAGCTATTCCTTCAATAATAATTTGATTATCAACATCTTTATCTATATTCTTAATAAGAGATCCATCTAATTTGAGTATTTCAACATCAAAATATCTTAAATATATAAAATTAGAGTATCCTGTTCCAAAGTCATCAAGAGCAAACTTTATATTTTTTTCTTTAGCTATTCTTATCACTTCTTTTACAATATTTATTTCATTTATAGCTTCTTCCTCTGTTATTTCAAATACAATTCTATCGCTAGGAAATCGATTTTGATACAGAAACTCTTCAAATTTAAAAATCTTTGATGGATTTTGAATATACTCCTTAGATAGATTAAAAAATAAATATTTATCCTTTAATCCCTTCTTTGCCATAATTTCAATTGCTTTTTTTTGAACTATCTCATCTATTTTTTCTGCCATTCCAAATTTTAAAGATGGTGATATAAATTTATTTGCTGACTTTATTTCTGTTTCATCTTCCATTCTAGCAAGAACCTCATAACCTATGACTTCAAGTGTATTTATATCAAGTATAGGTTGGAAATAAGGAATAATTTTATCTTCATCTAAAGCTTTTTCTAGAAGTCTTTCATCTTCAAACTCTTCTTTTACTATTTTTTCAATATCCTCTTGAGATAGTATTCTAACCTGATTTTTTCCATTCCTTTTAGCTTCGTATAAAGCCAAATCTGCTGCCTGAAGAAGATCATAAAAGGTATTACCATGTGTTCCAAGAGATGCTACACCTACACTAACTGTTATTTTTAGATCAATTTTATTTCCATTGTGATTTATAGGGACAACTTCTTTTTCTATAGATCTTCTAATCCTCTCTGCTACTCCTAATGCTTCTTTAGAAGATGTATTTGGTAGTATAACTATGAACTCTTCTCCACCATATCTACCTGCTTTATCTGTTTCCCTAATTGTTGTTTTTAAAACATTTGCTACTTTCTTTATTACTTCATCACCTACAGGGTGACCATAAGTATCATTAACACTTTTAAAATTATCTATATCTAGAATGATAATGCTTAGATCTTTTTTATATCTTAGAGCTTCTTTAACTTCATTTTCAGCAAAAGAAACAATAAATCTTCTATTGAAAAGCTTTGTTAATGGATCATAAGTAGCAAGGCTAAGAAGATTAATATTGTAAATCAGATGATTAAGTATTGTATGTACATAATTTATATCATCTGATTTAGGAACAATATTTCCTTCAAAAAATGTTACTGTAAAAAGATAGTAATCATCATTAACTTCTTTTTTAATTCCATATATAGTTCTGAGTTCTCCATTAAATATTTTTTCTGCGTTTCTTTCTCCAATCTCTAAAAGTTCATGTCTTATCTTTTTTACAGATGATTCAGGTATATTTCTTTCTAGAAATTTATCAGAATGGGCACTTAGTTCCACTGTATCATCTAATTTCTGAACAAGCTGTATCACTGTTCCTTCTGCATTTAAAAGTTTATCTATGTTATTTGCTACGTATATTGCAAATTTATGTAAATCTGTTGAAAGAGAAGACATCTCTTCTGTAGTCTTTTTTACTATTTCTAACTTTTCTTTTTCTGATAGAAGTTTATTTCTCGCTTCCTCTAATGTTCTTGAAATTTCTCCAAATTCATCATTTGTATACTCATGAAGTTTAAACTCTACATTTTCAAGCCCAGATTTATTCATTTTTTCAATATTATTTTTTAAATAGGTTATAGGAAAAATTATTATATTTTTAAAAAATGTATTATAGATTAAACCAACAAGTAAAATAAGGATAATAAGAATAAACGTTGCCTTAATTAAAGTAACTATAGTTATTGCTTTAAGAATATTTGCTTTATCTACACAACCTATTATAAATAGGTTAGAATCTTCTATTTTTTCAACTTTACAGATATTTTTTTCAGGACTTATATTTAGACTCTCTGTAAGACGGAAATTAATAGGGATATGTAAACTAGGAAGATATGTAGTTTCTACATTAGATAGTTTTAAAAACTTTTCATAATCTACAAATACAAAATATTTCCCTTTTTTTAGTATATTAATAACTACATATTTTTCATTGTCTAAGCCTTTAACAATAAATAGCTTGTAATGTTTATCTAACTGTTTTGGGTTAATAGGTAACTGTTTTATCAGGAAAACATTTTTATCTTTTATAAAAACGCTATCTATATTTAGAACAGAAAAATATTTTAGATTTTTATTCTCCCCTTTTACGTATGAAAATATTGCTAATTTTGCTTTATTTTCTAAATCAGAGATAGTTTTATTTAAAAAATTATGTTTTTCTTTTACATATCTTAAAAGAACAAGTTCCACGTCTCTTGTTGTTTTTTTTACCTCCGCAAATATAAATATCATATTCCCAATAAGAAATGATAATAAAATAACAGCATATAGTATAACCTTTATTTTTTGATCAAAAGTTTTTCTTCCTAATTTTTCAAAAAACCTGTTTACCTTGTACCAGTAGGTCTTTTTTAAGTTATCTGCCATTATCTAAAAATGTTCCCCCAATCTTTATATTAAAAGTTTTAATTGATATACTAAAATATATCAATATTTAAAAATGTTAACAGTTTTGTCAATAAATATTATAAGAGGAAGTGAATGGATAAAAAAGAGAAATTTTATGTTACAACTCCCATTTATTATGTTAATGACGTTCCACATCTAGGACATGCCTACACAACAGTAGCTGCAGATGTTCTAGCAAGATATAACAGACAAAAAGGGATAAAAACCTTCTTCCTCACAGGAACAGATGAGCATGGTCTAAAAATCCAAAAATCTGCAGAGGAAAAAGGTATATCGCCTAAGGAACTTGCAGATAGAACCCATTTAAAGTTTAAGGAACTTTGGAAAGTTTTAAATATTTCTTACGATAGATTTATAAGAACAACAGACCCTGATCATATAAGGGCTGTTCAATATATATTTCAAAAATGTTATGAGAATGGAGATATATACCTTTCTGAATATGAAAGTTGGTATTGTGTAGGTTGTGAGGAGTTTAAAACAGAAACAGAGATAAAAGAGTATGACTATAAATGTCCTATTCATAAAAAAGAGTGTGAGAAAGTAAAAGAGGAAAGTTACTTCTTTAGACTTTCTAAATATCAGGATAAACTTCTTGAACTTTATGAAAAGCATCCAGATTTTATACAGCCTGATTACAGAAGGAATGAAGTTATTTCTTTTGTAAAGCAAGGATTAAAAGATCTTTCTGTTTCAAGACCAAGAAGCCGTGTAAAATGGGGAATACCTGTTCCCTTTGATGAAAACCACACTATCTACGTCTGGTTTGACGCTTTAACAAACTACCTAACAGCTGTTGGATATCCTGATACTGAATCAGAAATGTTTAAAACCTTCTGGCCTGCAGATGTTCATATTGTTGGTAAAGATATACTTCGTTTCCATGCTGTTTACTGGCCTGCATTTTTAATGAGTGCAGGACTTGAAGTTCCAAAAAAAGTTTTTGCCCATGGCTGGTGGACTGTAGAAGGACATAAAATGTCAAAATCTCTTGGAAATGTTGTTGACCCTTTTAAAGCAGCAGAGGAATACGGAGTAGACGAGCTTAGATATTTTCTTTTAAGAGAAGTTCCTTTTGGTCTAGATGGAGATTTTTCTAAAAAAGCTGTTGTTGGAAGAATAAACTCAGACCTTGCAAACGATCTTGGAAACCTATTTTCCCGTTCTTTATCAATGATAAACAAGTTTAAAAAAGGTGTTGTATCCTGTGGTTCAATAACTACAGACTTAGAAAAGGAGTATAAAGAGCTTTATCTATACACAAAGGAAAACTTTGACAAACATCTTTCAAATCTTGAATATAATAAAGCATTGGAAATTGTATGGGAGTTTATAGACTTTTTAAATAAATATATAGTAAAAACAGAACCTTGGACACTGAATAAAGAAAATAGTCCTTATCTTGATACTGTTTTATACAACCTTGCAGATGGACTACTCCTTATAACATGGCTTTTATCTCCATTTATGCCTCAAAAGATGAAAACAGCTTTAGAGTATTTAGGACTTGAAGGCTTTCCAGAAAAAATTGAGCCGTTTACATTCCCAGAGGGAACAAAAGTAAAGAAAAAAATAAAACCTTTATTCCCAAGAATAGAATTAAAAGAGGAGGAAAAAGTGGAGACAAAACAGGAAGAAAAAAAAGAGCAGCCAAAAGAATTAGAAGAAGGGGTAGTATCAATAGAAGATTTTGCAAAACTAAAGTTTAGAGTTGGAAAAGTTTTAGAAGCTGAAAAAGTGCCAAAGGCAGATAAACTATTAAAATTAACGGTTGATTTAGGAGATGAAAAGAGAACAATTGTTTCTGGAATAGCCCAGTTCTACACTCCAGAAGAGCTAGTAGGAAAGAAAATTATTGTTTTTGCGAACCTTAAACCAAGAAAAATATTTGGAATAGAGTCTAAGGGAATGGTTTTAGCAGCAAAAGATGATAAAACTCTTTCAGTTTTAACAGTTGATAGAGATGTAAAAGAGGGAAGCTACGTATCGTAGGCTTCCTTCCTTTTTAGTATAGCCTTTTTAAAAGGCTATATTAATTTAAAACAAAAGGATTTACTGTTTTTATGTAAGCTCATATTTCTTTAAAATCTGCTCAAAATATATTTTTGCTTCTTCTGGAGAGCCTTCTTTTAATATTTTTCCATTTTTCATTATTATTATTCGGGAGGCTATATCAAATGCTTCTTCTCTATTATGTGTCACATACAAAAGCGTAAAGCCTATTTCCTTTTGGAGTTTGAGAATTTCTCTTCTCAGTTTAATATTCAGTTCAAAATCCAGACTTGATAAAGGCTCATCCATCAATAATATCTTCGGATGTAAAACCAGAGCTCTTGCAAGTGCTACTCTCTGTTGTTGTCCCCCCGAAAGTTTCGAAGGTTTTTCATTTTCAAACTCTTCAATTTGAGTTAGTTTTAATATCTGTTGTATTCTTTTTTCTCTTTCTTCTTTTTTTATTCCTTTGGCTTTTAGTCGCCACAGTGCTAAATCCTGAAAAACCATTCCTATATTTCTTTCTTCTGGCTCTTTTAAGATTTTTCCATCAATTGATACAACTTCATTATCTATTAGAATTTTTCCTCTATCTGGTGGAACAAATCCTGCAAGAAGTCTTAAAACTGTTGTTTTTCCACACCCAGAATGCCCTAAAATAACAACTCTTTCACCTTTTTCTACTTTTAAATTAAAGTCTAAAATTGCTCCTTTTTTCTCATAAAACTTTGATACATTCTGAAATTGTATAATAGACATTTTAGAGTTTCCTTTTATTTTTAAATTAATTGCTTCTATAAACAAACTCAATTATAGTTTATTTTTCTAAGGATAAAATTATCTTTTTAATTTTTCTAACAAAAATCCAACCGATTAAAAGAGGAAAAACTGTAGAAGCGATCAAAAGCACGCACAATGCAGAGATAAGCTCTAGTGAACCATTTGCCATAAGTGTGAAAATGCGAACAGAAAATGTATCATGTCCCGGAGGATAAACTATCATTGTTATTCCAAAATCTCTAAGACAAAATATAAAACTTACAAGCCAGCTAACAATCAGACCTTTTCTAATCAAAGGAATAATTATCCAGAAAACACGTCGAAACCATTTTGCCCCAACAATCTGACCTGCTTCTTCCATTGAAGGTGGAATTTGAGAAAGTGAAGCTACAGTAATTCTGTTTGAAATAGCAATATATTTTGCAAGATAGCCAATGATAATAATAAGAGGTGTGGTGTAAATAAATTCAGTTAAAGCATTGTTATAAAAACTGATTAAACCTATTCCAATTACAGAACTTGGAAGTGCAAACAAGAAGATTGTAAGAGAGTCAAGGGTTTTAGAAAAACGAAAAGAATTGTTATAAACAAAATATCCTACAAAAAATCCAATTGCGGCAAGAAATGTTGCACCGATAGAAGCATAAATAAAACTTCTAAGAATACTGTCTCCTGCTGCTTCTATAGCCTGTTTGTAAATATCAAAAGATAAAGATTTAAAGAATAAAACTGAAAAAGGTAAAACCACCAATAAAAAACAAAATAGTCCGACGAAAAAAAGTATTAACTTTTTATAAGGCAACTTTATAATCAAAAATTCATCATTAGAGACTTTTAACTGATAAGTCTTTTTTCTTAAAAAAAATCTTTCAATAAGCAAAAATCCAAAAGCCACCAGCGTTAAAGGAACTGCAGAAGCAGTAGCAGAACCGAAATTATAAAAAGCAGAAAACTGAGTGAAACTTTCAACAGGAAAAACATCATATCTTAAGAAAAGAGGAACGCCTAACTCACCAAAGCTCAGTATAAAAACAAGCATTGTAGCAAGGAAAATACCTGAAAAAATCAGGGGAAGAGAAATTTCTTTTAAAACAAATTTCCATTTAGCCA
>JALVKE010000036.1 GCA_027028005.1 Persephonella sp. | reverse complement strand
GAGAAATCAAAGATATAGAAAAATACTTGGTAAACGCAGATCTAGGAATACTTCCCTCCTCTAAAGAGGGATTAGGTAATGCAGTAATAGAATATATTTTTAATGGCCTCACACCTTTGACCTCTAACATTCCACCTTTAAAAGAAATAGTCCCTGATACACATTCTTCTGTAAGCTTTACTCCAAAATTCCCAGAAGAAATCTTCAAGGCTATTCTCTATCTCATGGAAAATCCAAAAGTCAGAAAAAAGACAAGCATAAACGCTTCTCATAGAGCCAGAAATTTTAGTATAAAAAAAACGGCCTTAAAACTAAAAAAAATTTATGAAAGACACCTGGAAGCTTAAATGCATTTTTCTGTTTATAAGCTTGTTATTAATTTCTTGCTACATACTTTTCCACAACCTTGGCTCAAACAGCCTATGGGGAGATGAAGCTCAACACGCTATAGTAGCCATGAATATAGCAAAAACTGGAAAATTGTATCCCCTAATGCACAAAAATAATATTTACTGTGAAAAGGAACCACTAAAAATATGGATAACCGCGTTGATTTTTAAACTGTTCGGAATAAATGAATTCAACGCAAGAGTGGTAGACGCCAGCTTTGGCCTCCTTTTAACTATTGTTATCTTTGCCTTTGGAACTCTTATAGCCGACTGTTTTTTTGCTTTCATCTCGGCTCTGATCTTAATTACAACTCCTCCTATAATACTGAGCCACTGTTTCAGAAACGGAACACAGGATTCTGCCCTCGTTTTTTTCTATTCACTCTCAGTTATCCTTTATCTTACCTTTATTTACACAGACAATGAAAAGTTTTTATATCCGGCAGGAATATCAACATTTTTAGGGTTGCTCGTAAAAGATATATTTTCCCTAACAATTCCTGCTTTTACTTTTTTGATTGAAATTTTCTTATTCAAAAGAAGGAATATTATTAGAAAGAAAGCCTGGCTGTTTTTTATAATCTTTCCTATTGTATCATATTTATTGTGGCTTTTTTACAGTTTTAATGCTACCAATGGGCTTCATTATAAAGTTTTGTATAATAATCTTGGATTAAACTCACAAAAAGCTCTCTTACATAGATTCAGAAAATCCCATTTGTTTTATGTAAAATTGCTGATTAAATATTTTTTAATTTCCATTATAGCTTCTATTATCATGTTTTCTTTTAGCAAAAACTCCGAAAAGCAAAAGAAAGCATTTATTTATTCACTGTCTTTTATAATCTTATACATCATTTGTATATCCATCCCAGCTAGAAAAATAAAAAGATATATATACCCTATATTTCCTATAGCTTCTTTACTCCCTAGTATTGCATCAGAAAACTCCTATAAAAAAGTGAAATTTATAGCGGAAGTACTGATATTAACATCTATTATTCAACACTTTGTCTATATAAACAACAAGATTTCTAAAACAAAAATCGTTACTTCCCATTGTATTTACAATATATGCTCTAAAAATCTTAATTGCAAAATATTTGTAGATAAAGAGGCTATAAAATTTATGAATCCAGGAGACAGATTTTATATTTTAAATATGCTTTCAAAAAATATAACAAATAAAAAGCAAGAATCTAATATATTAATAACTTTATGTAAGAAAACAAAAGATAAAAACAAACAAATAATTAGATTCACAAAGAAGAAAGGAAAATTGAGCGAAATGTGTGGTATTATTTACGATAGCAGTATCTACATAAATACCTGTAAGGGCAGTAATCGCAGGCATCATCAACTGCAGGGTACCAATAAGGAGAATTAACTATATGTTGAATTACATAGCTTAACAGCCCTCTAAATCCTGTCCCTTTTATCCACTGATTAAACTCATCTACAAGCTTTAAAGATACATAAAGTTTCTCTTCTCCGGTTCTATATAGGTCCACATATGCGGCTATAATTTTTTCTTCCTCGAAGAGATTATTTTCTAAAGCAAGAAAAGCATACAAAGGAAGCTGTATGCTTTTAAGTCTTTT
>JALVKE010000035.1 GCA_027028005.1 Persephonella sp. | reverse complement strand
TAAAACTGGCTTTCCTAAACTTGGAGCTTCTTCCTGTATCCCTCCACTATCTGTTAAGACTATATAAGATTTATTCATTAGCCATATTAGATATGGATATTCCAAAGGCTCTATTAAATGGATATTTTTTATTCCTTTTAAAATTCTGTTTACTGGCTCTCTTACGTTTGGATTTAAATGAACAGGATAAACTATTTCAACATCTTTTCTTTCTGCTATTTCTTTAAGTGCATAACATATATTTTCAAAAGGCTTTCCAAAACTTTCTCTCCTGTGTCCTGTAACGAGAATAATCCTTTTTGAAAAATCTATGAAATCAAAATATTTATAATACTGTTCTTCTCCCTGCTTTTTAATAATATCAAGTCCTAAAAAAAGAGCATCTATCACCGTGTTGCCTACAACAAAAACATTTTCTTTTATTCCTTCTTTTAAAAGATTTTCTTTTGCTCCTTGTGTAGGTGCAAAATGATAATCAGATAAATGTCCTGCTAAAACTCTGTTCATTTCTTCAGGAAAAGGAGAATATTTATTATGACTTCTCAGTCCTGCTTCTATATGTGCAATTTTTATCTTTTTATAAAAACCTGCTAAAGCCCCTACAAAAGCAGTTGTTGTATCTCCTTGGACAAAAATTAAGTCTGGTTGAAATCCGTCTAATACTGGCTCTAATCCTTTCAAAGTATCTGCTGTAATATCAAAAAGAGACTGATTAGGTTTCATTATATTTAAGTCATAGTCAGGCTTTATATCAAAAAAATCTAAAACCTGGTCAAGCATTTCTCTATGCTGTGCTGTTACACATATTTTTGTATTGAAATTGTTATTTTGTTGAAATCTTTTTATAACAGGAGCCATTTTTATTGCTTCTGGGCGAGTGCCAAATATAAACAAAATTTTCAAATTTATTTATACCTCCCAAGGATATAAAAAAAATTTTTTTATCTATTTATCTTATCTCTATTTATTCTTACTATTTGTTACTTACTTTTATACTAACAAAACAATTTTTTTATTTCAACAATAATTCATCTTTTTTACATAAGACTGCAATTTGTTAATAATATTAAACAATATTGGAGTATATTCTAAAACTTCTTTAAATTTTTCTACCAAATTTTCTTGAATATACTCACGAACAAGTGGTCTACTATCAAAGTTCTACTCCATATTTATATGCTATCTTTATAAATTCCGTACGATAGCTGTAAATCTACTAAGATTTCTCTTCTTTTTCTAAAATCTATTTTATCAGAGATGACCAGTAAATCTATATCTCCGCCTTTTTTTGATAGGTCTGTTCTACTTCCAAAAAGAACTATTTTTGCATTTGGATCGTATTTTCTAATAACTTTTCTTATTGTTTCTAATTCTTCTTCTGTAAGTCTCACTTTAGTACCTGTTTTCAAACTTTTCCTCTGAAACTACTGTAAATAAGGTTTTATTCTTTCTTTTATTCTTTTATAAATCTTAATCATTTCTTCCGAAGCTTCAATGGTTTATTTTTACAGTATTCTTACTCCTGTATTTTTGGCTTCCTTACAGTAAAACTTTTCGCAATGTCGGGGATTTCTATATAAATATCAATGTCAACACCTTTTAGATTTGGATTAACACGTGAGCCAAAAATCCATAATCCCACATTATTTCCAAAAATCTCTTTTGCAGTATCTGTTATTGCTTTGATTTCCTCTTCTATTAAGCGGATATCCTTAAACTTTGCTTCTTTCAATTGAAAACTCAAAAATTTATTTTCTTATAAAATTTTCTTTAAATTTTTCGTAAGTTATTATTTCAGTCTCTTTGATTTTAAAAAGTTGCTTATCATTTGAAACCAAAGGGATATTTAGCATATAAGACGAAGATACTATTATAGCATCTGAAATTTTTATATTATATTTTTTCCTAAAAAATGTAAACATAGTTAATATAAATGACTTTGTAAAGGAAAAAACCATATTTTTTAGGAATTCTTTTATTTTCTTCTCATC
>JALVKE010000034.1 GCA_027028005.1 Persephonella sp. | reverse complement strand
TAAAGTTATTTTCAAAATATGACTTTATGATGGCTACAAAAGAAGCTGTTAGCTACTGGAGTTTTATGAGTAAATTTAAACCGGAAAAGATTATCACTAAATTATTGTTGTTCGAAACTTTAAAAAGCTATAAGGAAAAAATCGAGAATCATCGCAAATTTTTAGAACTATATGTTGTTGAGAAGGAAATAAATAGCACCGATTTAGAAGATATAAATACTTATCCTTTGGTAATTGCTAAAGGAATTCCTTCAGAGTCTTATTACTACGACTTAGAACTTTTCTTTGAAAGAAAACATATTTTTTTATCGCAACGCTATTTATTCAAAGATTTAAATTATTTAAAAGATTTCTTAATAGACCTTCACAAAAAATGGCGAGTATTTATGAGTTGCTGGCTTATAGAAAAAGAATTCGATTTATCTACAGAAAAAGAAACTTACATTCTTACTCCTTTATGGCTACGTTATCCCCTTTATTTTTGGAATAAAAAAAGGTTATTAAATCACCTTGATAGAGGTATTTTCTGGGATTTTGGCAGATTTTAAAAATTAATATTCAAGATTTAGAACAAAATCCAAACTCGTAGTGGAGTTTAAAAATGGGTGAAGCTTTAAAAGAGCTCGGTAAACATTTGCTAAATTTGGCTTTAGCTGTTGCTGTATATCTTCTTATTCAGCCTTTTCTAAAAGAGAAATTTTCTTTAAAAATTTTCATAAGCGGTTTTCTCTTTTACTTATTATTAGGAGGCTTAGGTTTTCTTTTAATCCTTTTCGGAAGTAAATTAAGTAATAAGGAGGGTTAAAATGCAAGAAACTAACTATTTACTTCCTTTAGTAGTTGTTTCTCTCGGCGGTTTGTTAATTGGTCTAATAGCTCTTTATTTCGGATATAAGGAATTAAAAAGAAAAACTCAACATTAAACTAATGGAAAAGGCTTTAATTGGTATCATCATTACCGGTTGGATTATTGCTTTTGCTGGGTTTATTATCCTTTATATCGCATTTAGGAAGAAACTTAAACATTCTCACTAACTTTATCCTTTTTTCAAAACTTCGCTTTGTTGCGGTTTTTACAATCAATTTAGAATATGGATATTCCATCTATTTTAGAGCCTCGCCGGGCTTTAGAAACTCGTCTTAGAAAGGCTTGGGAAGAAATTTTTGAACTTTCTAAGTTTATTCTCGATAACCGGGAAGAGGTAAATTTAAAGTTAGGTAAAGTTTTAGACTCCGTTTGTATTAGAAATCCATCAGAGGTTTTAAATGACCCTCGTTATGCGAAATACTTTAAACAAGCTTATAACTCTGAAAATCCTTGTATTTCCTGTCTTCAATACATAGATGTGATGGAAGACGAATTCGGTCAATTAGATTGGAGCGTTCCTATTTGTAAAGAGGCTTGGCTTTGGCTTTGGTTTATCACTTATACAGCAACCTTAACTCGTATCGACGCTTTATATATCACTCCTACCTTAATTAAAAAGAAAGACAAAGACCAACTTAAGTCTTATTTCTATCTCAAATGGGTTGCCGTTCTTTATGGAGAGAATAGACGTAAAGATAGGTTTAAAGTTATTAAGCTTTCCGACGATGGTAAACCTTTAGACAAAATTCCCCGTAAGTGGGAAATTGACCGGAAAACTTTAAGTCTCGGATATATCCGTTTAAATATACCGGACAAGGTTAAGAAAAAAATTAAATCAGCTCAAGACTTAAGTTCTTATCTCGAAAATAATCCTCCAGAGATTTTTTTAAAAGCTCAAGTCTTAAGAGAGACTTTTTACTTATTTAAAAATCGATTTAAGGAAATACAAATCCTAGAAAGGCTTTTTCCGGTTTTGAGAAAGAAAAAGAAAGACTTACCTTACAAAGAATGGTTCAATTCCTTTTCTCTATATACTCTCGGTAGAGACATTATTACTTTAAAACGCCTTTTAGAATACCGAGACGATTGGTTTGAGTTTTGGGAAGACCTTTGCTAACCTTTGCCGTTTCGG
>JALVKE010000033.1 GCA_027028005.1 Persephonella sp. | reverse complement strand
TTTTCCTATATTGTTTATAATCGCACTTATAAAGCCAAAGGCAGTTTTTCCTTTTATTCCTTCAATATCTCGTAAAACTGCTGTTTTATTGCTTTTTGGATTTCTCTTTACAACTTTTGTAATAGCAGATAACAGAGGTGTTTTTGATTCTTATGAAAGCTCGAGTAAAAAAACTTCATCCGTTACCAAACCAAGCCCTACTTTTACTCCTACTCCTTCTCCAACTTTAACTCCAACTCCAATACCTTCACCAACTCCAGAGCCTACAGAAAACTTAACCCCTACGCCCACAGTAGAGGTTTACAGAGTTAAAAAGGTAGTAGATGGAGATACGATAATTTTGGAGAATGGAGAAGCTGTAAGATATATCGGGATTGATACTCCAGAGGTAAGAGCAAGAAGTAAAGGAGGTCCAGAGTGTTATGCGTTGGAGGCAAAAGAGGCAAATAAGAAGTTAGTTTCAGGTAAAAAGGTGCGTTTGGAAAAAGATGTATCAGAAAGGGATAGATATGGAAGGCTTTTAAGATATGTTTATGTGGGAGATGTTTTTGTAAATGAATACCTAGTGAAGGAGGGATATGCAAAAGCAGTAAGTTATCCTCCAGATATTAAATACCAAGATTTATTTAGGAAGGCAGAAAGGTATGCCAGGGAGCATAATAAAGGGTTATGGAGCAAAAATGCTTGCATATCTCCTACACCCTCTCTTGCTTCACTCTCTGCGCCAAAGAGGATAAGAATCTCAGATTGTAGTTTAGAAAACAAAAGAGCAAAAATATTTTGGTCTCCAGTTTATGGAGCTTTAAGCTATGCTTTAAGAGTGGATAATGAGGAAAATGGTTGGAGTGGGACTTGTAGTTGGATTCACAAAGGAGATTATTGTTTAAATAATCTTAAATCTACTTCTTATACAATCAAATTTACTCCAGATTCCTCTTATAAAATATGGGTGCATGCAGTAGGGGAAAATGGTTGGTCTAAGTCAGCTAAGCTTCAAATAAAATCCTTTAAATCATACTGTAGCTCGTCTTCTAAAAAATCCTATGGTAGTAATTCATATAAAAAATCTTCTTCTAAATCCTCGGGAGGAAGCTCAGGATATTATATTCCAAAAACCCCAAGTAATAAATCTAATACTAATCAAACTACTGGAAGCTCGGGAAACTTTACCTGCGATTGCTCTAAACCATGCAGCAGAATTTCATCTTGTGCAGAAGCATATTTTCAATTAAACCAATGTGGTTGCTCAGCAAGAGATGGGGATGGCGATGGAATTCCGTGTGAAAGCTTGTGTGATTAATGGAGGACTCTTTTAGTATACCTTCTTTATCAAAAATACTTTAAGAGAATATTGTCATAATAGCAAAAACAATATATAGAGGGTAATTTTGAAAAATTTTTTTATTCCAAAGACAGATTTATCGCAGAAAGTTGGAGTAGTAAATTGATACGCAGTAAACATAGTAATTATGTTATAATATATTTGAAGTTTATCTTATAGTTTTCTTTTAGAAAGGGGGTGATAAAGATGAAGAAGCTCCTCAAGATATTAGGAATAATTTTTGTAATCCTTATAATAGTTGCTATAGCTGGTGGAGGGGGCAAGAATCAAAATACTAAGGATACAACGAAGGAAACAAAGTCTGCTAAGGAAAAGATTCAGGAGGAAAAGAAAGAGGTGGTAAAGGTAGAGATTAATTCTTTTATTAAGGATTTTGACAGTAACCAACTTGCAGCTGAAAAGAAATATGAAGGAAAAGTGGTAGAAGTATCTGGGTATATACGTAATATAAGTGAAGATATAACAGGAAAGCCGTTTCTAAGTCTCATTCCCAAACCTACGGGTTATTTTGGGACTTCAATACAATGTTTTTTTGATGATAAGGAAGAGTTAACAACTCTAAAAAACGGTCAGAAGGTTACTGTTAAAGGAGACTTTAAAGCCCAAGAGTTAGGAATAATAATGTTAGAAAAGTGTACTGTAGTTAAGTAAAATAGTTTACTGCTTAAAATATAAAGCCTACCCTTTTATTAAGGGTGGGCTTTTTTTTGAATTTTTAATATATTAAAAATTAGCATGCTGTTTTTCAGATATATTAAAGAGTTAACTCCTTCTTATAGTCTTTACTTTACTTTTGATAAATTGCCCTTGCGATATAAAGATAGGCAGGAAATTAAAGAAAAATTTACTTACAGGAAAGGTATAACTATAAAATCCCTTATGAAAGAATTGTCTCCTAAAGAATTTATTTCATTTTGTAAAAAACATGGTTTCAAAGTAGATATGAATACTATTGAGTATTTTATCTCAAAACATAAACTAGGAAGGTTTAAAGAAGGAAAAATTTTAAATATTGAAATTTTGGGCATTGATTCGTACTTGAAGACATTTTTTATGTATTTATCGCTGATTGAGTATCTCCAGCAGTTAAAAGGGATAGAGAGATTTAGATGTATTGCTGGCGATTTTGAGGAGATAGTTAAAGAGGATTTAAAAAAAAGACTAAATATTCTAACCAAAGAAAGAGAATCTTTTTGGGATAGATTGATAAGTTTCTTATATGAGAGTTATCCAGTTTTATATGAGTATTGGAGTCTTTTGCTCACTTTATTAAATAATGAATATAGAGGAAATAGAGAGGGTTGGAATGTGCGAATACCAGCGGAAAGACATTATTATGCAGTTAGTGAAAGAAATAGTGGAATAAAAAAAGCGATTGGAAAGTTATTAAAGCAAAACGATTTAGATTACCAAAAGATAAATGAATACATAGATAGATTAATAAACAGAGCAACTTATTACAGTCTTGGATTTCATAGGTCTGTTTTGTCTTTAATAATAACCGTAGATAGGAAGATTCTTTACGATACTTACGAAGTCTTAAAAGGGGAGTTAAAGTATTCATTTTTTCTTTTAAGCATAGCAGACTATTTATGGCATATTTTGAAATATATCTTAAGGATTGATAGGCTTATCCATCCTATTTATAGATATGCTTACAATGGTACTGTTAGGGCACAGGTAAGAAAATGTATCATTTGTGGCAGAGAATTTAGAATTAAAAGAGTGGATGCAAAATGCTGTAGCGATAAGGAATGTCAAAAGATGTATAGAAATTTTATTAAAAAATACTTTAGGAAAACAGGAGAATATTCTTCTTAGCTAGATTAAAGATATACTTTTTAGCCTTATAAAAGCAAATCGGAATTTTTTTGACAACTTCTTTGCTAACCCTTTGTTTTCATAAACTGTTTTTACCATGAGAAGTAGGAAGCTTAAAGAGGTTATTGGAATGTCGGAAGTTATAGAAATGTTGTTTGAAATTTTTAAAGAGCAGTATTTATACGAGCGAGAATTAAAATTTGCCTCTGTTAAGCGTGAGGCAGAGAATTTACAAGAGAAATATGAAAAAAAGTAAATATTTCAAAACTACTGATTTATATCATGCTGTTTTTCTAAATATTCTTGGAAAAGAGATTTTGTGGATAGAGGATGATAATGGTAAGCCTGTTTTTGTTTTTGAGATTATTGAAGGCGAGCATGATGTGTTTCTCAGGAAGTATTGGGAATTGTTTGTAATCGATTCGTTATTGTTGGATTTTATTAGGAATTTGAAGATTTTTAAAAGAAAGTTTTATTATTATGGCAGTTGCAAAAGATAAAAATACAGTTTGGTTAAGAAAGGAAAAAGTTTTGGAAAACAGGTTGCGAGGATATTTTAAAATGCCTAGATTCTTTTTTTATTTTGCACTTAATAAAGAAATATTTCCTGGAGATGCCTTTTTGGTATATCTTCTCTTAATCTCTTTAGCAGGGTGGGATAAAAGAAGCGGGTATTTTGGAGTAGTACCTTTTTCTGTTTCTGATATTGCAAGTAAATTTAAAGTATCACCGTCTTCGCTGAGAAGAAAATTAAAAAAGTTAGAAGAGCTTCGAATGATTGAGAAAAAGGATGGCCTAATACTGATAAATTCTTATGGTCTTTTGTTTAAAGATACTGAAAAGTTAATTAAAGGAAAGGACGCAAAAACCCAGAAGCTTATTTTTGCAGAAATATTGAATGGAGAGTTGCAAAAAATGTACGAAAAATACTTAAAAGAGATAGAAAAACATTCAAAAATGAGCGTAAAACGCTCAGAATTGATACATGTAGAAGAAGACTTTTGATTATTATGACAGTCCAAATTTAGAATTAATATGCAAGGATTTGTTATTTAATGTAATTTCATGTAAGTGGGGAGTGTTATTGTGTATTGTGTGAAACAAGTTTTTGAAATAAGTTTTTAGTTTAGAGAAAAAAAATTAAGAAAACAAAGCAATTTTAAATCAAAGATTTTATAATTTAGATGTATATGAGGCTCCAAATTAAAATTTTAGAAAAATTTTGTTTCGCTCAAATTTTTCTCTAAATTTTTACTTTACAAGTTTTTTAAACAACTATGGAAGATTTAAATAAAAAACAACAGGCCAGATTTTGTTTTATTTATGCTCGAGTCTCAACTGTTAGGCAGGCTAAAGAAGGATATTCTATTGGAGCCCAGATTAAACACTGTAAAGACTTTGCAAAGCGGTTAGGATATAAGGTTAAAGAAGTATTTGCAGATAGAGGAGAAAGTGGGACTGCGTTAGATAGGCCACAATTTCAAGAAATGTTAAACAGGTGTGAAGATGGAGAAGTTGATGCAGTGATAGTTTTCCATTTAGATAGATTTGCTAGGAATGAATATGATTTTTTCCTTATAAAACGAAATTTTGAGAAACTTGGGATTAAAATTCTCTCTGTTTCTCAGCCTAACTTAAGTGGAGATACGCCAGAGTCCCATTTAGTCCAAGGGATTTTAGCAAGCGTTGATGCTTATTTCTCGAGAGATAATTCTAGAAAAACTAAAAAAGGAATGAGAAGAAAATTTGAAGAGGGTTGGTATCCGAGCTGGGCCCCGTTAGGCTATAAGAATGTAAAAGATGAGATAAGTGGGCGTAACGTGATAGCCGTAGATGAATATACAGCGCCACTAATAAGGAAAGCTTTTGAATTGTATGCTACAGGGAATTATTCTTTAAGAGCTCTTAAGGATGAATTGTCTAAATTAGGATTAAGAGGAAGAAAAGGAAATAAACTTTCTGAGAGCTCTCTTCAGCGCATACTAACCAATCCATTTTATTACGGTTTAATGCGTTGGAGTGGTATGGAGAAGATGGGAAAACATAAACCACTGATTTCAAAAAAACTATTCGATAGAGTCCAATATGTTTTAGCAAGTCACCGTGATTTTTTGATAAGGGAAAGAAAATACAATTTTTTGCTTAGAGGGATTGTGTGGTGTGAAGTGCATAATAGAAGATTGGTGGCTGAGTGGCATAATATCAAATCTTCTAAAAGAAAAAGGATAGGGTATTATCATTGCACACATAGAGGGGGTTGTAAGGGCTCTTATATAGAAATAGAAACCTTAGAAGAAAAAGTAGCGGATTTACTTAAAAATATTCAGTTTAAGAAGGAATTTATAGAGTTAGTTGTAAGTAAAGCGAAGGAATATTTAGAGGATTTATCTAAAACGATTGTATCTAGGAAGAGGTCTTTACAAAACAAAATTGAGGCTTTAGAAGTTAAAAGAGATAATTTAGAAAATCTTCTTATAGAGGGGAAGATTACTCCTGAAATATTTAACAGACTTCATTCGAAAATAGAGTCAGAAATAAATTCCTTATATCACCAAATTATAGATGTTGAGAAAGAGCGGTCAATCGATATAGATTTTCTAGAAAGAATTTTAGCTTTTACTAGAGATATTTATAAAACATATAAGGAAGCCCCAAATTACTTGAAACGACGTTATTTAAGGCTATTTATAGAAAAAGTCTACATAAAAGATAAAGATATTTCCCAAGTTAATTATAGAGAGTTTTTTAAGACTCTTATAGAGGAGCAAAAGGTTATATTAAGAAACAACTGGCTCCGCGGGCAGGACTCGAACCTGCAACCCGCCGGTTAACAGCCGGCTGCTCTACCATTGAGCTACCGCGGATGTTGATTGAATATTATAGCATAGGATTAAATTCTGTGTTTAAG
>JALVKE010000032.1 GCA_027028005.1 Persephonella sp. | reverse complement strand
AATTAACATTTTTCAAATAGTTATAAACTCCAATGATACTACTAATATTTTTCTTTTCACTATTATTCAAATTTTGAGATAATTCTCTACTTTCAAGGTTTTCTAAACTATTGAGATTGATATTAATTTCCTGAAAATAATTTTTTACGAGTTCATGTAATTTTTCTACAAGAATTTCTTCATTTAAGATAGAAGATTTAATATCATTTAAAAGTTTAAAAAAATCGTTTTTATTTCCTAATAAACTATTCAACAAATCCCCACTTAACCAATCTTCAAGCTCAAATTTTAGGGAAATGTAAGCAACACGATTGTTTTTATCTTTAATTTCATCAAGCCAGATGGTTTCCCCTTTAAGATTCTTCAGCCAGTTTTTAATCCTCCCTTTCAATCTTTCACTACAAACATCACATATTAAATTTTCTTTATCACCTCTCTGTGCAAGCCTCATCCCGCAAATCTGACAGATGCCGTTGGGATTGGAATCGTGTTTTAGTTCATTCTGAAAATCAGAAAGATATTCCGCTTTCAAAAAGTTTTCTTTTGACTTTTCAACAAGATGGCCAAGGTTCATTAACCCCCTTGACGGTGCAGTCAGGAAAATAGCGGGATAGATTTCACCCTGAAACTCCTCTGTGAAAACCTGAAGGATTCTCTCTTTTATTTCTTTTAAGCCATCATTTAATCTGTAAAAATCCCTTTCAGGGTTCCCAATACTATTTTCACCTACAACAAAGTATATTCCTGTTTCGTCTCTGTAAACCTCATTGCCAAGCACATACTCAATTTCAATAATTTTTTTGATTGTATTGTCAACATTGTTTGCGGCATTCCTATACCAGTTTATTGATGCCGCCTTTAGTCCTTTTTCAGCCAATCCCAATTTATCGTATTGAATACCTAAAATTGACCATTTTACATCCTGCCTATTGGGAACACTATCAAAATTATCATTGGTTAATATGTAATTAGCCAACAATGCTTTAAACATAGAAGTTGGCATATATGTTTGTTCCCATAAAGAAACATCGTTGATAGGAAATCTGTCATCAGAAAGTAAACCTGAAAATAGCTCTTTAATTTTTTCTCTAACTTTTTTTAAATCATCAAAAGAAATGTTCGATTTATCTAATGATTTTAGAACTATATTTTTAATTTCATCAATTAAATTATTTATTTCATCTTCCTTTTTTTCCAAATAAATTATTTTTCTTTTAAAACTACCAAAAGCATTTGCTATCCATCTTTCATTTTCAGGTTCAACTTTAACATTTTCTTTAGGGCTTCCCTTGTCTATACCAGAATTTAAACTTTCCCCAATACCATATAAAATTTGCAAAATATCATCTGAACTGTTTTTGTTTCTCCAGCTTCTCCAATTATTAATAAAGTTGTTCCATATCTTAAATGTTTTCACCACATTGCCATTTTCATCTCTAAATTCCATTTGTTTATTCACTAAATCATTTTGCCAGGCTGATAGAGAAGACATAGATAAAGTAATATTGGCTTTGTTTTGTTTGCTAGGATCCAATTTATCCCATAATAAAATTAGAGATAATATTTCTGTTTTTAATATTGACTCCTTATTGTTTTTTAACCTATCTAAATTTAATCCTGACATTTTTTCCATCCTTCAGGTATTTTTAGTTCAGTCTAATTTACAAACACTTTTTTATTTTCCAATTCAAACCTCCCCCAGCCCAATTTTGTCTTTGCTCCTATACCCTTTTTAGCGGTTTTTTCGATACACTTTGTTAAAAATTCAATGTCTTTTTCAACCTCTTCTTTTAAAATTTCCTTTTTGGTAAGAATCCCGTCGTGTGGAATGTAAACAATTTGCAAAATCCCCTTACTATCTTTTGGAACAACTTCATAATGAATTGGATTTGTTCCCGCTCTTGTTTTTCTATCGTGGGGGTTTATTATCTCAAGGGAAAGTCTATCAAAAAATGTGGGGTAGAAGATTGCTCTGCCTTTGTGAGTTTGAAACTCTATTGGTA
>JALVKE010000031.1 GCA_027028005.1 Persephonella sp. | reverse complement strand
ATTCTACATATACTACTAAGAAGAAGTTTAGTTGCATCATAAGCTTCAGGAGCGAATATTCCTGGTTTTTTATTATATTTATTATAAAATTTTTCGAGAAAACTTTTATAAGCATCCCCCAATACTTTGGGAGGTAAAGTTGTAGAAGAAAAATATAATCCATTGACAGCATCTTTAGCTATCTCAACCACTCTAGGATCTTCTGCACTTTGATAAGACAAAAGTAAAATATTTTTATCAATTTCTCTTATTTGTTTTATCATTCTACCTATTGCTTCCGAATAACCTGAAACATATATAGCCAAAGGTTTTTTATCTAAAACTTTAAGGATTTTCGTTCTATATACTTTTTTATTGGGCAAAAACAGCTCTTTTATTAATACATTACCACCAAGTTTAATAAAGAAGTTTTCAAAAGAATTAGCATAAGACAATGTCCCTGCCGTATTTAAAGCTAAAATTCCTACCTTATTTATTTTCAATTTTTTCAAAACAAAACGTGCCATTCCTGCTGCCTCTACATTATCAGCATTTATAGTCCTGAAAATATAAGAACCTGCTCGAGAAATATCCACACTAGTAGCAGAAGGAGAAATTATAACTATCTTTTGAGCATTAGCTAGCGGAGCTATCGATAAAACTTCTGCACTAGTAATAGGTCCTATTATCCCAACAACTTTATTTAAAATCAATTTATTAAAAGCAGAAACTGCCATCTTCGGATCTCCTTGTGAGTCTTCTAAAAATAATTTAAATCTAACATTACAAGAATTATTTGTGTTAAATTCTTCTAATGCGAGATCTATAGATTTTCTAGTATCTACACCATAACTAGATAGATCCCCAGTTAAAGGAAGAATAGCTCCTATTACAATTTCTTGTTGAGCTTTTTTTTCCTTACTACAAGAAATTAAAAATACATAAAACAAAAATAAAAACAACAAAATGTTTGCAAATTTATACTTCCAAAATTTGTTCATCTTTACCTCCCACAATTTTCTCCTTGCAATTTTTTGAAAATTTTATATTTTACCAAACAAGTTCCTAGTTTATTGTAAAGCAAAAAACATGCCAATGTTAAATAAATGATACAACTTCTCCTCATAGACGACGATCCGGATTTCGTCAAGTGGGTGTGGAAAGTGCTCAAGGGCAGGGCGCATGTGACCGCAGGCTACGGAGAGGAGGATTTTTATCGGCTCTTCGCCCCTTACAAGTACGACCTGGTGCTCCTCGACCTGCGACTGAAAAGGGATAAAGAAGGCTTGGACCTCCTGCGCTATGTAAAAGAGGAAGACCCCGCGGTTCCGGTAGTAGTGATCACCGCTTATGCCTCCATAGATACCGCGGTAGAAGCCCTCAAAAAGGGGGCCAGTACTTACATAGAAAAAGGGAAGATCACCGAGAAAGAACTCGTTCTGCTTGTGGAAAAACTTGCGGAGGAAAAACGAGCCAGAGAAAAAATAGAAGCTCTTTTACGGGAGAAAGAAAAATTAGTTATCGTAGGCGAAAGCCCTAAGATAAAAAAAGCTCTTGAGTTAGCCAAGGCCGCAGCCGAAGATGGAGAAACTACCGTTCTGATAAAGGGAGAAACGGGTACCGGTAAAGAACTAATAGCTCGCTTTATTCACGAAAGCGGAAGAAGAAAAGAAGGTCCCTTTGTAAGTGTGGCCATTTCCGCACTCAACCGAGAAACTCTGGCCTCGGAGCTCTTTGGCCACGAGAAAGGAGCTTTCACCGGAGCCTATCAAAAACACATCGGATACTTCGAACAAGCTCACCGGGGCGTGCTTTTTTTAGACGAAATAGGTGAACTAGATCTCAATGTGCAGAAAATGCTCCTCCGTGTGCTAGAAACGCACACTATTAGACGTTTAGGAGGGAGCAAGGATATAAAGATTGATTTTCAACTGGTAACCGCTACCAACGCCTCCCTTGAAAAAATGGTAAAAAGCGGCCTTTTCAGAAGAGACCTTTATTACCGCCTAAAAGTGGTAGAAATCGTCTTGCCC
>JALVKE010000030.1 GCA_027028005.1 Persephonella sp. | reverse complement strand
TAAGAACCAATTTGAGCATTTAGGTTATCAACAGCTTTTATGAGATCATCTACTTTACTAATAGAAGCATTTGCATTACTTTGAGATGTTACATCTATTACGAAAGCATCACCAGTACCAATAGCTACTGCTGAAGCTACTGTTCCAGTAGAACCTGCATCAGCTCCTGCAAAACCTATAGAGAGCATCAATGATTGATTTGTTCTTCCTCCATAGTGTATATTGAAACTCGCTTTTGCTACCCCAGATACACTTCCAGTAGAAGCTTTTACTGTTCCAGAACCGAAAACTTTAAGCCCATTAAACTCTGTATCAGTAAAAATTTTCCCTATAGCATCTACTAATTTATTAATATCTTGCTGTATTTGTTCCCTGGCAGTAGAATCTAACGTATTAGCAGCTTGAATTGTTTTAGCTTTAATATCATTTAAAATATTGTAGACTTCCGTTAAAGAACCCTGTGCAATCTGTGCAATAGAAACACCATCTTGTGCGTTTCTTGTACCTTGTTCAAGAGAAATTGCATAAGTTTTTAACTGGTCTGCAATATAAAGACCAGCAGCGTCATCAGCAGCTCTGTTAATTCTGTGTCCAGTAGCAAGTCTCTCTAAAGATTTGTTAAGGTTATACTCTGTTTTTTGCAGATTTGCATGTGTAAAATCTGCCTGATAGTTGTAGTTAATTCTTAAAGCTCCCATGCTTTAATACCTCCATTAAAATTTCTTTTTGTTGATTTTGATTATCGGTGCTGGTAAAAATTTTTTTAGTGTAACTGGTTAAAGAAGTCGAAATAAGGTTTAAGATTTTTTATATCTTCTTTTATTCTTTCTAAAGAAAGTTTTAAAATCTCTTTCTCTTTTTCTGACAAGCTTTGTGCAAGATAAGCAAAGTAGAGAAGTTTGATTTGAAGATGCATAACAGTCCCATTTAGCATTGTAGCTATAGCTTTATCTCTATCTGCTAAATCTCTTTTTAGAGAATTTATAGAATACAAAGACGAAATTCTTTCTCTAAAAGAATCCTTTTCTAGCAAGGAACTTATACTTATTTCTATTTTATTTAGAAAATCCAAAGCTAGAGATATATAATCTTTTTTTTCCACCTTAAAAAATGTTTGATAATCGAGGGTAACATTACTTAGTATATCCTCTACTAATTTTTCTTTATTAAATGATTTCAATTTTAACTCTTCATAATCATATACAAATGTAGTTCCTTTTATTTCTGCACCTCGGGATATATTTATAAAGTTTCTATCTTTTAAACTTTTTATAAGGAATTCAAGGTTATTCTTTGCCCAAAAAAATATATCATCTGTATAAACGTAATCATGAACATTCCCTTTGATCTTAAGATAATTATCAAAATCAGCTTCTTCTACTATCTCTCCATAAATAGTTCCTGAGGCATGTTTTTTGTTAATTGTTTTATATCCCATATCTACGCCAATTAAATAAATATTCTCAAAACCTAAAAATGCAGCTACACCTAAAGCCGTATTTGTTACAGTTGGAGCTATACCTATGGGATAGTACATAGGATTTAATAAATACTGTGTCATTGAATATTCCCGAGGAAACACAATTGCATCCTTATACAAGGATAAAAGATCATATGGAACTACATCTGCAGCGATTATAGTTATTTTTTTTCTGTAATCTTCTGGAAGATTTTTAAAAAATTCAACTCTAGATTTAGGTCTTTCTAACTCTATTTGAAAATCGGGAACAATTCCTTCTTTGTATAACTTATGAATTGCTGTTCCACAAGAAAATATAACAGCCCTATTTCTATTTTCTTTTATGAAATCAATAGTTTCATCCAAAGAAGGACCAGAACCTACTATAATAACGTTTGAGCTTTTGTTTACTTGTTTAGGCTTATATAGGTATTTAACTTTATGATTTAAATTTTCATAAACATTCAAAAGACCTTCTTTTTCATCGTCATAATACCCCCACCCCTTCATTGCAAGAACAACACTTTTTTCAAGAATTTTATCAAATTCTTTTTTATTATCATGAAAGCTTAGTGCTAAAAAGAAAATAGCATTTACAGGACTATGATAGCTAAAATATTTTAGTAGTGCTTCTTCTATTATTTCCTTTTTATTCCCCAATATAAAAAAAACATTCTTTTTGGATATTACACTTTTCCAATCCACAGTATATAGTGATAAAATAAAACTTTTTATATCAGGCTCAAAAATAAGCAAATAGTCGAATTCTAATTCATCTTTATAGAGGATATCAATAGCATTTCCACCATCTAAACCATGAAGAAGGACTAAAGGAATATATTTGTTTTCCCTTATTTCTTTTTCTAAATTTTCAAAAGAATAATATTTCTTTAAAATAGTATCCCAATCATACATTATAATGTCATGAATCCATTCCCTATATGAAACACTGTCAATATCAGGAGAAAAACTTGGTATCATGATAAGTTTTATATCTGGAAGTTTTTTTTCTCTTTCTTTAAAAGAGGCAAAACCTTGAAATTCTTTAATTAAGTTATAGATGCTAGGTTTTTCCTTTTTAAAAAACTTAAGATTTTTCTTAAAAAGTTTTATATCTAAGGTAAATTTCAATTTAAAAACCTCACGGAAAATTAGATATATATATTTTTTATCGTAAGATAGAAACACGATTTTCAATAAAATTCACTATTAGTATATTAATGACCAGCTTAAAGGAGTTCCTTTTTTTATATCTTTTCTGGCTTTTTTACCTAAAATTTGAGGCAGATATTTTGGGTGCAATCCGTATCCAGGTCTTATAGACTTTACATTTTCTTCAGTAAAAGTTTCTCCTGCTTTGATATCTTCAACTACAAATAGAGAACGGGCAAACTCTCTGCTTTTCTTTGTTTTTTCTGTAAGCTCATAAGAAACTTTACCTAAGGCTTTTTCTACTTCTCTTACTGATTTTACCATTTGTTTAAACTCTTCTGGAGTCAGTGAAAACTCTTTGTCTGGGGAGTCTATATCCTTTGAAAGGATGAAATGTTTTTCTATAACTTTTGCTCCTAGTGCTACAGCAGCAATTGGAACAGATATTCCCAGTGTATGGTCTGAGAGGCCAGCTATGCAGTCAAAGGTTTCTGCTAGATTTGGGATTGTTCTAAGATTTGCCTCTTCTAAAGGTGCTGGGTACGCTGAAGTACATTTAAGCAGTATCACTTGCTCGTTTCCAACTCGTTTGCAGGCTTCTACTGCTTCTTGTATATCACAGAGGGTGGCTATTCCTGTTGAGATTATCATTGGTTTTCCTTTTGAAGCTGTATACTCTATAAGTGGTATATCTGTAATTTCAAAGGATGCGATTTTGTAAGTTGGGACATCTAACTCTTCTAGAAAATCTACAGCCGTTTTGTCAAATGGGGTTGAAAAAAAGATTAATCCTAATTTTTCTGCAAGCTCTTTTAGCTGGTAATGCCACTCCCATGGGGTAAAGGCTTCTTGGTATAGTTGATAAAATGTTTTTCCGTCCCAAAGGGTTCCCTGTTTTATCTTAAAGTAGTCGTTATCACAGTTTATAGTTATCGTATCTGGGGTGTAGGTTTGTAGTTTGACAGCATCTGCTCCAGCTTCTTTCATTGCGTATATTGTGTCTTTTGCAAGCTGTATATCTTGTTTGTGGTTTGCTGAAAGTTCAGCTACTATAAATGTTGGTGAGTTTTGTGATATTTCAAAGTTGCCAATTTTTATGTTTTTTTTCATTTTTTAGCCTCTAGTATATTTCTAAATTCTGAGTAATGAATATCTTTTTTTCTGCCTTTTCTTATAATATCTAAAGCATTAGAAAAACCTTCGTTAAATAAAAGGTCAAAAATACCCATGTAAGGAAGGAAGTCTCCATAAAGCTGGTTATATGCAGGATGTTTATAGTTATGATAGTAAAGGTCTATATTATTTTCGGTGAATAATCCTCCGGGTTTTCCTTTCTCTATATAACAGGCTGAGCCTTGGGGAGAAACGTATGTATCACAGTTTAATTTCTTACAGATGTTTACTAATAGTTCATCTTTTTTTCCTTTTAGGTCTTTTAATTGGGAGGTTTTTAATGTTTTAGTTTTTATTCCGATTTTATCTTTTATAGCTTCTATGATATTTATATTAAAATCACCGAGTATATTTATATCATTAAAAATTAATTTATTAACAAACGGAAATACTTCATCAAAGTAGGGAGCCTTTCTGTAATTTAGCTCAAGAGCTTTTAAATGTTTTTTTCTCCAGTTTTCCTCATCGTTTATTACAGCCTCATATATTAATGTCTTTTCTCTTTTTTTTGTTTTCTTTATAGGTATTGTTAAAAAAAGCTCCCCCTGAGAAGTTTTTATTCTGTTTCTAACTTGCCAGCTCCTTTTAGCAAGCTGAACGTTATCCAAATAGACAAATATATCCACTTTATCCATCAAATCAAAATATCCAAGCCATGGATTATAAGTAGGCTGCATTATTGCACATCTCAAAGCTCATAATCTCCCCAAATTACAATATCTGCGTTTAGTATCTTTCTGTCTTTGTGATAATTTTCTTCATACAAATGGAAAATTTTTACGTTATATAGTTTAAAATATTTATTTAGTAGATTAATCATTTCACTTTCTTCATATACAGATAAGATAGTATTACCTTCACCTGTAAGATTATCTTCCATAAAATATTCATCTTCTCCAATTTTTTTACCCATAGCTACTCTCATATCTCTTGGAGAACGAAATCTTAAGAAAAATTTACCCTTTTTTTCAAGTAAATCATGTAGTTTATTAAGGATAGTTTCAAACTCGTTTTTTCTAAGGTAATTAATAACATTTGGAATTAGTAATACATTGAACTTGTCAAAGTTCTTATCAAGAATTTTTTTAATATTTTCTATATTTCTCATATCTTCTTGAATAAAAAGAAATTTATTGTTATTTTTAAAAAGTTTCTCAAAATTGAATTTTGCATTTTGTATTGCTTCTTTACTTATATCAACTCCACATACATTAAAGTTATAACTATAAAACAGAGATAAATTATTACCACTATTACAACCAAGTTCTATTACATTTCCATTTAGTTCATTTAAATTTTCCTTATAAAAAAACTTTATAATATAAGGATCAGGAAATCTTAACCCTTTTATTTCTCTAATTTTCAAGGTATATCCCTCCTAGATATGTTTTTCACTTTTTCTTTGAAGATTTTTATCGGTATATCAAAGTTATCTTTTAGGATTTCTTGAAACTGCTCTAAATCTTTTTTGTAGTGGATGCTACCTTTGCCTTTTTGTGGTTTTGGGATTATCTGTCCGTTTTTTATTCTTTCCCAGTTTTCCTTAAACAAACTTTGGATTTCTTGATTTAAAAGTAAGTAAGAGCTTTTTAACGTGTGTCTTTCCTCATCTATAAAAACTTCTTTTTGAACTAAAATATCTCCTGTGTCTATTCCCTCATCTATTAAGTGGATGCTTACGCCTTTAGGAGTGTTTTCTATAAAGCTCCATATGTTGGGATGTGCTCCTCTATTCCATGGTAAGTAGGAAATGTGAAGATTTATTGCATTATTGTCGTTAAAAAAATCTAGAACTTCTTTTTTTATTATATATCTATAGTTATAGCTAATTAGAAAATCAGGTTTTAAACTTTTTACAAAATCGGGGGTTAGTTTTTTGTCGTATAAAACCACTTCTTTTTCTTGCTGTTTTAACCAGTGATATAAATCTAAGGATATATAGTTATTTGTTAGAAATAGAACCCTCACTTAGAACCTCTGCTATACGTATTGCCCCCTTACCATCCACTAAAGATTTTCCTATTTTACTTTTTTCGTCTCTTTTCTCTTCAGATTTAAGATTATTAAAGAGTTTTAGCAGTTTTTCCTCAAAATCTTCCTCATTCCAATACATAAAATCATCTAAAAACTTTGCCTTTTTTAGTCCTGCTGCGTTTCCTATCTGGTTATCGGCCACTACAACTGCAACTGATGGAGTTCCTGTTCGTGCAAGTTCATATAGGGTTTGTCCTGCTGCTGATATTGCAATATCTGATTTTAGCATCGTTTGTTTCATCCGATTTGCATCTGGATAAAAGATTAGGTTTGTATTTTTGTCGGCGTTTTCTTTTATCTGATTTATGTTCTTAA
>JALVKE010000029.1 GCA_027028005.1 Persephonella sp. | reverse complement strand
TGCTGGTATGTAAGGAACTCCATAAATATGGTGAAGTTTTATAGATGTTTCTAAAACAGAATCTACACCAAGTCCTACTATAAGCCTTGATGACGTTTTTAGGGAAAAATATTTATCAGAAATAAAATTTTGCATATTGTTAATATTTTCGATGTATTGGTTAATCTGTGGATAAACTCTTTTTTTTAAAATATTACGATATTTTTCAATTCCATTTTTTAAATTAATTACAAATTGTTTTTCATATTCCTTTCCTGAAATCTTATATTTTTTACTTCTTTCATTGATATCAAAAATTTTTCTGATAGCAACACTAAAAACTTTATCATCTTTTATTAAAGGCAAATAAGAAACAGTTTTTACTAAACTGATATCATTTATTTTAGAAATGTTTTTATCCTCAAATTCCAAAAAATCAAGATATTTATTTAATAAGAGGGATACATTCTCTATCTGCCAACTAAAATTGGAAAGGGCTGTTTTTGTATCTTTTAAAATAACTGATGATAATGTCTTAGCCATTTTAATCTCCCTTTTTCAGCATTGCTTCTGAAAATCTCTTAAGCCAGTTTAAAAGCCTTAGAGTCTCTTCTGTTGCGAACATGTATTCTTCTGTTTTTGCTTCTAAAATGATTGGGTTTAAGATTTTAGCTATGTTCTCTTTATTTTTTAGTTTTTCTAAATTGTTAAACCACTCTTGTTTAAATTCACCTTTAACTACTTTTAAATCTGTTTCATTAAAAAGCCAGTTTGATATGATTGCAATTGCGAATAGGTGTTGTTCTTTTCCTTTTGAAAACAAAAAAGAAAGAGTATTTCCAAGTCCGTTAGTCAGTATTAAAGTTGGAAGTCTTCCAATTAGAGAAGAAAAATCTTTTTCATAAGATTTTCCACTAACTTCTTTTATTTTATTAAAGGCATAATTTGCTCTTTTTTGTTCAAGAGTTTGATTACTCATTTTTTCCCTCCAATATAGAAACCTTCGTAAATCCTCTTCCTAAGGTTTCATCTCCGCCAAATTGGAAAATTTTGTTGTCCATAAAATTCGTAATTTTTTCTAGATTCTTAGAGTTCTCTGTTCGTGAGAATATCAGATTATAAAAAACTGTTTCTGCTGGAACTAATTCTTCATACCATAAAGCTCCTTCTTTTACTGTTCCTGTTGTCTGGTCAATTCTTGTCCTTGCATTGACTTCTGTATGATTTTTCACAAAATATCGAAAATTATCATTTGGTAAAACTGCTATTTTTTTAGTATCGATATCCAGACCTAATTTATCAAAGCTATTTTTAAGGTCATCATCTATAGATACTTCAAAACTTAGTTCTTCTAAAACAAGGTATTGGTTGTTAATAACTGGTTCTTCTGAGCTAACTATAGCACCTTTATTTCTTAAATTCTCTTTATCAAAATTTATTTTTATTCCTGTATCCCTTTCTAACCTTTCTAATAATAAAGGACAGGTTATCCACGTAAAAACACCTTTTATTGATTTCACTGGAAATAATAAAATTTTTCCATCTGTAAAAATAACATCTCCTTCTTTATCTCCATAGCCAAATAAATTGAAAAATTCTTCACATTTATCTTGATTAACAGTTTCAGGGCATGCTTCAGGTTTTTCAGGAAAATCATCTAAAGAAAAATCTGATTCTTCCAGTCCATATTCTGCTCTTATAACGCCTTTTATAGCAGTAGAAGGCATAACAGGGAAATCTGTATGTGCTTCTCTTTGTATAGGCAGATCAATTATGTCTAAAGTTGTTCCACTTCCAATATGCAGTGGCGTATGACAGTGATAAAAAGTTATTTTTTTATTCATTTTTTCCCTCCGTTTTTACTGTTCCAATTATTGTTAAACCAAATCCTATCGGATTAACTTTATCAAAGTATGGAAGTTCATGGATATAAAAGTTTGGTTTTAACCAGTGATTATTAAAAATCTCATCTAACTTGTTTTCATCTACCAATCTGTAATAAAAAACTGAGCCTTCAGGGAGTAGCTTAAATAGTCTTGTAGGGAAACTACCTGATTTTTTATTATTTTCTTTGTAAATGTTATACCATCCACTAAAAGTTATTGGTTTGCCTGTTAGCTGTGCTATTAACTCAGCTCCATCTAATTTTGGTGGATGGTTTGTAGGGGTTAAAAGAATTATTTTGAAATAACCAGTTTCCTGTATTTTTTCTTTAATTTTTTTTACATTTAATTCTTTAAGAGAATCTGTATTAAAAGGTAAAATGTTAACTGATTTTGATTCACCACCAATTGTTAAAAAGTCTTTTTTTATTTCTTGTTTAAACTCAACGAAAAATTTAATTTTTTCATGAAATCTAATAAATGGCTGAAAATAAAGCTTTTTCTTTTTTGTAGTTCTTGTAGTTCTGTCTATTTCTATACCTGTTCTAATTTCTTTTTCTATAATATCTCCAAATAAATTGTAAATATCTTTTTTATCAAGTTTTTTTCCAAGTAGATAACTTTTTAGACCTTGTGTGTTTATATATCTGCCACCAACTTTCATTTTTTTATCTGTATCAAATTCAACAAAAAATTCGAGTTCATCTGATGAAATAAAATCTTTGTCTGATTTTTTCAAAAATGAGTTTATAATTTCTCCATCTTCTTCAAAACCAATATCAAGAGGGACAGGAAATAAAAAGTTTTCCTTTTTCTCATCATAAAAGGATAAAAATCTTAAACCTGTTTTTAGATTTGTGTTTTTATTAAAAGCACCAACAAAAGGAACAGGATTTAGGAAAAAATTACTTTCTCTATTATGCTGCTCCCCTGCATTAAAAGGTTTTCCATCCCCGAAAATTAGAACATCAAATGGAGTTATTAAATATTTGCTCATTTTTCTACCTTTTGTTTATTTATGTATTTTGCTATTTTTAATATGTTTATTAGCTTTAAAGGATTATTAAAGTTATCATCCAGCTTTTTAAAGGTTTCAATTACTTCCTCAACCATTTCTTCTTTAATTTTCTTTTTTAATAAAGATTTAAATAATTTTTCATTCATCTCATTGTTAGAACTTTCAACCTCCATAAACAGTTCATAGCTTTGTGTAATGAATGTGTTTGGAATTTCATCACATATTTTTAAGATTTTTTCAAAAATTTCATATTTATCCCAAGAAAAAGAAGATTCCGAATATGCTAATGAATGCTTTATATATCCAAAATGAATTCTGTTTTTTCCGCTATTCTTTGCTTTTTGCTCAAACTCTCTGACTTTATTTAAAACATAACTTAAAGGAAGTTTATGATATGCAAATAAAAGCCCTCCACTCATTGTGAAACTATATTTTATATCTGCTTTTTCTTCCCCTTGAATTTTATCTTTTATTTTTGCCTCAATATCTTTTAATTCTTCTTTAAAAGCTTCTTGTATTTCATAGGCACATTTTAAAGCAAATTCTATTGGCAATAATGCTAAAACATCATCTCCACCAGCATATATAAGTTTTCCATAATTTTCATCTTCCACAATTTCTTTTACTTTTTGTGTAAATTCTGATAGTTTTTTGCTTAAATCTTTTTGCTCTTTTATATCATCTAAAAGTCTTAATTTAGCTCCCATAGAATCGCCATCCATAAGTAAAATAGCAAAGCTATCAGAAGGAAATTTGTTTAGCTTTTTGTAAACATCCGTTAGTCTTCTTGCGATATCTGGTCTTTCCTCATCAGTTTCCCAGACTTGAGGTATTAGATATTCTCCGTCTAAATTTAAGAGCTTTCCTAATCGGTCTTGTTCTTCTCTTTCTAACTTTGGGACAGATTGAGGATTTTTAGAGAAGTATCTCTTTTGATTTCTAACAGATTTAATAATATTAAGTATTTCATTAATTGCTTGTTTATTATCTTTTAGAAAAATTTTAAAAGTCGTTGTTGCTATTTCACTTACAGATGGAAAACTTTCCATTTTATAAGTTCTTTTCGCAAGACATACTCCACAAAGCCTTTCACCTGTGGAAAAAAGTTTATCATCCCATAACTTTTTCCAAAAACCATCTCCCTTATAATCATTCCCATCTGCTTCGAGGATAATTCTATCACCGCAGAGAGTACATCTATAAGCTCCTTTTACAAGGTGAGATTTTTTAATATCTGGATCAGTGAAATATTGATAAATCTGTTCAAAGCCAAGCCCTTCCGTAAAAGGATTTTCTTCTTTTTCGAAATCGATTAGTTTATAACTTTCTATAAATCTTCTGTCAGGTAAAATTGAGGATTTTTTGTAGGCTATATGTTTATCTAATTTTCTTAAAGAACCTATATAATCATCTTCTAAAGGAATAGCTCCCCAGATTACATTTATAAAATTTTCAAGCTGATATTCCATTAATTCTTTTGAACCGTTTTTTATATTAAAAGGAATATTATTTGCTAAACTTTTTAGTTTTTCTTTTATGGTTTTTTCTAAATTTTGACCAAGTTCTTTAACTTCATCCTTTGAAGCTTTAATAGTAAATAAAATCTTGTTTGGAACATTTGATATTTTTTCTTGCGTATCTTCAAGTAAATCTTTATGAGGAAATATGAACTCAATAATTTCTTTATCTTTCAAAGGCTTTATAGCTTCTTTTAAGAAGTTAGAAATAATAAAACTACCTGCCCATAGGTCGTGGGACTTTCTTGAAGCAGTTATTAACTTTTGAACTGATGGAATTGTTAGCTGGAAAAGATATTTTGTTTTTCCCATTTACTTTGTTCCCCTTTGAATTTCCTCACTAACCCAATCTACAAAGTTATCTATTATTTTGTATCCGTAAGCTCCTATTTCTTTTTCTCCTTTATACTTTAAAATTAATTTTGAGTTATTCGGCTTAAATTTAGAATAAAATACAGAAAGATTTAAAAACAAATTTCCATTTATTTCTTTAACTGAAACAAACATTGGGGAACTCCTTCTTAAAATTTCTTTTTCTTCTTTTAGTATTACCGATGCTTTAAATTTTCTATCTGAAGATGAATATTGAATATTCAGTCCAAAAACTGGATTTCTTAGTTTTAAATTTTTAATGTTTCCACTTACAAAAGCCAAAATATCGTCATAATCTTTTGTATGTTTTTTATTAAAATTACTTTTTTGGGGAGTATCTGGATTCACTCTATAACCTCTATAATAAGCTCCAAAAGTATAAAAAAGATCTTTCCAATTTCTCTTACTTGTATTTATTTGTGAGAATTTGTAATAACCCTTTTTTAATATTGCTATTAATGGTAATCCGTTTATACTACCTCTTTTTTCTGTTAAATTTTTTATACTTTCTATGGCCAGTTCTATAGCCTTGTTTATATCATTCTTTTTATACTCTTCAAATTCAAAATCTTGAATTTTTACACTCGACTTTACTATTTGCCAGCTACCAAAGCCTCTTCTTGCTCTTAGTCCGAAGCCTCCGAAAGCTGTTGCCAAATAAAATGACAAAGCTATAAGTCTTTTTATTTCGGGTTTCAAGCTTGGACTAAATAAGAATTTAACATTTAATGTAGAATCTGGAGCTATTATATTTATTTTTTCATCATTGAATTTAAAAGACCTTGTTTTTCTATCATACTTAAATAAAACATTTCCTATTCCTAAATATATTAAACCATTCATTTTATTTGAAAATTGGAATTCAGGGCTTTTATCATTCAAATACTTTAACTCTCTATTATTTATAACCATTCTAAATGGACTTTTTCTTTCCTGAGAGCCGAAGACCTTTTCTTCAAGAGATTTTAAAGCTTTGATATCTTCTCCAACACCTGATCCAGCTACTGCTCTAAACCAGTATCTCATCATACCCTTGATTTCTGAGGGGCGGATGCCATCGTTTTGACCAAATCCTCCTCCCATAAGCGTTGGGGTTATAACTTTTACTATAAATGTAATAGATTGCATATCTCTCATCCACTTTTTGTTTTTTCTTTTTATAGTAAAGAAAAATTTTTACATATGCAAGAAGTTTCAGATAAATAAAAGTAAAAATTAAGTTATTTAAACACTTTAACAGTCTGTAAAATTTGATTTTCCTTTATCTTACCTATCCCTAAAAAGTTTCCATCTTTATCTAGAACTTTAACTAAACCATCTGTATTGTAAGGAACTTTAAATCTTTGGCCAAAAAGAAATCTTTTATC
>JALVKE010000028.1 GCA_027028005.1 Persephonella sp. | reverse complement strand
TCTGTTCATCGTTGTTTATTTTTAACCTTTTTTCTCCGACTATAAACAGGTTTCCATTTGGGTATACTTTAACAACCCTTGCAGTGATTGTTGCTATAAGTCTTGCATTTCTTCCTGTTTTTCCCTGTCCTTTAAACTGATTTGATGACGAAGCCTGCATACCTGCTATAGGACTTTTATTAGGAACATTTTTACCCATTAAAACAGGAGCTGGAAAATCAAGATTTACAGATGTGTTTCTTCCTCCCTGACTTGTAGCCCCTCCTGAACCTGATAGATTTTCCACTACTTTTATAGTAAGAATATCTCCTACCTGATGTGCTTTGTCATCAGAAAATAGATCTCCGTTTCCAGCATATAGAGAACCAGGGGCAGGTTTATACTGAGGTTTTCCAATATCTGGAGGCATAGGAGGCGGTGTTTCTTGAACAACAACTGTTTTAGAGGCACAGGAGAAAAAGAACATTCCTGCAGCACTTAAAATGAACCCCCTATAAATAAAACCTGATTTTTTCCAATAACTTTGCATGATATCACTTTCCCTGTTGATATATTTTTTACTTTTATTATTTGGTTAAGAAGTCCATTTTCTAAGGCTCTTCCTAATAATTCTATATGTATTAAACCTTTATTGTAAATTATTTTTACACTTGAGCCCCTATTAACTAGATAGTTAGGTTGTATCATATAATCTTTTATAGGTATTCCTTTTCTTATATTTATTTTTGCCCTACTTCCTACTATGCTTTGAATAGATGTTATTAGATGCCTTGGGTTTCCAATGTATTTTTTTAGTTCTATCTTTTCTCTGGTTATTATCTCTCCTTTTTTAATAACCTCTTTGGAAAAAACAACATAAGAAATCTTTTTATATTTAACAGGTATTGTAAATCTTTTTATTAATTTTCCATTATCATAAATGCTATAAGTGAGATATATATAAGCACTAGTTTGGGTTCTTTTCTTTATTTTTACCTGAAGATTATTTCCTTTTATTGTCTTGAAGTTTGGATAAGATACACTTTCTACCTGTATATTTTTGAAGTTTCTTTTTAAAAAATTTTCAATATCACTTTGAAGTCTATTTTTGTTAATAAAAGAGGCAAAAACCGCCTCAACAAAAAGTAAAAAAATAACTAATATTCTAAGACTTAAGGTTACTAACTGTCCTGAGCATCTCATCTGCTGTTGTAATACCTTTTGAATTAATCTCATAGGCTCTTTGAGCAACTATGAGGTTTACCATCTCTTCAACAATATTAACATTTGAAGACTCTAAAAATCCCTGAGCTATCTTTCCAAATCCATCGGTATTTGGGTCTCCTTCTATCTCTTCTCCTGATGCCTCTGTTTTAACAAAGAGATTTTCTCCTATAGCCTTTAAACCTGCAGGATTTATAAACTTGTACAGCTTTATATTTGCTATCTCCTCTGTTGTCTGCTGTCCTCCTTCATTTCTAACAACAAAAACGTTTCCGTTAGGGCTTATCTGAATACTAATAAGGGTTTCAGGAGCTGATATCTGAATATTTGGATATAACCTGTATCCGTTTGGAGTTACAACATACCCCTGATCGTCTATCTGGAAGTTTCCAGCTCTTGTGTAAGCCTCTCCACCACCAGGAAGCTCTATTTTAAAAAATCCATCTCCCTGTATAGCTAAATCTAGTGGTTTGTCTGTTTTTATAAGGCTACCTTGAGAAAATATCTTACTAACATCTGAAAGTTTTACTCCTAAACCTATCTGTATACCAGATGGAACCCTTGTTTCATTTGAACTCATTACACCAGGATCTTTTATATCCTGATATATTAAATCCTCAAAGTTTGCTCTGCTTCTTTTAAACCCAACAGTATTAACGTTTGCTATGTTGTGGGATATTACATCTAGGTTTGTCTGCTGTGCTTCCATTCCAGATGCAGAAGTCCATAAAGCTCTAATCATTACACTCTCCCTTAGAAAATTCCTTTTATTAACCTGTTTCGACAGCAGTGTAAAAAAGTTTAACAATTATAACCTAGAAAAATTAACTT
>JALVKE010000027.1 GCA_027028005.1 Persephonella sp. | reverse complement strand
CTCTTGAAATAGTGACTACTCTATCTTCTAAAGGCTGGCGGAGAGCTTCTAAAACAGAACGTTTAAACTCTGGAAACTCATCTAAAAATAAAACTCCATTATGAGCTAAGCTCACTGCTCCAGGCTTTGGAAATGTTCCACCACCTATTATTGCAACGTCTGAAGTTGTGTGATGGGGAGATATAAAAGGTCTTGTTTTAACAATAAAATCTTCCAAAACCCCTGCTACACTGTGTATTTTAGTTGTCTCTAAAGCTTCTTCAAAGGATAATGGAGGAAGAATTGATGGAAAAGCTTTTGCCATCATTGATTTTCCAGAACCAGGAGAGCCAATCATCATTAGATTATGAAATCCTGCTGCTGCAACTTCAAGGGCTCTCTTTACTGCGAACTGACCTTTTATCTCTGAAAAATCAATGGGAAAATTCTCTTCTAAGAGATAATCTGAAATATCTACCTGAACTTTTTTTCTATCTAAATCTCCATTTAAAAAAGAAACTATCTCTTTTAGATTGTTAAAACCATAAACCTCTAAATCCTGAACTAAAGCTGCCTCTTTACTATTACTTTCAGGTAATATAAGTCTTTTTATTCCTGCCTCTTTCATAGCAAATGCAATAGGCAGAGCACCTTTTATATGTCTGAGACTTCCATCTAGAGCAAGTTCTCCTATAAATGCTGTATCTTCAATAGATTTTTTATTTATAGCTCCTGAGCTTACTAGTATCCCTATAGCTGTTGGAAGGTCGTATAATGTTCCCTGCTTTGGAACATCTGCAGGAGCAAGATTTACAACTATCTTTCTCAGTGGAAAGGAAAAGCCTATATTAACAATTGCTGATTTTACCCTTTCCCTACTTTCTTTTACTGCTGTATCAGGAAGCCCTACAGTTATAAACTGGGGAAGCCCTTGAGAGATATTAACTTCTACATCAACGACGTATCCATCTACCCCTAAAAATCCACCGCTTTTTATAGTTGAAAGCATACCTTCCTCTTTACGATTAATAATGTATTAATAATACATTTATAAAAAGAAAAAATAAATGTAGAAAATCCACAGGAAACAATTATGTGAGGATTTGATATTTAGGACATGAGTTATATGTTTGTAATAGGGATTGTATAAAAAACTAAACAGTCTTTCTTCTTTTTAGAAGAAAATGCATGTATAGTATTAACTTTGAAATTTAAAATCAGCTGTTCTACTGATTTGTTATTCTATATTCTCTACAAAATCTTTTGTGCTTATCTTTTTAATATCTGGCGAATAAAAATCATCATCATTTGATAAAATTAAGTCACATTCATTTTCTTTTGCTAAAACATACTGAAGAGTATCTTCTAAATCTGCGAAGTTTTTATCTTTTTGCATTAAGTCTATAGCTTTTCCAACTTCATCATTTGAGAAAGGTATTAGATATAACAAATTTAAAGTATATGAAAGGTTTTCTAAAGCTTTCCGTTTGTTATACTTTTTTAATACATAGTAAACGGTAGTTATTAAATCACAACTTGTTAAAAGTTCTACATTATTTTTTTGTAAATAGAAAAAGGCTTCTTTGGAATACTCGCTATAAGGTCTATCATCTAAAAATAGGTCTAAAATGACGTTAGCGTCTATAAATACTTTTTTATAATTCACTTCCCATTTGCTCCTTGATTTTTTGAATAGTAAGATTTGGATCTATTCCTTTAAAATATTTCCTATTTTCAACTATTCTTTTTAGAGCTTCTAGCTTTTTCTTTTTCTCTATTTCTTTGTAAACGTTTTCAATAAGTTCTTCCACTATTTGGCTTTGTGATTTGTTTTCTAATTTTGCAAGTTCTTTTAACTTTTCTTCTGCTTCTTTTGATAGGGTTATATTTTTTCTAACTTTGTAGGATTTTTTGTTCTTTAGCTTCATTTTTACACCTTTTGATTTTAGTTTATACGCATTAATCTATACATAAAAAATATTATGTCAACTTTCTAAATGTATGGCTTAAACTTTAACTTTATGACTAGCTTTAACTTAATAAAAGGAGAAAAAGGCAA
>JALVKE010000026.1 GCA_027028005.1 Persephonella sp. | reverse complement strand
GTGGTATTACTGTTAAAGTGCCTGACGGTAAAGGAACGGAATTTATTGTAAAAACAGCACTGTTTGCATACACAGTATTATCCATTGTCTTTACCCTTATTACATACTTACCATTTGGAATAGAAAAGGGAACTTTCCATGTATAAGAACCATCATTGGCTGTTGGTTTTGCTATTATCATCTGTAATGTTTTTAAATTAGGTTTGTATAAGGTTATCTTTACATTGGAGTCCATCTTCCCTGAGTACACCCATTTAATAGTGTAAGTTTTCCCTTTGTTCCATACATATCCTGAATTGGGAATAATAATTGAGATCGTTGGCCCAAAACTGAAACTAAGTGTTACTATAAATATAAAGATTAAAGAAAACATTAAAATCCTTTTTTTCATTTTAACACCTCCTTTATTCTCTGAAAAAACCCTTTCAAATATCATTCCACAAAGAGTACCCAGGAAAGGTATTGTTATCAACTTAACAAATAATTTTTTCTCCATGTTTTTTTCAACGAACCGACATTTATGTCGACATTTTTACAAACTTGTATTAATAGATCAGGTTAATAATCTCTAAAACAGAATTTTCCACAAAATCATTAATTCTCACATTTTTCACACATACGATAAATGTCAGGTTTAGGTCATCTCTTTTAATATTACAGGTTTTATTGCGATCAAACTAATTTTTATCAAGTAAGCCCAGCCCTTTTTTTTATAAGCTTCCAGAAATCTCAGATGAGTTCTTTTCACAAACCCTGTTCTTATAGATAATTAAAGCTCCAAAAAGCTCTTTAATCTCTTGAGCTATAACTCATAACCTATGTATTTATTAATGCCATTGAAAAAACAATAGATTTTAACTAAAGAAACACACATCGAATAATTAATATAAAATGACCTATTTATTTATTGTCTTTACATTTGCAGTTGAATTTAGAAAATCCTCTATAAAAGTTTTAACTTCATTAACATAAAATTCTTTGTAATTATTTGTTTTGTTTATCTCTTTATTTGTATCTATACGAAGGAGAACTCCCTTGTAAAAGCGCTCTCCATTTATTACAAAACCATCTACTGGATACCAGATTGTATGAGTTAAAATTTTTCTTTCATGCACTTTTAAAGAAGACATTCTGAAATCCTTTTCTGGATAATCCATCCACATTGTTGACAAGTATAAAAATATACAAGGGTTTCCTGAGTTATCCACATAATCTTTTGTCCCAACATTCTGAATGAGACCTTTAAATTCTATTCTTATATATCTTATATTGTGCGACCATTTAAAATCACGATAAATAGTAAGGCTTGTTTTTACTATAGCAAGATCCGGAGATTTAATCTGGAGAGGAGTTTTTAATAAGGTGAGCTGTGAAGGAATATTCCTTTTAGCCATTTCAAACCTAAATTTAATGGTAAAAACTTCGCTTTCTGCAAAAACCGTATTATCCATTGTTTTAATTCTTATTATATACTGCCCACTGGGGATAGAATTGGGAACCTTCCAACTATAAGAACCATCATTGAGTGTCGGTTTTGCTATTATTAATTGAAGAGTAGTACGATCGGGTTTGTAAAGGGTTATCTTTACATTTGGATTTAGCTTCCCCCTTTTTGTCCATGTAATTGTATAAGTATGTCCTTTATACCAGACATCTCCCCTTTTAGGACTTTTCAAATAAAGACTCTGTGAATAACTTATAACAAAGCTAAACATCAAAATTAAAATAGTAATAAAAATTCTTTTTTTCATTTCAAAACCTCCTTTTCTTAATAAAACAAGCAGCAAATTTCATTCCACAAGATTGATTTATTTTATATTCATAAAAAAACATAAATAGCAGCAACTCCTTTTTCTCTTTTCTTTTAAATAGCAATAGAACTCTTCCTCATGATTCAAAAGTTGTTTTAAACTTTTCATCACAAAGGAAGAAATTTTAGAAGTTAAAAGTTTTTTATTATTTTCTATATTTTTTTTTTTTATTTTAATTTTATTGATAATTTATATTCATTTTTCTGTTTTTCCCTTTCCCTAATTTCTTTATATCT
>JALVKE010000025.1 GCA_027028005.1 Persephonella sp. | reverse complement strand
GTTTTAAGCCAATAGGACTCAATCTGATTACCTCTCCATATATAAGCTCAATTTTTTCTTCAGGGTCGAAAATTCCTGCTTTATACATTTTTTCCAAATCTTTAACCTTAAACCTATACTTAAAACTTTCTGGTTTTTGAGGTTTTTCTTTTAATTTTGTAGCCATTTTAAAACACCTTTTTACTGTTGTTTATCTATAATAATTCCAGTTTTTTGTTTTGTCTAATTTAATACTTTTGGTGACAAAAATAAGGAAATTCTATTAAACCTATAATGCTTCTATATTTGGTAGAATTCGGGTTAATATAGGAATATATTTAGTTTTAAACTATTAAAATATGAGGTTTAGAAGAATGACAAAAGTAATAATAAAACCTGAAAAATAAGTGGAAATAATTATTTCCACTTCTTTGTCTCCAGAAGAGATAAAAAAAATAATTAAACTAAACGAACTTTCAAAAGAAAAATTAGAAACAGCTGTTTTAAGTGAAAAGGCATTAAAAGATGATTGATTTATAAAAGGTGATGTGGTAGTAATTCCTTTCCCATTTTCAGATTTAAGCCAATTCAAAAAAAGACCTGCCCTTGTTATTGCAGTATTAGAAATAGAAGATTTAATTCTATCTCAAATAACCAGAAAACATAAAAGCGATAACTATGCTATAAGTCTAAACAAATCAGATTTCATTGAAGGAAATCTAAAAATTGATAGTTATATTAGACCTAATAAGATAAACTACATGAGGTTTTAGAAAAATTAGAGGAAATTTTAAAAGGTTAAAAATATATAAAAGAGAAGGGGTTATTCCCTTCTCCTTAAGCTTCCACCTTCACATTTTCAGGTTTTATTCTAGCAAATTTTCTTTTTCCAACCTGCAGGACAAACTCTGAGTTTAGATCAATTTCTGCATAAGGGTCTGTTATCTTATTTCCGTCTATCTTTACAGCTCCACCTTTAATAAGCCTTCTTGCCTCAGATTTTGAAGGAGCAAATCCAAGCTTATAGACAAGCTCATATAGTGGTATTTTTCTTTCTTCTGAAGCTATTATTACTTCAGGTTCAGGTATTTCTTCTGGAAGTTCCCTTTTAGAATGAACTTTCTCAAAATGTTCTTTTGCTCTAATTGCAGCCTCTTCATCATGAAATCTTGTTACTATATACATTGCAAGCTGTTTTTTAACTTCCATTGGATGGAGTATACCTGATTCAATATCTTTTTTCATTTTTTCTATCTCTTCAACAGTAAGATCTGTTAGAAGTTCCCAGTAATCCCACATAACTTCATCTGGAATAGACATTATCTTTCCAAACATCTCTTCAGGTGGCTCTGTTATGCCGATGTAATTTCCATAAGATTTACTCATTTTTCTAACGCCGTCAGTTCCAACAAGGAGAGGAAGAAGAATTGCTACCTGCGGTTTTTCTATGCCGTATTCCTTCTGAATATCCCTTCCTATCAGAAGGTTAAACCTCTGGTCTGAACCACCAAGCTCAACATCTGCCTTTATTGCAACAGAATCGTAAGCCTGAAGTAGAGGATATATAAACTCATGTATAGCTATAGGTCTGTTTTCCTTAAATCTTTTTTTAAAGTCATCTCTTTCAAGCATCCTTGCTACTGTGTATTTTGCTGTAAGCCTTATAAGATCTTCTGCTGTCATATCTCCAAGCCACTCACTGTTGAAAACAACTACTGTTTTTTCCGGATCTAAAACTTTAAAAACCTGCTCTTTATAAGTTTTTGCATTTTCTAAAACCTGCTCCCTCGTTAAAGGAGGTCTTGTTTTGTCTCTTCCTGAAGGGTCTCCTATCATTGCTGTAAAATCACCTATTATGAAATAAACGGTATGTCCAAGCTGCTGAAACGTTCTAAGTTTTTGAAGAAGAACTGTATGTCCAAGGTGTAGGTCTGGAGCTGTAGGGTCAAAACCTGCCTTTACAATAAGAGGTCTTCCTTCTTTTAGTTTTTCAAGTAGTTCATCCTCGTTTATTATCTCAATTACACCTTTCTTTATATGTTTTAACTGCTGTTCTGGAGAAAGACCATGAAAATCTTCCATAAATTACCTCCATCCTTTTGAAATTTTTAACTATTATAAATCTGTTTTAAACCATAAGTTTATTAAAATACAAAAATACCTTAAAATAATATTTTCCAAAATTTAGAAAACAAATACATATAGGAGAGAGAGGATATATGTTTACTAAGATTGGTGAATCAAAATGGATGAAACTTGTTTTATTTATAACAACATTCGCTTTTGTAGGAACAGCTTTAGTTGCTCTTATAGTATATAAGATGTCTGGAAAGATGACTGGAGCTGTTGAGGTAAATGGAAGAGAGATATCTATGCAAAGGTATATGTATGAAGTAAATCTTATTCAGTCAAACCTTGAAAGACAGGGGGTGGATATAGCTCCTTTAAGAAAAGCTATAAAAGCTCAGGCTTTAAATAACATAATAAATGAAGAGCTTATATATCAGGAAGCAGAAAAAGAAGGAATAGTTGCAACAAAAGAAGAAGTAAAGGAAGCTATTTTGCATATTCCAGCATTTCAGGAAAATGGCGTTTTTAGTAAAGATAGATATCTTGCTATAGTAAATAGTATGGGAATATCTCCTCAGTTTTTTGAAGAGATCTTAAGAAAACAGATAACAAAAGATCATATTTTCGCACTTATAGATGGTTCCACTTATTTAACAAAAGAGGAATTAAATGTTTTCTTAAATAAAGAGCTCTCTAAAATAACAGGAAAAGTTCTGATTATAGAACCAAAACTAAAGATAACAGACAACATTTTAAAAGAATTCTATAAAAAGAATTTAAAGCTTTTCACAGGAAAAAAAGGAAAAGAGATAGTTATTTATGAGATAAGTATAAAAGATTTAGGAAAAGAAAAAGCAGCATCTTTAGCTAAAGAGATTTTTTTAAAGATGAAAAATAATCAACCTGTAGAAGTGAAAAATGGAGTTAAAAAGATATTTGAAGGCGTTTTATATAAAGAAGAACAGTTAAAAAACTTACCTGAGAAAGTTATAAAGGATTTAAAATCTCTTTCTAAAGATAAAAATATATCTTTCGTTAAGACAGATAAAGCTTACTATCTTGCTCAGTTTAAAAAAGAGGTGACTAAACCTATGCCTTTTAAAGAAGTGAAAAAACAGGTGGAACTTTACTATAAACAGAAAAAGATAAAGGAAGAGATACAAAATCTTTACGGAAAATTAGAGAAAGATATAGCCTCTGGAAAGACATTAGAGCAGCTAAAGAAAAAATATGGTGGAAAGATTGAAAAAATAGAAAAACTCTCTTTAAGAGGCCTCTCTCAAAAATACTTTATACCTATAAATGAAATCTCAGACTTATTAAAAACGAAGATAGGAAAGCTTTCAAAACCTATAAAGACACAGGGAAGCATTCTTGTTGTTCAGATAGATAAAGTAGAGATTGAAAAAGATGAAAAGACAAAAGATCTAGAAAATATGCTAAAAAAAGCTCTTTATAATGAAAAATTAAATGATCTTATAACTGCTTACGTTTTAAAATTAAGGGAAAAAGCTGAGATAAAAATAAATCCAAGATTAACAGAATAATATGAAAAGAACCCCTTATGCTGTTGATTTTTTATGGCATCAGCTTGAGCTAGCTTACAATGAAATAAGAAAACCTAGATATAAAGAGTTAGTTAAAAAGTATCTATTTGATGAAAATTTAAGAAAAAAAGCCGAAACTTTAAAAGATAAACAAGGTAGAAACTATCCAGGGGGATTGCTAGAAGCCTGTGCATCTCAGGCTTCTTTACTTATGTGTATGTATGATAACTATCCTGAGATAGATATTGACTTATTATTAACAGCTGTCATTTTAAAGCTGTTTTGCAGTTTGTATAGTAAGAAGGAATGTTTTGAGAGATTAAAAGAATATGAAGAAATAATACCTTTTTTATTTAAGAAAAGCAGGAAAAAGCCTTCTGTTGAACTTTCTGTTTTTGATAGTGTTGTTAAATTAGATAATAAAATTTTTTTAAAACTTAGAAGAAGGAGAGAGAGCAATGGTACCTGAAGATAGGGTATTGTTTGATAATGGAACACATAAAAATATCCTTTTAGAAGATTTTGGTCATGGAGAAATGGTTCAGGCTAATGTTCATTTTATAGTTGATAATGGAAAGGGGATGATTCTTGATCCTGGTGGACATAAGGTATTTAAACATCTATTTGGAGAGGTTGGAAGTCTCATAGGTATAAAAAATCTTAAGTATATATTCCTCTCTCATCAAGATCCAGATATTGTTGCTGCCATAAATGGATGGCTTATGACAACAAACGCAACAGCTTTAGCACCTCATCTATGGCTTAGATTCATCCCTCACTTTGGTGTAGATATGTTTGTTATAGACAGGATAAAACCTATTGAAGATGAAGGAACAATAATAAAACTAGGAGAAAATGAACTTTACATACTTCCTGCTCATTTTATGCATTCTCCTGGAAATCTGCAGGTTTATGATCCTGTTTCAAAAATACTATACTCAGGGGATCTAGGAGCTTCATTAGGTCAGGATTATCTATATGTTGAGGATTTCAAAAAGCATATAGAATATCTTGAAGGCTTTCATAGAAGATATATTCCAACAAATAAGGTTTTAAAAGCATGGCTTAAAATGGCAAGAGAACTTGATATAGAGACAATTGCTCCACAGCACGGAGCAATTATGAAAGGAAAGGATATAGTCAATCAATTTTTTGATTGGCTTGAAGATTTAGAATGTGGAATAGATATTATGGAAGATATATATAAAATTCCAACTAAACATTTTGAAGGCTAATATTGGAAGAAGTTAAACACTATCCTGTCTTATGGAGAGAAGTACTAAACTACTTTAAAGACTTAAAAGGTAAATATATTGTTGATGCAACACTTGGTGGTGGAGGACACTCCTACCTTATACTAAAGAATTTTCCAGACAAAACAGTTATTGGTATAGATAAAGATCAGTTTGCTATTGAAAAAGCTTCAGAGAGATTAAAAGAGTTTAAAGATAGGTTTATACCTGTTAAAAGTTCTTTTAAAGATGTAGATAACGTTTTAGATAGTCTTGGGATTGATAAAGTCTCAGGTTTTCTATTTGATCTTGGAGTTTCCATGTTTCAGTTAAAAACAGAAAGGGGTTTTTCTTTTCAGAGAGATGAGTTTCTAGATATGAGGATGGATAAGTCTCAGCATCTTAGAGCTTATGATGTTGTAAATACATATCCAAAACCAATGCTAGAAAAGATACTGAAAGAGTATGGAGAAGAAAAATTTTATAAAAAGATAGCATCTGCTATTGTTGAGGCAAGGAAGAAGAAAAAGATAGAAACAACAAAAGAACTTGCAGATATTGTTTACAGAGTTTATCCACCTTCATTAAGAAGAGGAAGAATTCATCCAGCAACAAAGACATTTCAGGCAATAAGAATAGAAGTAAATAACGAATTAGAGGAGATAAAGAAAGGGATAAGTAAAGCTATTGATAGATTGGAGAAAGGAGGAATAATACAGGTTATCTCCTTTCATTCTTTAGAAGATAGAATTGTAAAAAATATATTCAAAGAGGGGAAAAAACTAAAGAAATTAGAGATTTTGACGAAAAAACCTATTACACCAGGAAAGGAGGAACTTAAAGAAAATCCTCCTTCAAGGAGTGCAAAACTTAGAGTTGCCCGAAAGTTATAAAAGAGGTGTAATATGGTTTTAAAAGAGCAACTAAAAGACACACTTATTGAGATAAAAAGGGATTTTCAACTTATAACAAAATATATAAAGTACTGGTTAGTAATTTTACTATCAGTGGGATTTATAATCTTTTATAACTTTCAGTACTTTAAACTAGAAAAAGAGATTATAAGCTTAAATAAACAAAAAAGTTATCTACTTGCTGAAAATATGCAGTTAAAAAAGCAGAAAGCTGTTTTATCTTCCCCAAGAAGAATATATAAGCTAGCAACCAAGAAACTTGATATGAAAAAAGTGGATCTAAAACATGTTCATTTTATAAAAACTCCTAATGAATAGAACACGTGTATATATAACTGCTGGATTTCTCACCTTTTTATTTTTCTTAGTCTGGATAAGACTTGTAGATATTCAGCTTTTAAATAGGGAAACATACATAAAGTATATAGAGAAACAGTATTATACAAAAGAGAGCATCATACTTCCTAGAGGGAGTATTCTTGATAGAAACGGAGATATATTTGCTATAAGTGTTCCAACAATAAATCTTTTTGCTATACCAAAATATTTAACAAACTATCAGAAGGAAAGGTTAGCAAGTAATATATCAAAGATACTCCACATATCAAAATGGAGACTCTTAAAAAAACTTAAATATCATAAAAACTATGTAATACTTGCAGAAAATATTGATAAAAAGTATAAAGAACAGCTTTTAGAACTTAGAAGAGAACTTGAAGCATGGAACTTTGGAATAATAGACAGCTCAAAAAGATTTTATCCTTTTGATTCGTTAGCTGGAACAACTATTGGTTTTGTTAATAAAAAAACTGGAAGAGGGATGGAAGGACTTGAGTTCAAATTAAACAGTAAGCTAGGTGGTGGAACAGGAAAAATTCTACTTATGAAAGATGCAGCTGGAAATCCTTTTACCATTGAAAAAGAGGATGTTTCAGATGTTCAGTATAACGTTGAAATATCTATAGATAAAAATATTCAGTTTATGGCTGAAAAAGCTTTAAGAAAACTTGTTGAAATTAGAAAGCCAAAAGAGGCAGCTGTTTTAATAGTTGATCCAAATACAGGAGATATACTTGCAGCAGCAACATATCCTAACTATAATCCTAACAGATACTGGCGTTACAGAAATCATAGAAATATAATTTTTCAAAATGCCTATGAACCTGGTTCATTAGCTAAACCTTTCGTCTTTGCTCTAGCATACAAAAAGGGAATTCTGAAGAAAAGATACTACTGCGGAAATGGCTACATAAAAATTGGAAAAAGAATAATAAGAGATCATGCAAGTTTTAAATATTTAACTCCAGATGAGATTATTATACATTCTTCGAATGTTGGTATTATAAAGATTGCCTTAGAACTTGATAAAGATGAGATATACAAAAACTTTTTAAAGTTTGGATTTGGTAAATCCACAAAAACATTCCCAGGAGAAGCTTCAGGAATTATAAGAAGAGTGTATGGAAAAGCTCAGGTTGCATACATGTCTATTGGTCAGTCGTGGATTGCATCTCCATTACAGATAGCTATGGCATACTCAGCAATAGCAAATGGAGGATATCTACTAAAACCACGTCTTGAAAAAGCATATATAGATGCAGAAACAGGGAAAAGAGAGGAAGTTCCTGTAAAGGTAGTAAGAAAGGTTTTAGAAGAGGAAACTGTTAAAAAGCTGAAAGATGTTTTAAAACTTGTAGTGGAAGAGGGTACAGCAAAATCTGGAAAATCTGAATTTTACACTGTGGCTGGAAAAACAGGAACAGCACAGAAGTACGATCCTAAAACCAGATCTCTATCTAAAACAAGATACTACACATGGTTTGCAGGTTTCTTCCCTGTTAAAAAACCTAAATACACTATTGTTGTGTTCGCTAATGAACCTCAGAAAGTTTACAAATGGGAACATATAGGAGGTGGAAAAGTTTCATCTGTAGTTTTAAAGGAGTTAATAGATCAGCTTATGTTTTATTCAAAGCAGAAGCCAGATAAACGTCCAGCTTCTGCAAAATATTAATCCAACATCTTTTTAAGCTTGAAGATCTCTTCCTTTTCCAAAAACTTCTTAAATGTCTCAACATAATTTTCTTTCATCTCATATAAAAATCCAATATCAGCGTGAGTTACCTCTATTTTGTGAAACTGATTCTTAACAACCAGTTTTGCATGAGTTCCTTCATCTGTAAGTATACATTTAATGCCGTTATCGTAGTTATAAACTTTTCTCATATTACATCCTAGGTATAATCAGCCTGAAGAACTTTTAAAATATCCTCTTTTATGTTGTTTAAAAGCTCTTCATCTTTTATCTTTTCTTTATTTGCTGTTCTAACGTAGAAGGAATCTCTTATTCTTTCTCCCTGTGTTGTAACTTTCACTATATGAACATAGATATTGTACTTGTCAAATATCTTAAATATATCAAATAAGAGTCCAATTCTATCAGCACCAGATACATCAAATATTGTGTAAGAGTCTGACATCTCATTATCTATCTTTACAAATGTAGGAGGTGGAAGTACAGAAGCTTTAAATCCTAGAGATTTACTAACAGATAAATCTTCTAAGGATATTTCTCCGTTTATATATTTTGAGAATATATCTTTAAATTTTTTAAACTTATCTTCCTCTACAACTTCTAAAGCTGATGTTGAAAGTTGAAGATCTATTACAACAATACCATCTTTTCTCATATAACTATAAACGGAAAGAATATTTATTCCCATATAACTAAATATTCCTGTTACCACAAGTAAAGGTTTAATAACCTTTTTGCTATCAACCACTATAATAAGTTCTGAAATACCAAGACCATAGTTTTTACTAAATGAAAATTGAGGTTTTCCTGTCTTAAAGTATTCTTCTTCAAGCTTTATATGTTTGAGCATATCATCTAAGGGAGTAGATGTAATATAATAATCAGATAATCTTTCTAAATAAAACTTAGTTTTCTCTTCACCAAACTCTTCTTTAAGTAAAGCTTTAAGTTTTTTCTTTTTATCTTCAATTTTTCTCTTAAATATTTCTTCTGTAGAAATATCCTCTCCTAAAACCTCTAGGGTTTTGTAGAAAAGTTCCCACAGAAGAGAGTTTTTCCATTCATTCCATACCCCTGGACCTACAGCATTTGCATCACACCATGTTAAAACAGTTAGCATTTTAAGAAGCTCTTTATTCTTGATAGTTTTTGCGAACTCTTCTATTACTTTGGGATCATGTAGATTTCTTCTTTGAGATATCTTTGCCATATCTAGATGATGTCTAACAAGAAAAGCAACAATATTCGCATCTCTCTTTGAGTATCCAAATTTAAGGAGTATCTCTTTAGCCATCTTCTCACCAACTATACAGTGATCTTTCTTATGACCTTTTCCAATGTCATGTAAAAATACAGCCCAAATAAGAAGATCTTTTCTCTCTATTTCCTTATACAATTCATACATCATCTTTCTGTGAGGATGATCTATCTTTTTAAGCATCTCTAGTTCTTCAACAGCTTTAATAGCATGGGCATCTGTTGTGTATTTATGATAGGCATCGTATTGAAAATGACATCTTTGATATCCAAACTCTGGAATAAGTTCATCTAAAACATAAAAGTCCTGCATTCTTCTTAAGGTTTTTGGTAAGTTATTCACATCTGAAAAGATACTTCTAACAAGTTTTTTTACTTCAGGATCATCTATATGATCTTTCAATTTCTTTTCATTTTTTCTTATTAAAAACTCTAAGTCAGGGGAAAAGTCTAAGTTATACTGCTTCAGATAAAGAAAAGCTTTTAAAATATTCTTATGGTCTTTTTCAAATTTATCTTTATTAAAAATATCTAACTCAAAAGAGTTTCTTGAAAATGTATCATCTATAGGCTCCATAATCTCAAAATCTTTTTCTTCTGTTAAGGACTTTAATATTCTTCTTGTTATTGTGTTTATTGATTTGGCATTTAGATAGTAGAGTTTCATCATCTTTTCCACACTTTCTCTGAGCTTTTCAAGATCATAGCTTCCTTCTAGAAAACCTAACCTTTTTGCAATCTCTTCCTGAAGAGGTCTAACAAGAACATCACATTTTTTGTTACATATAAGGTGCATCTCATTTCTTACTCTCAGTAAAAAGTCATAAGCCTTTATAAGCTCTTGATACTCTTCTTCTAAAATAATCTCTTTTTCAACAAAGTATCTGTAGCTTTCTACATCATCTAAAACTTTTGCTATCCAGTAAACCTCATGAACATCTCTTAAGCCACCTTCTCCTTCTTTTATGTGAGGCTCCATCATATATATAGATGAACCAGTTTTTTGGTATCTCATCTTTCTTGATCTTAGTGTTGCATCTATATATGCCCTTTTTTTTGTTCTAATAAGATTTTTGAAGTTTTCTTGAAGATTTTCATATATCTCTTTATTTCCAAAGAGAAATCTTCCTTGTAGAAGAGAAGTTGCTACAGTTAAATCTTCCTGGGCAAGCTCAATAAAGTTGTTTATACTTCTTGGAGAAAAACCTATATCAACCTTTAAATCAAGAAGTGCATAGTAAAACTTTTCTATATCCTCTTTCAGTTCCTCAAGATCATCGCATTTACAAACAAGGGAAAGATCTATATCAGACTTAAAACATAGCTCTCTTCTTCCATACCCACCAAGAACAACAATAGAGATATTTTCAGGATGTCTAAAAGATATCTCTGCTAAATTCTTTATAGTTTCATCAGTTAGATCTGATAAATTTCTTACAATATCTAAACCTTTTGCTCCTTTTCTGTGAGCATCTATTAAATCCTTTTTTCTTTCAAAATAATTTTTTAAAATCTCGTTCTTTTTTTCTAAAAGCTCTTTATCCTGTATCATGGTCTACCTCTTTTATTTTTCAAAATATAATAATCTAATTTAGAAAAGTTTCCTTCTTTTTCCTATGATAATAAAAATATAATTTTAATATATGGTAAACTATAAAAAATTTTCTGGTTAACGAGGCTTAATATGAAAAATAAATTAAGAGAAATTATTGATAAAAGCTTAAATAAACAGGAATTAACTTTTGAAGAGGGTTTATTCATATTAAATTATCCAGATGAAAAAATAGATGAGCTAGTTGAGGAAGTAAAAAATATTAGGGAAGCAGTTTTTGGAAATCAGGTAGAGTTTTGTTCTCTCATCAATGCAAAAAATGGCGCATGTAGTGAGGACTGCTCTTTCTGTGCCCAGTCTTCAAAGTATCCCACTCCAATAAATGCTTATCCTTTAGTTTCAAAAAAAGAGTTACTAGAAGGTGCAGAAAAGGCTGTTTCTATAAAGGCAAATAGATACTGTATTGTTACCAGTGGTAGGAGAGCTTCAGAAGAAGAAGTGGAGCAGATATCTGAAGCTGTTAGAGATATAAGAGAGAAGCATCCTGTAAAGGTTTGTGTTTCACTAGGCTCTATAGATGAAAAATCTTTAAAGAAATTAAAAGATGCAGGAGTTGATAGGGTTAACCATAATTTAGAAACATCTAAAAGATTTTTTCCCAATATAGTAACAACTCATTCATGGGAAGAGAGATATGAGACAATAAAGACTATTCAGAAAGTTGGTCTTTCCACTTGCACAGGTGGAATTTTTGGATTAGGAGAAACAGATGAGGATATAGTGGATCTTGCAATGACATATAGACAGTTAAAAGTAGACTCTATACCTTTAAACTTTTTAATCTCTATTCCTGGAACACCTTTAGAAAATGCCAACAATCTAACTCCTGAGAAATGTCTAAAAATAATATCTCTATTTAAAGCATTTAATCCTTGGTCAGAACTAAGATTGTGTGGTGGTAGAGAACAAAACCTTGGTAAATATCACGATACAGCTATGGAGATAGCAAACTGTCTTATGGCAGGTGGTTATCTTACAAGAGCTGGAAGAGCCCCAGGAAAAGATGAAGAGATGGTAAAAAGATTAGGTAGAAAACTTATAACAGAAGGAAAATCTTTTGAAAAATCAGGGAGCTTTTAAATCTTTTTAGAAATAAACGAGCTTGCTTTCTTAGCAAGCTCAACTAGAAGTAGCTTATGATATTAAATATCCAAGAAGAAAACCTATAATAAAGGATATAACAGCAACAATTATCAGTTTTGTGCTTTCACTGTTTGTTTTTTTCATTAATCTTTTCTGACTTCTCTCCTTCATGTAATCCCTGTCATAAAGACCCACTTTCTTCTACCTCTTTAGTTTTTTCTTTTTCTAAAGATTTTTCAGTTTCTTCTATTTTTACTTCATCTAAAGGAGATCTTAGACCTTCAAGTTTATCTAATTTTTCCTTTAGTTCCTCGTTTTCTTTTTTACATTTAGAAAGTTCTTCTCTTAACTCTTCTACTTCTCTTTTTAATTTTCTTCTCTCAATTTTTTGATTAATCCAATCAATTGTGGACAAGGCCCATACGATAACAGCCCCTACAACCATACTAAAAACAAGTAAAACACCTATAGGATATGCTGGAGTTTTTATATTTGGTAGTATATTAACTGAAACTTTTGGTTCCATATTTAAAGAAACAAAGTATGCAACAAAAGCTATTATAATAAGCCAAAGAACAATTCTCAGTTTTACAAGCATATTACTCTCCTTTTTCTAACTCTTCCATTGCTTTTTTAATCTTATAATACACCTCTCTTAAATCTTGGGATATAACTTTTACTTCACCTATTACAGGCATAAAGTTAGTGTCTCCAATCCATCTAGGAACTACATGGTTGTGAATATGGTCCTCTAATCCTGCACCTGCTGCTCTACCTAAATTATAACCTAAATTAAATCCATCAGGTTTTAGTGCTTTCTTTATAGCTTTCACGGCAAATTGAGTTAAATCTGATATCTCGTGTAGTGTTTCCTTATCTAATTTTGTAAAATCTCCAATATGTTCATTAGGGCAAACCATAACATGTCCTGCGTTATAGGGGTATAGATTCATTACAATAAATGCTCTCTTGCCTCTGTATAAGACAAAATTCTTTTCATCTTCTTTAGATTTATAAGCATTACATAAAAAACAACCTTTTTGATTATTAACATTTTCAATGTACTGGCTTCTCCAAGGGGAGTATAATCTTTCCATTAAAGCCCTCCTTTATTTGATCTCTTTTGGATCTATCTCTATATTCAATTTTATACCTTTTTTAAGGGCATTTTCGTATAAATCTATAAGGAGTTCCTTTTTTTCAAAATTTTTTAGAATAATCTGAATTCTATTTTTTCCCCTTATCTTTGATATTCTCGCATAAAGGGGACCTTCATACTGAATGTTAGAAATTTTATGGGATATGATCCATTTATTGAAAAGGTCTCTTATATCTTCTATTTCTAAATTTTTCTTCTCAAAGGTTAAAAGAATATACCTTGCAAATGGTGGCAGATCTAACTCTTTTCTCTCAAGTATCTCTCTTTCATAAAAGAGAGAGAGATTTTTATTTTTCAAACTTTCTACAGCTTTAGAATCTGATTCATTGGTAATTAAGATATACCTATCTTTTGTTTTGAAAAAAGGTATAGTAATGCTTCTAAAGAATTTTTCCTCAGATTTGTAATCAGGGATACTTAGGATAAAATCTGGATATATATTTATGATTTTATCAAAAATTGAAGCAATAGCTTCTTTTCCTAAAAGAGAAACTGTCAGTTTTATATCTGTTTTTTTACTATCTTCTAAGAAAGAAAATTGTATATTGTTCTTTTTAAGAAGCTCAACTATTTTATCAATTCCAAATCCAACCTCTTTTAATGGATTTTCACAATCAGGGCAGTTTTTTATATACTGATATTTTTTTCCACAAGCACTACATTTAAGATAATATTTATCATCTTTATGAACCTTAACAGGCACATCACACTGATTACACATAATCTCTGTTTCACATACATCACAGAATAAAAAGGAGGAAAATCCTTTTTTATTTGCAATAATAAGGGTTTTTTTATTTTCTTTTAATTCCTCTAGTAAAAGTTTTTTTACAGCGTTAAATGTTTCAAAAGGTACTATCTGAATTTTTCCTTTTGCTTGAGAAAAGATATTTTTTCTGTTTACAGGTAGGAATATTTTTTTCTTTAAGGCTAAATAACTCTCCATTGATGGTGTTGTACTGCTGTATATAGCTGTTATACCTTTCTTTTTTTGAATAGAAAATACCACTCTCCTTGCATCAAATTTTGGAGTTCTTCTGTTTTTATAGGCATCAGAGTATTCTTCTTCAAGGATAAGATATCTTAGATTTTTTACTGGGATAAAGAGAGAAGTGTATGTTCCGATAGTTATTGTTCCATTTAGATTTTTAATTGAAAACCAATTTCTTATTTTTTCTTTGTTTGAAATTCTATCATGATATAAGAAAATTTTATCTCCAAATTCTTTTTTTAAAAAAGAATACACAGTTTCAACAGATTTAATATTTGGAAATATTAGTAGAGAGCTTTCTCCTTTTCTTATAGCATCGTAAAAAAGGGAGATGTATGTAAAAATCCTTTTTCTAAAAACCTCTGTATTGTAGAGATATTTTCCTGAAGGAAGACTGTAAGGCTTTACAGTTTTTTTTTGCTTTAAAAAATATTTTTTGGCTTCCTCTCTAAAGATGTAACTGACTTCTTTTACCAGTCCTTTTTTGATCAACGTTTTTAAAGAACTTAAAGAAAAACCTTCCTCTTTTATCTCTTCTGCCGTTACTTCTCCTCTCTCTAAAATATATTCAAGAAGTTCTCTACCTTTTTGAGATAAATTAGGTATGTCAGCTAATGTTAAAACATTTGGAACATATACCTTGTCTTCCTGAACTTTTTTAATCCATCTTTTTGTTTTAGGATTATACTCCCAGCGTAGCCCCTCGGGAATAATGTAGTAAAAAAACATCCCTAAAGGAGATAGATAGTATTCTGATAATTCTTTAACAATATCTATATACTCTTTAGTAAAAAGAGGTTCCTTATCAGGAAAATCAATAATTTCTTTTACTTCTACATCTGGTTTTTCTTCTGATATATCTACAACAATACCTGTTAGTCCATAATTCCTAAAAGGAACTAATACTCTTCTACCTATAATTTCCTCTTTTTCCATATTTTTTAGCTTACCTTGAGAAACTTTATATGTAAAATTTGAAAAATGGGGAATAGGAAGAGCAATATCTAAATAAATCAAATATATAAACCTCTTATATATGATAACCTTCACTTACATTTCACATATAAAAATATATATTTTATCTTTAAAATAAAAAGTCAGGAGGTAGTGTATGCAGAAAATAAAAACTGTCCTACTACTAGGAATACTTACCGGTTTATTCCTTGTTGTAGGTAAGATACTTGGTGGACAGACAGGAATGATTATAGCATTTATCTTTGCTATGATTATGAACTTCTTTGCATACTGGTTCTCAGACAAAATGGCACTTGCTATGTACGGTGCTAAAGAGATACCATACGAAGAAGCCCCATGGCTTCACGATATGGTTGAAGAGCTTGCGAGAAAAGCTGGTATTCCTAAACCAAAGATTTATTTAGCTCCTATTGATATACCAAATGCCTTTGCAACAGGAAGAGATCCAAAACATGCTGCTATTGCAGTAACATCTGGTATTTTAAATATTCTTTCCCCTGAAGAACTTAAAGGAGTTTTGGCTCACGAAATAGCTCATATAAAAAATAGGGATATCCTTATATCATCTATAGCAGCTACTATTGGTGGTGCTATTTCCATGCTTGCTGAAATGGCATTCTGGTCGAATCTCTTTGGAGGAAATGATGAAGAAGAGGGAGGAATAGGAAATATTATAGGTTCTTTACTTTTATTTTTACTTGCCCCTTTAGCTGCTACAATTGTGCAAATGGCTATATCAAGGACAAGAGAGTATGCTGCAGATGCAACAGGTGCTCAAATATGTGGATGCCCTTTAGCTCTTGCTAGAGCTCTTGAAAAGCTAGAAATGGCAGCTCAACAACTTGCACCTGTTGCAGCAAGAGAGATAAATCCGGGAACTGCTCATATGATGATTGTAAACCCACTGAGAGGTGATTTTATAGCGTCTTTATTCTCAACCCACCCGCCTACTCAAGAGAGAATTAGAAGACTCTATGAACTTGCTAAAAAAATGGGTCAGATTAAATAAGGAGGATAAATATGCAGTTGAATACACAGACAATAACCATTACATCGGAAGAGAAAAAAGCGCTTATTGCAAAAACATATGCTCTTTTAAGTTTTGGTTTTTTACTAATGGCAGTTGGTACTCTTGTAGGATTAAACTTCTTACCTCAGTTATTATCCCTTGGGAAATGGGGTTTTCTAATTGTTTCTCTACTTGTTACCATTGGGACAATGTTTCTTGCATTAATAAACCAAAGAAATATTTTAGGTTATGTTTTTTTCAGTCTTTTTACTTTTTCAGTAGGATTTTTTGATGCTCCTGCAATAGCAGTTATCTTTAACTCTCCAGTATTAATAGACATTTTCTGGCAAGCTTTTATATTAACTGCAATTGTTACAGCATCCCTTACAGCATATGCTTTTATTTCTAAAAAAGATTTTTCCTTTTTAGGAGGATTTTTATTTACAGGTTTGATTCTCATTGTAATAATGGCAGTTGTAAGCTTATTTTGGCACAATAAAACCCTTGAATTCCTAATATCAGGAATGGGAACATTCCTATTCTCAGGATACATTCTTTACGATACTTCAAGATTAGTTCATGAAAAAGGAACACCAATTGAAATAGCCATAGCTTTATTCTTAGATATTGTTAACCTTTTCTGGATGATATTTAATCTTCTAGAGATTCTAAAAGGAGAGGAATAATCTTTAAACTTCCTCCCTTTTCTTTACGATAAATAAATTAATTAACAAAAATTGGGGAGAGTTATGGATTTTTCTAAAAATGTGTTCGTACAAATTGAGAAATTTAACTGGAAAAACTTCGCTTTAGCAAAAGAAATATCTAAAAAGCTAGGAAATAACCTTTATATTATATTGGTAGATTTTAATAAAGATGAAGAAAGTAAGATTGTAAAAAGATTAAAGGAGATAGACCCTCACATTCATATAAATATATTTTCTTCAATAGGTGAAGCTAAAACATTTATTGATGATTTTAAACCAACTCTTGTTATGGTAACACAAGAAAAGGTAAATCCTCTTATACATGTCTTTAGGCTTACTGAAGCAGAAAAATTTGTTAAAGGATTAAATGATTTTAATATTTTACTTTTATGGGAAGATACTCAGAAAATAGAAAAAGTTTTAATAAATCTAGATTACGAAACTACAACAGAGGAATATATTAAACTAGCGTATGAGTTTGCTTCAAAGATTTCAAAAGAATTTGACTTTATATACTCCTTCTATGAGTCCTTCTATGAAAATAGATTAAGAAAAACCCATGCTGACGAAGAGGCTAAAAAGATTCTTATAGAGATGTTCGAAGAACACATACATACCCTTGAAGAAAAACTAGAGAAAGCTTTAGGAAAAAAAATACCTTTAAAAGTTATAAAAGGAGATCCTAAAAAAGAAGTTCCTTATTATTCAAGAACCCATGATTATGATCTTCTAGTCATAAATCAAAGTATAGAAGATAAAGAATCATATATAGAAAATACAGAAAATTCAGTA
>JALVKE010000024.1 GCA_027028005.1 Persephonella sp. | reverse complement strand
AAATTACTGTTGGATTTTTTTCCAAAATCTGCATACGCCCAGGCCAAAAAGTTTCTTTTAATGCTTTTCTTATCTTTTCTTCCTTTACCTGAATTTTTTCTTTTTCTGAAAAGATAAAAAATCCTGCTAAAGCTGTTGAGGCATTGTGTATTTGCCTTTCTCCCAACATAGAAATTTCTAAATTTTCTATCTTTTTCCCTTTAAAGAAAAAATCAAATCTATTTTCACCTTTTTTCTTGTAGGAAAAACCTATTGGATAGTGGTAGATCTCTTTTACTCCCTTTAGTATGGCTTTTGAGATTATCTCCATCTGCTCAGTTCCAATAACCAAAGGTTTTTCTTTCCTTGCTATTCCCACCTTTTCTGATGCTATTTTATCTAAAGTATCCCCTAACATATGAGTATGGTCTAGGGAAATATTTGTTATTATAGAAATCTCCGGCTCAACAACATTTGTTGCATCCCATCTTCCACCAAGCCCAACTTCTAAAACAGCAACATCAATGTTTTTATCTGCAAAATATTTAAAAGCCAAAAGAGTTGATGCTTCAAAGTATGTGAGGCTGTATTTGTCTATTAACGGTTTTATCTCTTCTATATATTCTTCAAGCTCTTTATTAGATATATTTTCTCTATTTATCTGCCATCTTTCATTTTCTTCTACAAGATGAGGGGATATAAAAAGACCTGTTTTTAATCCATGTTTCCTTAGAAGGGACTCTAAAAAGGCAGCAGTGGAGCCTTTTCCATTTGTTCCACCTATTAGGATTGATTTAAACTGATTTTGAGGATTTCCAATCTCTTTTAAAGCTTCTCTAATCCTTTCAAGTCCAGGTTCTATCTTAAAAACTTTTTTGTTAAAGAGATTATAAAGCTTCATTTTTTACTTTTCTTTTTAAAATAAATCCGTAAGCAATTAATCCTAATCCTGATATAACCATTCCTAAGCTGACTATCTGGTTCCACGTTAGATTTATAACAGGAATAGGTGGTGTTACTCCTCTCCAAAACTCAAGTAAAAATCTCTCTGTGCCGTAGAGGATAAGGTATGCTCCTGCTATCTCTCCATCAAACTTCTTTTTTCTGTAAAGGAAAAATAAAAATAGAAAAATAAGAAAATTTCCTATAGCCTCTGCAGGCTGGGTAGGGTAAAGAGGCACTCCTGGTGGTGCTGCAGTGTCTTCATGTCTTGGGAATGTTATAGCTAAATCCCTAAAAATAGAATCTTCAGGAACAGGTTTACCATAGCAGCAGCCAGCACAGGTACATCCTATTCTTCCTATAGCATGTCCTATAACAACAGATATAGAAGCAACATCTGCAACTTTCAGTATAGGAAGTTTATATCTGTAAAGAAGAAAGATTAAAACCAATGCCCCACCTATAAATGCTCCAAACCAGTCAATTCCTCCTTTCCAGAAAGCAATATAATCCATAAAGGAATGAAATTCTTCTCTATGCTCAATAACGTATGCAACTCTAGCCCCTACTATTCCACCTAAGATTGTGTAGAAAAAAAGATTTTCCACCTGCTCTTTTTTCATATGCTCTTTTTTCCCAAAGTAAAGAGCTACAAAGAAAGAAACAATCATTCCAAGAGCAACCATTACTCCATAAGTATGAATGGTAAAATTACCAATCTTAATTAAATCAGGAAACATTCCCTCTCCTTTATACTGTTTTTGAAGCAACCAAAAATTATATCAACTTCAAGAATTTTTAAAAGTAAATGAGACTAAATTAAATGGCAACTTTTAATAATTTGCTTAAATTGTAAGTAATTGAAAAATAAAATTTATAAAGGAGAAAGCTCTATGGAAAGATTGACTGCTGAAGAAAAAGTACAGCTTGACAAAAAATTAAAAGAAATTGCAAAAAAGGTCAACGAAATTTTAGACAGTTATGGAGAAAAAGCTCTTCAAGAAGTTCCAGCTAGAGGAAGAAGGCTTATTGGTTATGTTCCTCAGTTTCTTATTGATGCTCTAAACAGTGTTACAACTATATGGTCTTATGATTACAAACTTATTTCTCTTGAGGAAAAAGAGGTTGTTAGAAAAAGTGGAAATAAGGAAAAGGTTTACACTGCAACAGTAGAGGTTTCACTCTGGATATTAGATGAAAGGCTTAAAAAGACACAGATTGGTGGTGGAGAAAATGTTACTCCTGCTGATGCCATAAAAGGAGCTATTACTGATGCTATAGGAAAATGTTTATCCCTTTACTCTATAGGAAGCAAAGCTTACAGAGGTGAACTTGAAACAGGAAACGGACATAAGAATATTTCCCATGAAACTTATAGATCAGCAACTCCTTCTGAAAAACAGATTGCCTATGTTAAGTCTTTAGCAGAAAAGTCCAAAATAGATGTTCCAAAAATGGTTAAACAGATATTAAACAAAACAATAAAATCTGAAGAAGAATTAAAAAATCTATCTGCGCAAGAAATAAGCAGAATAATAGAAGCTTATAAAAGACTTGCTGTTTAAGGCCTTGAAATGAGATAAAAATTTATTATTTTATTTTTGCCTGTGGTTTCCGTGCAGTCGCCCTTCTTACGAAGGGAGGAAAGTCCGGGCTCCATAGGGCAAGGAGCTGCCGAAAGGCAGGTAGGAGTAATCCTACGGATAGGGCCACAGAGAAAAGACTACCTATCCTGATAGGTGGTTAGTAGGCTGGGAAAGCCGAATAGCCTATTCGGATAGGTAAAGGTGAAACGGTGGGGTAAGAGCCCACCAGCTACCAGCGCGAGCTGGTAGGCTAGGTAACCCCCTCCTGGAGCAATCCCAAATAGGGAGGCGTTTGAGGGTTGCCCGCCTGAAGCCTCCGGGTAGGGAGCTTAGATAAATGACTGCAAAAACAGAACCCGGCTTACGAGAAACCACAGGCTTTTATATTTTTTCTATACTTCACGTATAATATTCAAAATTAAAACTATCTTAGAGAGGTAATCACCTTGTCTCAGCATCAAGGAATAGTAATACTTGATTTTGGTTCACAGTATACACAGCTTATAGCTAGAAGAATTAGGGAAATACATGTTTACAGTGAAATTCTACCTTATAACGCTTCTATTGAGGAGATAAAAAAACACAATCCAAAAGGGATTATATTCTCTGGAGGTCCTGCATCTGTTTATGATCCAGATGCACCAAAGCCTGATGAAAGGGTTTATGAGCTGGGACTTCCAATACTTGGAATATGCTATGGTCTTCAGGTTATAACACAGCATTTTGGCGGAGAAGTTGTAAAAGCAGAAAGACACGAGTATGGAAGAGCAGAACTTGAGATACTGAACCATGAAGACCTGTTTAAAAATATTCCAAATGAAATTCATGTCTGGATGTCCCACGGGGATAGGGTTACAAAGCTTCCAGAAGGATTTGAACCTATAGCAAGAACGTACAACGCACCATTTGCTGCTATAAGAAATAAAGAGAAGAAAATATGGGGTGTTCAATTTCACCCGGAAGTTTCCCATACATACATGGGAAAAGATATTCTCAAAAACTTTGCTGTTGAGATTTGCGGTTGCACGCAGGACTGGACAATGGGAAGCTTCCTTATGGAAAAGGAAGTTGAAATTAGAAAAATGGTTGGAGATAAAAAAGCTATATGTGCCCTCTCTGGTGGAGTTGACTCGTCTGTTGCAGCAGTTTTAGTTCACAATGCTATAGGAGACAACCTTACCTGTATATTTGTTGATAATGGTCTTCTAAGAAAAGGAGAAAGGGAACAGGTTGAAAAAACATTTAGAGACCATTTCCATATTCCGCTTATAGTGGTAGATGCAAGGGAAAGATTTTTAAACGCATTAAAAGGTGTTACAGACCCAGAGCAAAAAAGAAAGATAATAGGAAATCTTTTTATAGAAATATTTGAAGAGGAAGCCAAAAAAATCCCTGATGTTGAGTTTCTTGTTCAAGGGACCCTTTATCCAGATGTTATAGAAAGTGTTTCTGTAAAAGGACCATCAGCAGTTATAAAAACTCACCATAATGTTGGCGGATTACCTGAAAGAATGAACCTAAAGCTGATAGAGCCTTTAAGAGAACTATTCAAAGACGAAGTTAGGGAACTTGGAAAAGAGCTTGGTCTTCCAGATGAGATTATATACAGACAGCCATTCCCGGGACCGGGTCTTGCGATAAGAATAATTGGTGAAGTAAATGAACAAGACCTGAATATTCTCAGGGAAGCAGATGCTATAGTTGTAGAAGAGGTTAAAAAAGCAGGCTTATACAGGGATTTATGGCAGTCCTTTGCTGTTTTACTTCCTATCCACACAGTGGGTGTTATGGGAGATTACAGAACTTATGAGAAGGTAATAGCTGTTAGAGCAGTTGAATCAACAGACGGAATGACAGCAGACTGGGCAAGACTTCCTTATGACCTATTAGACAGGATAATGAGGAGAATAATAAATGAGGTTCAGGGGGTTAATAGGGTCGTTTATGACATAACCTCAAAACCTCCTGGAACAATTGAATGGGAATAAAAAAGAGGTTTTTGATATGAAAAAAGCAATAATTTCTATGCTAGGGTTTGCCCTAGCATTTAATTTTTCTTTTGCTGAGAGGGATTTACTGAAAACAGCAAAGCAGTATTTTAAGCCCCTTCCAAAAACATTTCCTTCTAAAAAGAATCCTTTAACTCCAGAAAAGATAAAACTTGGGAAAATCCTATTTTACGAAAAAAGAATTTCCATAGACGGAACGACAAGCTGTGCAAAATGCCATCCAATTGGATACTACGGAACAGATAAACTACCAAAATCAAGGGGAAACTTCTCAAAGGAAAATCCAAGGAATGCTCCTACAGTTTTTAATGCAGCAGGGCAGATATCTCAGCATTGGAGAGGAGACAGAAAAGATGTTGAAGACCAGGCAAAAAGAGCATTACTTGGTAAAGGCTCATTTGGTGCTCCTTCTTACCAGTGGGTTGAAAAAAGACTGAAGGAAATAAAAGGCTATCAGGAACTATTTAAAAAAACATTTCCAAATGATAAAGATCCAATCACAGTAGATAACTATGCAAAAGCAATTGGAGCATGGGAAAGGACACTTTCTACTCCTTCAAGATTTGATGAATTTTTAAAAGGAAATGAAAATGCATTAACAAAAAAAGAGAAAAGAGGGCTAAAAGAGTTTATATCTGTTGGCTGTGTCGCATGCCACTCAGGAGCACTCTTAGGGGGGACAATGTATCAGAAGTTTGGTATAGTTGAACCTTACTGGAAGTATACAAAAAGTAAAAAGATAGATGAAGGAAGATACAGTGTTACTAAAAAGGAAGAAGACAGATATGTTTTCAAGGTTCCTCCTTTAAGAAATGTTGAGATGACAGATCCTTACTTTCATGATGGTTCAGTTAAAAGTCTGAAAAGAGCTATCTGGATAATGGGAAAAGTTCAGCTTGGAAAAGATTTATCAGAAACACAGGTTGAAGATATAGAAGCATTTTTAAAATCCTTAACAGGAAAATTATCTCAGGATATTATTACACTTCCTATAATGCCAAAATAAAAAAAAGCAGGGGTTAACCCCTGCCTTTTTTGTTTTATAAAGGTTTATGACAGAACCACCAGTCAAAACATTCAATTTCGCCAGCTTCTGCTTTTTTAAGTCTTTCTTCTTTTTCTTCAATACTTGAAGCAGGTGGAATAATAACGTGTTCTTTAATTTTATCGTTGTTTGGCCAGTTAGCAGGTGTAGCAACACCATACTTATCAGATGTTTGAAGAGCTTTTACTGCTCTAACAATCTCATCTATATTTCTACCTACTTCTTGTGGATAGTAAAGAATAAGTCTTAATACACCTTTATCATCTACAATAAATACAGCTCTAACTGTATTTGTTCCCTTTTTAGGATGTATCATACCTAGTTGTTTAGCTACCTGACCCATATCGTCTGCAATGATTGGGAATGTAATTTCAACTCCCATTTTTTCTTTAATCCATTCGACCCATTTAATATGGGAGAAAACTTGATCTACTGATAAGCCAATTAATTCACAGTTTAATTTATCAAACTCTTCTTTTCTCTCTTGAAAAGCTATAAATTCCGTTGTACACACAGGAGTAAAGTCTGCAGGATGACTAAATAGTATAAACCATTTACCTTTATAATCATCAGGTAGTTTTTTTACTCCGTGCGTAGTTTTTACTTCTAACTCTGGAAACTTGTCTCCAAGGGTTGGTATTGTGATTACTTCTTCCATCTCTGGCAC
>JALVKE010000023.1 GCA_027028005.1 Persephonella sp. | reverse complement strand
ATTAATATTTTTTAAGACAGAACTCAGCCTTGATATAAGCGGATTTGCGAAGGTTAATAGCAATGATTTTCGGGTCAAATAGCAATGATTTTCGGGTCAAATAGCAATGATTTTCGGGTCAAATAGCAATGATTTTCGGGTCAAATAGCAATGATTTTCGGGTCAAATAGCAATAAATCAAATTTTGAAAGTTGCTATTTAATAGAACTTGTTGCATAATTTGTTTAAACCAAGGAAGTTGGAGATTGATACAATGTCTAATGGAGACTTAAATGAAGTAGAACCGGAGGTTATAAGGGAGGTGGAAGAAATAAAAAATGTTAATAAAAATGCCTTGGCTACAATGCATAACAATTTAATTCAAGCGAGACACAGATTAAGTTTAGAAGAAATAAGGCTAATGGATACAATCATATCCTTCATACAACCTGAAGATGAAGATTTCAAGATATACAAAATACCTGTTTCAATTTTAAAGGAGCTGTATCCGACAAAAAGAAAGGATATATACGATGTTGTTAAGAGGACAATAGAAGGTCTATTGAAAAAGCCAATAAAGATAGAAAGAGTTGACGAAGAAGGGAATAGAGAATTTTTTATGGCTAATTTTATAGCTGATGGTTCATACAAGGAAGGGAAAGGTTATTTTGAAGTATCAATATCAGCTCGTTTAAAACCATATTTATTGCAATTAAAGGAATTTTTTACGAGGATACCTTTAAGATACACCTATATCTTAAGGTCAAGCTATTCAATAAGGCTTTATGAGTTATTAAAACAGTATGAGCAAACAGGTTTTAGAGTTGATTATCTACCTGATTTAAGAGAAATGTTAGGTATAGAATCTGAAGAATATAAAAGGTTTGAGGCTTTTGAAAGGATAGTCTTAAAAAGAGCTATAAAAGAGATAAATGAAAAGACTGATTTAGAAGTATCCTACAAAAAGAAAAAAACAGGACGAAAAATTACGCATATTGAATTTACCATTAAAACTAAGCCCAAAGCAAGTAATGATAAGGATGAAAAAGAAATTTTTGAAAAGGTAAAAATGTTAAATGTGGGGGATACCCCTAAATTGACAAAAACACCCTCTGAAACCCTTGATACACAAGGACAAAAACAGGAAAAAATTTCTGATGCTAAAAAAGAGGAAAATAGAAGAACATCTGTGGAGATTTGGGAAGACATAAGAAAACTTAGAAAAGAGTATAAACCACTTCTTGAAGAAATTAAAGAAAAAACAACAAGACTAAATGAAAACCAGATTTTATTCTTACTTGTGAATGCAAATAAACAGATTTTCCCAGAGCAGTTTATGAAGGAAATCATTATAAACGCAGATAAAAATAAATCACTAAACAATCCTATGGGATTTTTGGTTAACACATTTCAGATAGATATGACAAAGGCAAAGTTTAAGGAATTAACTCTGACAGTTAGCAAGATAGATGAGGAGCTCTTTAAGAAGAAATTAGAGGAGATGTTTGTAAATGGAAATTCAGCATTAAAGTATATAAAAGTTTATTGGAATGATAGAGTAAAAGGAAGGGTTCAAAAGAACGTAGCAGTTCTACTGAGGGAGCCACTAAGGAAAGCAGTTTACGATGATTTGGAAAATAAAGTTTATATTCCAGTTCCAGATGAATTATACAGAGATTGGTTTGAGACAAACTTTTTAGAGGATATAAAAGAGTATCTGAATGATAAATTTGAGATAGAAGAGGTTGAAGTTTTAAGTTTTGAAGATTAGAAAATTTAGTAGAAAAATCTCAAACAGGTATCCCTAATTTAACATTTTCACCCTTTCTGAGCCGCATCACACAAGCACTCTTCCAACAAACTTTTTTCTAGAGATAAGATTTATTTAATTTTCTTCCAAACTACACTTTTAACATTCCTGTTTTCTTTATCTATTTGAATACCAACGATATAGACATCTTTATAGCTTAGATACTTTTCAAAATATTTCTTTTCTATTATCTGATTTAAAGGCTCTTGTTTTTCATCTGTTTTAAACTCAAAGATATAAACTTTATCAAATACAATTGCTGTTAAATCTATCCTTCCTTTATCTGTATTATCTTCAGGTATTACATCAATTCCACTTCCTGCTAAATACATGTATAAAACCACCTGATAGTAATTTTCACTTTCCCTTATATCTTTTTTAATAAACAGTTGATACGGAATTGATGCGTATATGCTTGTTAGAACGTCTTTTAGTTTATCTAACTCTGCGTTTCCCAATACATCGTATAATGTATCTTGAATTTTTTCTTTTTTAGGGACATCTTTCGTCAAGTATGCCAAAAGATAATCATTAAAACTCATCTTTACTTCAAAGTTAGGAAAGGTTAGCACAAAAGTTTTCCTTCCTACTCTTTTTTTTACTCTCTTAATTGTCAAATATCCAGCTTGAAACATTATTGTTTCCACCTCTATATTTTCTATATCAAAACTCTCTAATATAGAACTGCTTACTTGTAGGTTCTCAAATTCCAGTGTGTTGTAGTTTCTCTTCTCTAACAGCTTTATTAAAAATGTAGGTGTTCCTGACTTAAACCAATAGTTGTCAAATTCTTTGTTGTTATCCAAAAATAAAAGAATGTCAAATGGATTATATACTTTCTCTTCTCCTAAGAAGTTATATCCGTTATACCACTTTTTAACTTGCTCTAAGTTTACATCTTGCAGATATTCTTTAAACTGCTCTGTTAAGTCGTTGTGGGTAAAACCGCAGATGTAAGCATACTTAGGATTTAGGGATATATCAACAAGATTGTTTAGACCTGAAAAAATTGATACTCTTGAAAATCTGCTTACTCCTGTTAAAAAGGCAAATCTTATATAGGCATCATTGTCTTTTATTACTGTATAAAATTCTCTTAGAAATTCTCTTATTTCTTTTGCTTTTTCTATATTTTCAATGTTGTCAAGAATTGGTTTATCATACTCATCAATTAGTATAACTACTGGTTTTCTGTATCTTTCATAGGTTTTCTGAATTAAATCTGCGAAACAGTTTTCAGGAAACTCATAATTATCACACTCAACATTAAGTAGTCTTTGATTTTGCTTTAGTATCTTATGTGCCGTTTCGTTTACAGCTTTTAAACTTTTTAAACTTCCACTCCAGCTTATTTTGATAACAGGATATTTTTCAAAGTCATATTTATCGTAAATATAAAGACCTTTAAAAAGCTCTTTGTTTCCTTCAAAGACTTCTTTTAAGGTATCTAGAAACAGGGATTTACCAAACCTTCTAGGACGAGATAAGAATACATATTGATAGTTTTCAATAATATTTAGTAGCTCTTTTGTTTTATCTACGTATACGTAATTTCCTTCTCTTATCTTTCTAAATGTTTGTATACCTATTGGTAGTTTCTTCATTTTATTTTTTCCTCTTGATTAAATATTTATGCCTTTTTCTAAACAGTTTAACTAAGTTATTATTACCATTTAAACCATCTTGCTTCCATTTAGGAGCTCCAATAAGATTATTCTTAAAATTTCTCTTAAAATTTTTAATTTAATTCCTTACTTTTCCTCTGTTACACTACATATGGTTTCTTTCTTGTTTGTTTTTCATTTTTTTGAGAAATTTAAAAAACGCACCTTAAAATATTTGACTATATCTACCTTGATTTTTTTATCCTTTCTAAGCCGCTTCACACAAGGTTTCTTCCTTATAAGAATTTAATATGCTACTTGATAAGATTCTTAATGCAAAGATACCATAATTTTAATTTAAGGGACTTATATTAACTCTCCGTTTTGGAATTCATGAATTAGTTAGTATTGCTAGCACTAGTTAAAAGAAAGGGAAATTAAATTCAGTAATTCTTACATACTAACATACGCAAGGTAAGGTTAGAGGATTAGCTAAACTCTCCATTTAAGCCAACGTTGAGCTTATCAGCTTACGTTAATTTCCTAGTTTATATTACACCAACAATCAAAAAAACTGTTAACACCACGTATGAAAAGCTAAAAAAATTTTAAAGAAAACATTTCCTGATAGGAAATTAGCTGAAAAAATTGAGTAAAAATGAAAATATGAAAAATTTTTTACTTTTAATAAAGTAAAAGTAGAATTTAACGAAAAAAGACAAAAAAGGATTAAAGGAAGCGTTATTCCTTTTGAGAGAGCCATTAAGAAGTTCAATTTATGATGATTTTGAGAATAAAATTTATATACCTGTGCCTGATGATGTATACAAAGAATGGTTTGAAACGAATTGGTTAGATAGGATAAAGGGATTTATGAGAGAAAAGTTTGATATAGAAGATGTTGTTTTGATAAGTTTATCGGATTAATTAGTTATTTTATAAGCTTATATTTAATTAGTTTAAAGATTTTGAAATATTAGAAGGATATTTGTATTTTGGGAAATGTGATTACTTACAAATTTAAATTTTTTAGGATAATAGTTAGTTATTTCTATTTTTATCTATATTCTTCAAATATATTATTTAATTTTTTTGGGCTTATTGGTAGCAGTGGTTAAGAAAGGTCAAAGTTGAATTTATCAATATATAATATACTCCTTTTCAGGAGTAAAACATTGAGATTTTACAACTCTATTTTTTACAGCTTGCTTAAACAAAAACACTACTGAAGCCATTTTATTGTAGATTTTGAGTGTAAATTTAGGAGTAAAAAGGGAAAACATTTTACAAATTTTTGGAAATATAAAGGTAAAAATTAGTCATTGTTAAGTGTATAGCTACAAAAATATAGATTATGTAATTATACCTATGTTTGAAATAAAAAAGTAGAATTGATAAAAAAATAAGTATAGGAAAATATTAACTTGTGAAGTATTTTTTAGGATAAAATGAAATATTTCTAATTTTTAATTAGATAAGTCTATATCTAGTTGTCTTAATGTTTCTAATATTTTACTTTCATAATCTTCTAAAGGGATTTTTCCATCCTTTGCCTTAATACTAATCTCTATGTCTTTAAAGTATTTATCAAGTAAATTTAACATTCTTCCTATTTCAAGTGCCTTTCCTTTTGGAAGTCTAAAAGTTAATTTAACTGTTTCTTTAATATTTTGTTCTACAACTGATTTTTGATTTTCTTCTATTTTCGTTTCATCACTTTTATATTCAGATACAGGTTGAGAAATTGGGCTAGTTTCAATTTCAGCTATTTCCTTTTTTTTATCTTTTCCAAAATTTTTACATAAATCTTTTTTTATTATTAATTCATTTTCGTTAATTATGGGGATTTCTTCTTTAAAGTATTTACACTCCACTCCTTCATTTGTTTCTATCCCTAATCCAAAAACTCCGTTCCTAACTCCTTCTCTTACAGCATTTAATAGAACATCTATATTTTTAAATCTTGTTTCTCCCCTTGTCTTTAATGAAGATTGGTAAATATCTGATATTTTTACATAATCTTTATTTGCTAAATACTTGTTTTCAATAATAATAGGAGCTATGCTTTTCAAAATTTCCTGTTTATTTATCAAAAATTCAAAAGTTTCCTCATTTAATTTTTTTACATTTCCATAAATTGGAGTTCCTAAATCTTCCTCTTTAAACCCTTCTTTAGCAGGTATATAAACCAATCTGTAATAATTTCTTATAAAATCTCTTATTTCGGATTTTAACTTGTTTAGATTTGTTTTAACTTCTTCTATCTGATTTTTACTTAAATTTAGTGTTTTATCTGTCAGTATTTCCTTCAATGCTATTAGTTTTTTTAAAGAGCTGATTAATTGAGCTCTATAACTTTCTAAGGGAGCTAGAAAGAATATGTTATTTCTATATATTCTAGGATAATTCCCTTTTGTTGTTATTATCTTTTCCATATACCTTTTATCATTTTCCTTTAATATAACCAGTTTAAACTCTGGTGTATCCGTAATATCTTGACTGTTTTCAATCCATATGTAAGTTTTTTGTTTAATATCATTTAGAGATGGACTAATAAACTTCTTTAAAATTTCTTTCTCAAACTCCTCAATTTTTTCATTTTGAATATTTTCCATTTTTGTAATTACTATTCTGTTTAAATTTGGTTGATTTGTAAAAAAGTATTTTCCATTTTCATACTGGAGATAAAAGAGATTATTTTTTAGTTCTTCCAGTGCTTCACCGATAACACTTGAAGGATTATTTAAAGTTGTTGCGGTTCTTTTAATCTCATTTTTAGTTGCACCTTTCTCTATACCACCAGAGAATGAATACATAAATATAGTTGTTGCCGTTCTTGTTCCTAGTTTTAAACCTTTATAAGCATCTCCTAATTTTAAATCTACTTTTTTAGCACCTGCGTTTTCTGAAGTGATGTCTGAAGCTATTACACTGTCATACTGATTTTCTATGTGTTTTAAAAGTTCTCTTCTTATTTCTTGATTTGATAAATTAAAATCAGCTAATGAAATATATGGGATATTTTTATCTTTATTTTCATAAATAACTAGTGATAAAAGTCTTAACACTCCTCTAGTTCTTTGAAATGTTGTGAAACTTCCCCATCTCTCATAAAGAACCTCTATAACCTCTGGTAAAAATGGATAGGAATTCTCAAACAGTTTTCTATACTCTGATGGTTCAATCCCTGAAGGGATAATATTTTCCTTTTGGAAATAATCAACAATATAAGAAACTATATTTTTCATTTCTTCAGTATCTATTGAGGAGAATAATCTTTTCCTGATAACTTGAGTAATTTCTTCTTCTTCAACAGGTGTATAAATTCTTTCAACCCTTCCACTGACCTTTTGGAGTTTTTGAAAAAGCAATTCAGCTTTTTCATCGTAGTGTTCTAAAACACTTGAAGGTAATGTTATCACTAATACCGTTTTATTAAGAATACTTACTGCTTCAGTTAACTCCTGCAGAAATGCTAATGTTTGTGCCGCTAATGTTGTATCTACTATCTTTATTCCTGCCGCTTTTGTTATATATTCTAAAATCTCATCTATTAAAATTAAGACAGGTTGATTTTCTTTTAATACTTTTTCAATTTTATCTCTACCGGGAGATATATCTCCTTTTAATATTTCAACTTTTCCTGTTAACTGTTCCTCTAAAAGCTCCCATAATTTTGTATCTCCACTTAAAGCAGTTCCTTCTAAAATAGATATATTAGCACCCCATTCTTTAGCTTTATGATACATAGCAATTAGGGAGTGTGTTTTCCCACCACCAAATGGGGTTTGAAGTTGAATAACAGGGTCTCCTCCTTTTCCTTCTAACCTTTTTCGGACTATATCCAACAGATTTTTAAGTCCCTTTGTTAAAAAGGTTTTTCTAAAAAACTCTTCTTTATCTACATATTCAGATGGGGCTTCTCCCTTATATACTTTCCAAAGATTAGCGGCAAAAATACTAAGTTCTAATCTCCCCTCTAGTATATCTTTATGTGGAATTGCTACTGTGTGGAATGGTTTCATATTTCTCTCTCTTTTATACATTTATTTAATTTTTTATCAAAAGTAAGTATTTCAAAATTGTTTTTATAAGCACATATTAGACAATCAACAAAATCTAAATTTTTATCTGCATATATTTTAAGTGCATCTATTACTATATTTTTATCTTCTGTTTTAATATTTTTCCTTTTCAATAATTCTATTAAAATATCGGAAATTTCTTCTCTTTCTACTTTGTATATGCCTTTTAAAACATAGACAATCTCTGCAATAACTGATTGTAATAAATAAGCAGTTTTCTTTCCTGAAAATACTTCTTCAAAAAATTCTTTAGCCTTTTTAAAGGATTTATCATCATCTTCTAGTAAATATCTTAAAACTACATTTGCATCAACGATTACTATGTTTTTCTTTAATAGCATTCTGAAAAGCCCCTTCTTCTTGTTCTAAAATTTTGTCTAATCTTTCTTTTTTCTTTGCATACTTTTTTAACGCTCCTGCAAGATTTTTTATAGGTTTTATAATTATTTTTCCATTTTCTTCTTCTATCTCTATTATATTCGTCCCTAATTTTTTCCTTATTTCAATAGGAATTGTAATCTGTCCCTTTTTAGTAATCTTTACAATTGACATATTATTTTTCCTCAATAGTATTACTTTACCATAAAAGTATTACATTAAATTTTCAGTGTCAATATAATTTCCCATTACTCAAATAATCCTTTTTGTCCTTTTGTATTTCCTGATTTAATGGCAGAAATTATTCTTTCTTTTCCTGTAAGAAAGCCATCTAATAGTTTTTTCTCTTTGTTATCTAATGATAGAGTTTCAGATATTGCCTGAGCCACTTTATAGAAAACTTCTGAGTTTCCGTATCCAGTTTCAGAGAGAATTTTTAACATTTCCTCTTTTTCTCCTTTTTCCCACAATCTTAAAACTAAATGAAGTATGTCTATTAAATCTGCCTTTTCTAAATGTTTAAGAATATCCTCAAAGTCATTTCTTTCACTTGGAGATAAAACCTTTATAAACTCCTTTTCTTTTTTTATAAAGCCTCTGTTCCAATAGGTTTCTATATCTATTCCTACACTTTGGGCTAATTTTCTAGCTTCATCAAAGTGAACTTTAGATGAGCCATAACTGTATCTGTAAAGTAAATAAAATTTTGTTAGTGGTGAAATCTGTCCTGATATGCCGTTGTGTAGTATCTGTTTTATAGCATAGTTTACGACTATTTCTCTAACATCTTCTAATAGTTTATCTGCTTTTATTATGTTTCCTTCATAATCCATAACTTTTTCGTATTTTCCAAAAACTTCTATTGCTGAACCTATGGCTGATATAAAGAAATCTGCTCCACTAATTCCTTCTTTCCATAAAATATCAAGTTTTTGATTGAGATACTGTTTTAACTCTTCTTTTACATCGTTGTAAAATCCTATCCCTTCTTTTTGTATTTTTCTGGCTACTATGTAGATAGATGATGAAAGGGCGGCATTTTCAGAAGCCAATAATCTGCTCCGCATTTCTGTATTTAACGGATAACTTGCAGTTATAACTAATCCACTATCTAAAAGAGCATTTATAACAGTTTCCCAACCTTCAGTTGATTTATGAGCATAAACTATAACAGCTATTCCATTCAGCTTTAAAACTCTGTGAATTTCCTGAAATGCTTTTTTTAACATATCTTCAAAGAATTGTTTTGCCTGTTTTACACTTTCCTGTCTTGATGGGTTAGCCACTATTTCTTGCGACTTAGGGACTAAAGGAGTTGAAAATAATTCAGGGTATAAATCTCCTATACTTCTTTTTAACCAGACATAGAAAAAATCTGATAACTCTGCATAATTAATATTATCGTAATAAGGTGGGTCTGTAAATACTGCATCGAAATAGTTATCTGGATATGGCAAATTTGTTGCTGATGATTGAGTTATGGTTGGTGTTATTGGATTTTGAATTTGGGTTAAGTGATTAACAACATTTAATCCATCAAAAACATTCGCTTTCCATCCTCCACTTGAAATGTTAAATGGGTTTAATTCTATATAATCCCATGTCATAGCTAATGCTTGTCTTACAAAAGTTGGTTGAATTTTCTCACCTTGTATATACCAATATGCTAAAGAAGATAATCTATTAGATAAACGACTTATTAAAATACTTAAATAACTAACAACAGCTTTAGCATATTCCTTATCATAACCTTCTTCAAGCATTTTATTGTAAGTGTTTCTTACCTTTTCAGTAAAAGTAATTAGAGCTAATTTTTGACGAGAGTTAAAAAGTTGCCCCCATGTTGTAAAACCATATCCTCTTCCTGCTACTGTTGTAGGGTCTTTTTGGTTCATAGGCTCATCTGGAATAGGGTCTACTCCCCACTCTTCAAAAAGTTTTTCTCTTTTTTCTTTAAGATACTTTTCAGCTTCTTTAAAGATTTGATAATCTTTTTCAGTTGCTATTCTGTATTTCTTTCCAGTTTCCCCTTCTTTATGTAAAACAACAGCAACTAACCTTTCACCTGATTTCCCCTCTCTAAAAAGTTTTCTTGTCTTATCTGTCTCAACTATTCCACTACACACAGGACAGGTTGCAATAGCCCTCGAAACTGTTCCTTTAGATGGGTCAAAGTCATCTGGCATAGGCTCATATCCATCACCTACTATTTTGAATTTAACCTCTTTATCCTCTACATAAGGATATAAAGCAACTTTTTTATTTTTCTTTTTAGCCAGCCAAAACTGTCTCATTAAAGGAATTTCTGCTCCACAACTTGGATTTTGACAGGGAATAGTCCTAGCCCATATATATCCAACTGGAATTGAACCATCTTCATCATTTGGATAAAACTTCCCAATTTCTCTTTTAGCTTCCTCTAAAACATACTTTCCCCATTTCTCAACATTATAAATAAGTCTGCTAACTTCCTTTTCTTCCTCAAACATTCCATTTTTTTGTTTTACTTTTATCTTTATCTTTTCCTTTCCATACCTTTGGGGATATTCAAGACTGCATTTTTGTATTAAAACAGCTACAGGATTGTAGTCATTACTATAGACTTCACAACCGAGCCTTAGAGCTTCCAACGGTATAGAACCACCACCACCGAAAGGGTCTAAAACTTTTGGTGGTTTCCCATTGTTAGCCTTTAGAATATCTTCCCTTGCCTGATTAATGACTGTTGGATTAAGTGAATTTTCCCATTTAGATAACTCAGCTATAAAATTTCTCTTTTTTGCATATTCGTCAATATCTTTTGGAGCTGGTATCAAAGAGGCATAATTTGTTGCTCTGCTTGTTGCAAGTGGACGCCTTGCCCACCAGATATGAAGTGTTGATATATGTCCGTGTCTTATATTTTTTTCTTTAGCCCCCTGCTCACTAACCTCTTTTATCGGAAACGAATACTCTATAAATCTCTGGTCTTGCATGTTAACTCCTATTTTTTTATTAAACTTTTAGAGAAGTCAGAAAGTAGTTCTATTTCTGGATAATGTTTAACATTTCTTGTGATTATTTTTAAATTATTTTCCTTTGCAGTAGCCATTATTAGACAATCAATATTGGATAAAGTTATTCCTTTCTTTCTATACTTTCTGTAAAATTTAGCACCTGTTTTAATAATGCTTTCATTTAAATTTATTATTTCCAAAGATTTTATAAATTTATTAATAGCATTTTGTTCTTTTTCTGTATAAGCACCTTTCAATAATTCGTAGTAGGTTAAAATACTAATGAAACAATCTTGATTAAAAATATTTTTAAATAAATTTAAAGCATACTCTTTACCTCTTAAAAAGTCTATACAAACATCAGTATCTATTATATATCCCAATTTTCCTCTCTTTCCTGTTGTGTTTTTATGTCTTCTTCTCTCATTTTATTTTCGTATTTAAATCCATCCTCAATTTCCCAATCTTTTAAACTCCCAGCCATAGATAATACTCTTTCTTTCTTTTTCTTTTTTAAATATTCCTTTAAAGCTTCTTTTACAATTTGACTGAAATTATCAGAAAATTCTGTAGCCTCTATGAATAATTCCTCTGGAATTGAAATTGTTTTTTTTATAGCTCTCATAAAATCTTACCCACCCTTTAAGTTTCTTACTTTAGAATAAGATAAAAAAGTATTCTTTTCAAGTAAGATATTCAAGTTTTAATCTTATTAAGTGATAAAGAATATCTGCATAGCTGGATAAATGCTTTAATATTATGGTTCAAACTAGTGATTAAATAAAAAATTTCACAGATAATAAGAATATGTGAAACGAAACAATCTGTTGGAAAATTCTTTAATATTATTTGACAACAATTATATTTTTTCAGATTTTTTCTTATAAATTTCATCTAAAGATATTATATACCTTACAACTTCAACCTTTTCCTTTGGCTTTAAATTTTCAGCAGGATTTTGAATTATTATCAGTTCTGGATTTGTTGAAGCATTCAATATCACATATAAATAATACTTATCTTTAAATCTTTTAGCTTTAAACCATTCATTTTGAGTTAGTGCAACAGAGCCTTCTTTAGTCCTTGCCTTTACTTCAATGTATCTTTCTATCTTCTCACCACTTTCAGTTTTAACTTTTGAACGAATATCAAATCCAAGATTTTCTGATGAAACATCTTCAGGAATTCTTCCATTTTTAATTTCATACTCCATCGCTATCTTCATTCCTATCTTTTCAATTTCGCTATCTGATACCATAAAATCTGTTTCTTCTGGATAAGGTAAAACCTTTATAGCAGTTATAAATTGAGGTTTAGAGATAGATAGATTTGTCTCATACTGAATATCTTTTTCTAATTTTTTTAGAGCTTTCTCATATTTTCTTCTTCTTTCCTCTTTATTTCTTATAACAATGTCTACATCTTCACCTTTTTCCTTCCTTAATTCAAGTTCTAAAAGTTCATCATTCAATTTGTTAATAAGGTATTCAAGAGATTTTATTCCATACTTTTCTTTTATCTTAGCCTGTCTTTCTCTTTCCTCTGTTAGTTTCATTTTATAACTGTTAAGAGAAAGTATAGCAGTTTTTAAAGCTTCATTTTTTAAATCCTCTAAATTTAAATCAACAGTTGTATTAAAATCTTCTGCTGGTTTTAAATCCCATATAATTGATGGGTTGATTTCTCTTATATCTCTTGTTTTTTCATCTCTATAAATGGCAAATAACTTTTTCCCTACTATTTTTCCTCTACCATCCTTAACTATTCCTTCATAGTAAAGAATATATCCATCTAGTTTTTTGTCTGGGTCAAAAAATACACTACCTTTTAAAAGCTCATCGCTTAAATAGTTCTCTATCCATTTTAAAGTTGCCTCAAATAATGGATGTCCGAATGATAAAAATTCTGCATCTGGATTTTTAAAGGCAGTATCTTTATCAAAAGTAATCTTTCTATACCCCTTTAATAACTGACCATACTTTCTTTTAAAATTATCTTCCTTTGCAATTTCTCTTATTTCAGGAGGAATTCTATCGATAGATAAAAATCCGTCTTTCCTTTCAGAAAATTTTCCACCGGCTAATAAAAAAGCCTTTTTAAAAAAGTTTTCTGTATATTCAGGAATAAGTTTTTGCTCTAGAGCTTTATCACGCATTTCTTTAATTCTTGTATAATCTATAAATCTAGTTGCTAAAGTATCTCCTAAATTATCTTTAATTTTCTTTATATACTCTTCATCAACCTTTATTTCTAATTCTTTCAAGATTTCATCTTGACTTCTAGAATTAACTGCCGCTTCAAGTAAAAGCTGTGAAAGGTTCTTACCTTCAAAAACTTCCGATATTACATCAAAAACTTTATCACTACCAAGTGCATCTCTTATTTTTTCAAGTTTTTCAAAAAGTCTGTTTAAAACCTCACCTTCCCTTGTGTCTTTATTTACCAAATTGAAAATGTAAACTTCTCTATTTTGACCGTATCTGTGAATTCTTCCCATTCTTTGTTCTAATCTGTTTGGGTTCCACGGTATATCGTAGTTAATCATAAGATGGCAAAACTGTAAGTTTATCCCCTCTCCTGCCGCTTCAGTTGCAATTAAAACCTGTTTCTCATTTCTGAATAATGTTTCTGCATTTATTCTCTCTTCAAGGGACATTCCACCGTGAATTGTTATAACAGAATACCCCCATTTTTTTATTTTCTTTTCTAAATATTCAAGGGTATCTTTTGCCTCTGTAAATATAATTATCTTTTCTTCAGGAAAATCTTTATTTAATTTTTGCAAAGTTTCCTTTAATTGTCTTAATTTTATCTCTTCTTCATTTTGTATTATCTCTTCTGCAAGTTTTATTAACTCCTCTAAAGTTTCTATTTCTTTTTTCAGTTCTTTTTTATTTTCAGCTACACTTAAAGTCTCCCAATTTTCTTCTTCCTTCCATCTTTCTCTCTCTGGTAAATCTTCTACTTCTTCAAAACTAAAATCTTTTTTATTTTTTAAATCCTCCGTTTCAATACTCTTTAATAATTCTTCCAGTTTTTTCTTTCTTCTATCAAGAGATTTCCAAAGGGAATATATGCTTGAAGCAAATCTTCTTTGAAGAATAACAAGGGCAAAAGCTATATTTCTTCTTTTATTATTCTTTTTTGACAGAGCCTTATTATATTGTTTTTCAACATATTTTGATAATTTATTGTATAAATCAACTTCCTTAGGTGAATTATGTTTTATACTAAAAGACACAGTTTTAACTTTTCTAGGTAAGAATAGAGGTTTTCCATCAAAATCTTTCAGGTCTTCCTTTAATCTTCTTATAAAAAGTGGATTATCTTTATTTTCTATTGATTTTTCTAGTAGTTCTGAAGTTGCAAAAAACCCCGGCTCTAATAAATCTAAAAAAAGCCTAAAGTTTTCAGGGTCTCCCTTATGTGGTGTTGCAGTTAGAAATAACAGATGTTCTGTTATCTGAGATAAAGTTTCTCCAAGTTTATACCTTTTACTTTTTTTAGTTTTTTCTCCATATTGAGAGGCACTCATTTTATGAGCTTCATCCACTATAATCAAATCAAAATGAGAAGATGATATAGAGTTTAAAATTTCATCTTGTTTTGCAAAATCTATAGATGTTATTATCTGATTTTCTCTATCCCAAGGATTTTCACCATAAATATTATTCATATAATTTCTATCTATAACTGTAAAATTTTCCTCAAATCTTTCTTTTAACTCCCTTTTCCATTGGTCTTTTAAATGTCCCGGAACAACTATTAAAATCCTTTCTACTAATCCTCTTATTTTTAACTCTTTAATAATAAGTCCTGCCATTATTGTTTTTCCAGCTCCTGGGTCATCGGCTATTAAAAATCTTATCCTTGGGAGTTTTAAAACCTTGTCATAAACAGCTTCTATTTGATGTGGTAAAGGATCAACTTTTGATGTATTTATTGCAAGTAAAGGGTCATATAAAGAAAGAAATCTATATCTTTTCTCCTCTAAAGCAAGAAAAACTTTTTTAGAATTTCCACTAAAGTTTAATTGTTGTTTAACAATCTGTATTTCTTTTAATTCGTCTTCAGTTAAAATATCTTCAAAATGTTCACTAGATATTCTTTTCTTTCCAACTATTCTAATAAAACCATCTAAGTTCTCCAAAAATTCAACTAAGATAGGCTCATCCCATTTTTTAGATTGGATTATGTCTCCTTTTTTTACCTCTATACTCATCATATAAACCTTTCCACTCTTAATATAAATTAAGTTACCACTTTCAACAAATTTTGAATATTATAACTATTTAACTTGTTACTTTTAATAAATGTCTATTCAGCTCGTAACAAAAAATGTAACAGAGGGGTTAGAGAAACGTAAAATATCCCAAAAAACTCCGTCAAATAATGTCCTCTAATTTGTTTACATACCTATTTACCTTGTACTTCAATAAAAATATCCACTCCTTCTCTTATTTTATTTATAGTTATAATTCATTCTCTCTCTTTATGCATTTATCCCCTCTTCTTCTATATTTTTCAGAACCATCATTACTCTTACTTCTTTTTCCTCTAACTTCCCCTATACCTAACCTTACTCCTACTACTCTTACATCTATCTCTCCTATCATCTCTTTGTGGTTCTCATTCCTAGTTAATTCTTGTTGTTTCTTTACTATCTTTATCATTATTCTTTTTTGAAGATACATTCTTATGGGAGCTGTTATTATCTGTTTTTATACTATTGTCATTAGGGCTTTTCTCGGTTTCTGTATTGTTATTATCTTTGCTATCGTTATTCTTTTTTGAAATATTGGTATTACTGGGGCTGTTTTCGGCTTTTATTGTTTAATTCCCTACATCTCCATTATTCTTTTCTGATATAATACTATCTGAATAATCAGAATTAGAGTTTATCTGAAAACTCCCTGTGTTTTCCTCTGTATTACTTTCTAGAGCTGTAGAGTTATTATTTTTCTTCTCAAAATACTCTTTTAATCTTTTTCAAAATCCCATAGCCAAACCTCCTTTTATTTTTTCTAAAATTTTGGTTTTCTCCTTTTTCTTTTTTTCTTCTCATCAATTCTTAATTGATTATACAGCTGTTTTATAAATTTCCCTTTATCAAGCTCTGAGAACTTATATTTACCATCTAATCTTAATTGATAAAAAACATATTCCCTATCTAATGAATTCAGAATTTCTGGAAGTAAATTAAAATCTTTAAACCCTATAATTTCATAACCCTCTTCTAATAACTCTTTATCTTTTTCTATAAATTTATCTGTCAAAAGCAAAGCTATCATTGAATCTTCTTTATTTCTGGTCTTATAAATCTTATATCCTTTTTCTTCTTTACATTCTTTCCCTATCGCCTCTTCCTCTCTCTCCATATCTCTTAATATCCTATACAACTCTTCTTTTAATTTCTTTTTCTCTTCCTCTTCTTTCCTTAACTCCTCTATCCTTTCAATACTTTCTCTATATCTTCTAATAAATTCTTCGTATTCTGGTAATTCTCTTGATACACTTCTAGGGATTTCTCCAATACCTTCTGGAGTAAACTTATTTGTTCTCTTAAATGTTTGTTTATCTCCTTTAATCTCTGGTTCTCTTCTCTCAGTTTTATATTCTCTTCTTTTAATTCCTCGTATTCCTTCAATAACTCCTTGAATGCTTTCTCTAATTCCTTTATATCTTCCATCTTTTTCTACCCCTATCTCCTTTTTGTATATTTCTAATTCCTTATAGCTTATTCTCTCTAAACCCTTAACTTCTAAATTTTTTAATCTAACTTCCTTAATTTCTTTCTTTCTATTTCTTATTTTTTCTTTTTCCTTTATTAAATTTTTTATCCTTCTATAATGCTCTTTTATTAAATTTTCCTCTATCTCCCTTAATTTCTCTTTACTTTCCAATGTCTCTATATATAACTTCCTTAATTCTTCATCATATCTTAACCTTGTCCCTATATGTCCTATTCTCTCATCTTCTTTATCTTTTCTTATCTTAAATCCTTTTTGTTCTATATATTCTTGTAACCTCCCGTGAAATTCTTTTAAATCTGTCCTCTTTAATCTTAATGGTTTCCCTTCTCTTGTTCTTGGTGTTAATACTATATGAAAATGTTTATTCTCTCTACTTGATATTGAATCCTTTCCATTATGATAGGCTACAAATATATCCTCTTCTTTTATCTTCAACAGCTCCCCTATTAATTCTCTTATTTTCTTTAACCATTCTTTTATCTCTTCTTTACTTAAAGCATTTGGTATTGCCATTACAAAACTCATTGCTACACGGCTATTTATCCTCTTATTTACTAAATCAACATTATCCAATATCCTTTTATAATCTCCTATCATTTCTTCTGCTTTTTCTTTTACATACTTTATATGTGCTCCTACCATTTGCCTTTTTGAATTATATTTTTCACTTGTTAATCTAGAAAAATACTTAAAGTCTGATACATATATTGATTTACTTAAACAAAAATACAAAAAGGATTGGGAATATTTTAAAAACATTGATAATGGTGAAAAACTTTTCCTAGAATTTGTTAAAGCTAAAGAAAAAATTCTTAAGATCAAAGAAAAAACTAAAGCTATTCAAGAAAAAGAAAGAAAAAGAGAAGCTAGAGCTCTTATTATCCTTGCTAAACTTTTAATTAATTTATATCCAACTAAAATCGAAGAAATTATTGATCAACATAAGGATAAATTTATTCAAAAAGAAGGCAAAAAGGATATTGATTACTCTAAAT
>JALVKE010000022.1 GCA_027028005.1 Persephonella sp. | reverse complement strand
ATGTAAAGCCAAATAAAAAAAGTTAAAATAGTATCTGTGGTAACTATACTCAACGCTATGAAAGGAAAAATTGAAGAAGTATAAATTATGCCTGCTAAAATTCCTGTTTCAAAATTAAATATAAATTTAGTAATTAAAAAAATTAGAATCACAGTTAAAAAAAAAGCAATGCTATTAGGTAATCTCACTGCGAATTCATTTTTCCCCAAAATTTTCATACTCAATGCAATTGCCCAATATGTTATTGGCGGTTTTGATAGATGAGGCTTTAAATTTAACTTTGGAACAAGATAGTCATGGGTTAAAATCATCTCTCTTGCAACTTCTGCATACCTTCCTTCATCTGGCTCCCATAAGCCTCTTTTACCTTGAAAAAGAAATGAAATAATAGAAGTGATAATTAACAGGAATAGAAACTTTTTCATTTATAAAAAAAGCGGGGATTAACCCCGCTTTATCTATTTTATTCTTTTTGCAACTTTTATCAAATTTAATGCTCTTGTTAGTTTAGCCTTTTCCTTAAGAAATTCTTTATCTTCCTCAGTTAATTCTCTCAATCTTTGCTCAGCTTCTTCTTTCATTTTTTCAGCTTCTACTAAATCTATATCTTCTGCATATTCTGCTTCATCAACAATAGCTATAACTCTGTTTGGGGTTACTTCAATAAAACCTCCATCAACTGCAACAAATCTTTCTTTTCCTTCCACTTTATACGAAAGTTCACCTGTAGCTAAAAATGTTAAAAAAGGAGTATGTCCAGGTAATACTCCAAATTCTCCTTCTATCCCAGGTGCTGTAACTTCATCAACTTTTCCTTCATATAAAACTCTTGTAGGTGTCACAATTTCTAATGTTAATTCATTAGTCATTTTTATTCTCCAGCAAGTTGTTTTCCTTTTTCTATAGCTTCTTCAATTGGTCCAACCATGTAAAATGCCTGCTCTGGTAAATGGTCAAGATGTCCATCAATAATTTCTTTAAATCCTTTTATTGTATCCTGTAATCTTACATATTTTCCTGGAGTTCCTGTAAACGCTTCAGCAACGTGGAATGGTTGAGATAAAAATCTCTGAATCTTTCTTGCTCTTGCAACTATAATTTTATCCTCATCTGAAAGCTCATCCATACCTAAAATAGCGATAATATCCTGTAAATCTTTATATCTTTGTAAAATTCTCTGAACTTCTCTTGCAACTTGATAATGTTCTTCTCCTAAAACTTTTGGATCTAAAATTCTTGATGTAGAATCAAGTGGGTCAACAGCTGGGTAAATTCCAAGCTCTGCGATCTGTCTTGAAAGAACTGTAGTTGCATCTAAGTGAGAGAATGTTGTTGCAGGGGCAGGGTCTGTTAAGTCATCAGCAGGAACATAAATAGCCTGAACAGAAGTAATAGAACCTTTTTTTGTAGATGTAATTCTTTCTTGTAATTCTCCAAGGTCTGTTCCTAATGTAGGCTGATAACCAACTGCTGAAGGAATTCTACCTAACAATGCTGAAACTTCAGCACCTGCCTGAGTAAATCTAAATATATTATCAATAAATAAAAGAACGTCCTGTCCTTCTTCATCTCTAAAATATTCAGCAACGGTTAATGCAGTAAGTCCCACTCTTGCTCTTGCTCCAGGTGGTTCATTCATCTGTCCATAAACTAATGCTGCTCTATCAATAACTCCTGATTCTTTCATTTCAAGCCATAAGTCATTCCCTTCTCTTGTTCTTTCACCAACACCACCAAAAACAGAAAAACCACCATGTTCCATTGCAACATTGTGAATTAATTCCATAATTAATACTGTTTTTCCAACACCAGCACCACCAAAAAGACCAATTTTTCCACCTTTTAAATATGGTGCTAAGAGGTCAACTACTTTAATCCCTGTTTCTAACATTTCTTCAGCTGTACTCTGTTCTACAAATTCTGGAGCAGGTCTATGAATAGGATATCTTTTTTTTGCTTCTACAGGTCCACCTTCATCAACAGGCTCTCCAATAACATTTAAAATTCTACCAAGAACCTCTCTTCCAACAGGAACTGTAATTGGTTCTCCTGTATCTAAAACTTCCTGACCTCTTA
>JALVKE010000021.1 GCA_027028005.1 Persephonella sp. | reverse complement strand
ATTTTTAAATTTATTTTTCCAGTACCGATAATTTGTAAAAAAATATAAGGTTTTAATTATGCATTTGTTAATAGAAGATATTAAAAACACACTTTCAGATAAAGAATTTTCCATTTTAAATAGAAGGTCAAAAGGGGAAACCTTACAAAGTATAGCAAGTGACATGCATATTACTCGTGAAAGAGTTAGACAAATAGAAAGTAGAGCACTAAAGAAGATACTTTCCTTAAACTTTAAAGTAGATAAATTTATAATTCTAAATAGAAATGAATTCTTAGATCATAATGAATTTAATGTGTTGCTGTATTTATTTAAAAAGAAATATATTGTTAGGTCGATTGAAAATAATATATTTTATGTACTAAACATTTCTAACGAAGAATTTGATTTACGAAAAATCACGTTACATAAACTTCTATTAAAAGAAGGTTTACCTATTAGCATAAAAGAATTAAAAAATAAACTGAATAATGAACTTGATAAGTTAATATTGAATATATTACTTGCTGAATTAAAAGCTAAAATCGAAAATGAAAATATTCTCTACTATGAAAAACTATCAAAAGCAGACATTGTTGAACTTATTTTAAGAAAGTATAGGAAGCCTATGCACTTTAAGGAAATTGCTGACATTTTTTCTAAACTCTCAGGAAAAAATATAACATCTCATCAAGTAGAGAGCTTATTGCTGAGAAATAAAAATCTATACTTAGTTGATAGAGGAACTTTTTTCTTAAAGGAAGAAATAGAAAAAAACTTAACTCCTGATATTATCAAAGCTTTAAAAAGTTTTTCTTATAAAATTTTGAAAGTCCTTGGGAAACCATCAGATACAATTTTCCTATTAGAAAAGATAAAAGAAAAGGTAGAATTACCTAAAAATATTACCCCTTATTTATTAAAATCTATTTTAAAGGAAGATGAAAGATTTGTTTCAGGTAGAAAATTTGAGATCTGGTTAAAAGAGTTTGATATAGATAAAAGAGAAGATTATGAACATCTAATAACAAATATTTTAAGAGAATCAGATGAACCTCTTTCTATAAATCAAATACAGGAGAAACTAAAAGAAATAGGTAGAGATATTCCATATGTAACCATTAATATGGTTTTTAACAGAAGCAGTAATATTATCAAAGTTGAAGAAAATTTGTATACTTTACCGGAAAAATTAAATTTAACTGAAGAAAAAATAAAATGGATAAAAGAAAAGGTAATAGATATAGTAGAAAATTATGACTTTCCTGTTTCCTTGGATTTTATCTCGGAGAAATTATCTAAAGAATATTCTGATTATTCATTTCTAAACAGACATATACTATATTCTATTTTAAAAAATAATGGTAAAGTTAAAATTATTCCTGAAAGACTGGTAGTAAAAGCAGATAGATCCCGTGAATTTTCCTCTTATAAAGATATTTTTGAATATATATTAAAGAATAATGGAAAACCTATGAAAATAAACGATCTATTAGAGACTTATAAGAAGTTAACATTTGACTTTAATTTCAAGATTAACTCATTGTATAACTATCTTTATGTAAAGAAAACTTTCAAAGTAGAAAACGGATATGTCCTTCTTAAGGAATGGTCATTAGAAGATTTTCAAGAATATTCCTTTGAAGCTAAAAAGCGTTTTTATGAGAAAGCTATAGATGATTACCTTTTTTATAAAGAATTTTCCTTAGAATCATTTGATCCTGAAAAAGAAAAGGATAAGATAAACAGGTATAAAAATCTTGAATTAGAATTTTCAAAAAAGGAACCTTCTGAAAAAGAAAAAATTAATTGGCTAAAATTCTTAGTTTGGTCTAGAAAACCAATAGAGATATCAAAACTTCTAAAGTATATAGATGAAAGCAAGCTGTCTGAGCAAGATAAAGAATATATACAGGAAATAAGAGAGTTATTCGACTAATGGGACTATCAAAATTGAATTTACCTTTATACATGAATACTTCTACAAACAATCTTATTGAAGATTTTTATATTCCTATGCTTAAAAATTCCATAGAATATAAAAGAGGAGTAGGGTTTTTCTCCTCAGGTTGGTTAAGAATGGTTTCAGAAGGCTTATCCCATTTAATAA
>JALVKE010000020.1 GCA_027028005.1 Persephonella sp. | reverse complement strand
ATATCAGTTCATACAAAGTTATTAAAAGAAACAGATAATATAGAAGAAATAAATAAACTTATACAAGAAATAAAAGAAAAATTAGAATATGAATTAGAGTTGTTGAATAGTTAACTTAAAAGTATGATTAGTAAAAATTAAAGGGAAAATATTTTAGATAAAAAGACCTAATCTTTGAAAGAACATGAAAAAATTAAAAGGCCCAGTAAGGGCCTACCTTCTCTCACAAACTGCAGTTCTTATTACTTCAGCCGCAATCAGCACTACTACTTCAAGGGCTATAAGCAGAGCTTTTGAATTCAATGTCAATACCTCCTTTGTTGTTTACTGGACAGCAGTGCTTATAAAAGCAGTATTTACACTGCCAGTCTTTTACATCCAAAGTTTCTTTATCCAGAAGGCTCAGTGTTTCTGTACTTTGCTGTGATAATGTATAAATGAGGTTAACTTTGTTTTTTAGAATTTCTATATCTTCATCTGTTAGCTGGACAGGATATTCATAGATTTCTCCTGAAGATTTATCTATGTATGCTATTAGACCTTTATCCTTTTTTAGTAAATACATATATCCTATTAACTGAAATATGTGATGAGGATACGGTAAAATCTAAGCTTTCTTTAACGCCCATGGAGAAATAATTTTAAATTCAACCACAGTGTCATCAATAACCCTGTCTGGATATCCAACTATTATTAAAAGGGTCTTTTTATCTTCTTTATCCCATTCACCACCCAGAACCTTTATTCTTAGCTCTTCTGAAAGTTTTTTTCAGGATTTGACAAAAAGAGAAATCTTCAGAAATCCTTGAAAACCAAATGCCCGAGGCGGGAGTCGAACCCGCACGCCCTTGCGGGCAGGGGATTTTGAGTCCCTTAAGAAATACTTTTTTACACTTGATATTAAAGGCTTAAAAATAATTGGGACATTTTTGGGACACAAATTTTACTCTTCTTCATTGAATACCTTTTCCAGAGCTTTTCTTTTATAATCATCTGTCATTTTAGCATATATAAGTGTAGTTGAATAATCAGAATGACCAAGAATATCTTTAATAGCCTGAAGGGATACACCTTTGCTTGCCATAGCCGTTGCAATAGAATGCCTGAGAATGTGAGGAGTAGCTTTAACACCTGACTCTTTAGAGTATTTTTCAAAAAGTTGCTGAGTGTATCTATACTTATAAGGCACAACCTTTTCAGGACTCACTTTCTTTAAATGTTCCAAATACTCATATAGCTTTTTGTGAATAGGAATAAACCTTTCCTTGTAGTTTTTCGTATGCCAATCTTTTTTGCTTCTAACTCTAATAAATCCTTCTTCTAAATCAACATCTTCCCAAGTCAGGTTAAGTGCTTCCGATAGCCTCATTCCTGTAAAGTAAAGTAGATTAAACACTGCTAAGTGCGTTTTGTTTTCTATAACACTAAAAAGTTTTTTCACCTCTTGTTCTGTTAAAAAATTTGGTTTCCCTTTTGGAACTTTGTATTGCTTTAACTTTTCTCCGGGATTTTCTTCTAAATACTGCCACTCTACTGCTTTATTTAGCATTGCTTTCACATGACGTATCCTGATATTTGCAGTAACTTTAGAATAACCTTTTGTTTCAATGAGCCACACTCTCCATCCTTCAAGTTTCGGTAGTTTTATTTGAGATAATTTTATTCTATCTCCAAAGTATTCAATCAAATCTCTACTTGCTTTTTCATCTGTTAAGTATGTATTCCTTGATTTTGTAGCTTTTGACCACTCTAAATATTTTTCTATGAAATCTCCAAATGGAATATCTATCGCAAAACCTAACTTCCCTTTTGCAAGTGCAAGTTCTATTTCTTTTAACTTTAACTCTGCAAGTTTTTTGTTTGTAGTACCAAGCGAACGTCTAATTCTCCTTCCTGAAAGGTCTATGTAGCTTATATACCAAGTCTTTCCCCGCTTAAATATACTTGCCATAAGTTTTAATTCTACATAAAAATTCAAAAAAAGCAACTTACTATAAACTGCTTGACCAATCTCCCGAAAAAGATTTATAATTAAATAAAACAAAATGGAGTTAAAAAAAATGAAATATTACGGCTATTTTGCACAACC
>JALVKE010000019.1 GCA_027028005.1 Persephonella sp. | reverse complement strand
TGGGAAAACCCCTCTTGATATGGCTATGGAGCTTAATGACGAAAAGATGATAAAGATCCTGACTTGAAGTTTTTGAGACTTTTTGGAAATTGTTATTTTATAGATTTAGATCCTTCTATACATACATATTTGTCAAAGTTAGATGTTAGGTTTTATCTAAAATTTTTGAAAAAGGTTGAAGGTTTAGTTCCAATTTCGTTTATTTAGTATACTTATTGGAAAATAAAGGTTTATAAATTGCAAGAAAAAGCTAATTGTACTTATGGGTAGATTTCTAGGTAGATATCTGGGGAAATTAGATATCATATGGTATGTATGATCATAGTTCGAGGAAGTAATTTTAAATATTGTAGAAAATTTAAGGAGGTTTAAAATATGCAGGAAAGTTCCATTAGTAAATTCTTGGACAAAATTATTTGTGGAGATTCTTTGAAAATTCTAAAAGAAATACCAAATGATAGTATAGATTTAATTATAACAAGTCCACCTTATTTTCAACAGAGAGATTATGAAGGAATAGGGATTGGAAATGAAAGAACAGTAGAGGAATATATAGATAACCTGTTATGTATCTTTGGAGAATGTGTTCGTGTTTTAAAAAAATCAGGAAGTATTGTATTTAATATAGGGGATAAATATATTGATGGTAATTTATTGTTGATTCCTTATCGGTTTGCTATAGAAGTAACAAGAAAATTTAGAGTAAAATTAGTGAATGAAGTAACATGGATTAAATTAAACCCAACACCAATGCCTCATGAGAAAAAATTAGTTCCATCTAAAGAGCCATTTTTTATTTTTGTAAAATCTAAAGAATATGTATTTAATAAAGATAAGTTTTTAAACCATTTGGATCTCTTTAAAGAGATGGAAAGAAGTATGAGAAAGCAAAAAAGTAATGGTTCTAGGAAGAATATAGGAAAAAAGTATTTTGACCTAATTGATGCTTCTTCTTTAACGGATGACCAAAAGAAAAAGGCTAAGGAGGAATTACTAGAGGTAATTAGAGAAGTAAGGGAAGGGAAAATAGAAGGTTTTAGGATGAAGATAAAAGGGATACATTCTATGCCTTATGGTGGACAAGAAGGAGGTAGAAAACTTAAGATAGAAAAACAGGGATATTCGATAATAAAAATTCATGGAAAACCAATGAAAAAAGATATTATAGAAGCTCCAGTTGAAACACTAAAAGGAAATATTCATCCAGCCGTATATCCTGAATATATTATTAAGGAATTCATTAAACTATTGACTAATGAAGGAGATATTGTATTAGATCCTTTTGTAGGTTCTGGAACAACAGCAATAGCTGCTAAGAAGCTTGGAAGGCATTTTATTGGTATAGATATCAGTGAAAAATACTGTAAATATGCAATGAATAGATTACTTGAAATAGGAAATAGCAGTGATAATGTTTTTGTTGAGGAGGTTATTTATTGAGCAAAGTTAATGACTGGAAAGAATATAGGGAAAAATTAGATGAAATTTATGAATTGGTAGAAAAAGAAAAAAATATTTTTAGCAATTGTCGTAGTTTAGGAGTTAAAAGGTTTAGATGGGTAAAAGCTTTAGTAAAGAATATAGAAAATCAAAAATCCGTGATTGCTGTTGTTATTACATCTTTACTAAAAAAAATAGTTATTCCCGAACAGGATATAAGATTACATAGAGATAGCTTTGAAGGTGGATATTCTGGACGATCTTTGGATACAAAAGTTGTTACACCATGGTTGAAGGAAAAATTTCAACGATATGCACCCAAAGAAAGTGGTTGGTTAACACGATCTTTTGAGCAGGATCATCCATATTCTCTAGATTATCCTGGTAAAATAAAATATGTAAAAGAACCTTTCTTGCGTATTTTAAATGATGTAGAAGAAAACAACACAGATCCTGCTTTATTTTTAAAATGTTTACTATGTCTTTTGTTGGAAAGATACAGTAAAGATATCCAAGTAGTAGAGTCGATTTCTACAGAAAAAAGAGGAGAAGTTTTAACGATAGACATAATAATAAAAATGTTAGAAGAACATTTTCAAATGAAAAACGCTTCTAGATTGCCAGTATTAGCAATTTATTGTCTTTATAAAG
>JALVKE010000018.1 GCA_027028005.1 Persephonella sp. | reverse complement strand
ATACAGGACTTTTTAAAGATATAAAAATATTAGGAAGTTCTCCAGACAATTTAAGTAAAGATTATGAAGTGTTAAGTGTAGAATTATACGTAAAAGAGTGGATAAAACATGGAGAAAAATAAAAGTCTTATACTTCTACTAATAAGTATAACCTTATACGTGTTTTTCTCATCGGATCTAGATGAGAAAATAAATTCTTATAAAGAAGAAATGAAGTTTTTAAATATGAAAATAAAAAAAGAGGAAAGTATAAAAGCTAAAAAAGACCTTATTTTGAAAAAAATAGATACTGTCTTAAAAATAGCTGAAAATAATGAAAAGTATTTGTATAAAGGAGAAAACAACTCCCAAATTCAGAGTGAAATACAAACATTTTTAAAAAAGATAGCACAGGATGTAGATGCTAATTTCTTAGGTGCATCATGGGATGAACCTTTAATTTATGACACATATATGGAGCTTCCTGTTTCTGCAAGTGTAAAATCTTCTCCTCCAATTGTTGCTGCATTCTTTTATAAAATATATACAGGGGATAAGCTTATAAACTTAAAAAATTTAGAAATTGGAAGAAGTAGACCTTTAAACCTTCTTTTACCATTTAAAGCTTCTGGTTATAAAATAAAAAGCAGGGAAGAAGAGAAAAAAGAATGAATAAAAAAAACATAATTCTTATCGTATTTTCTCTTATAATAACAGCTATTTATATAGGAGTGGAATTTTTATTCCAAAATGAGGAACTTAAACCAGAAACGCAAGTTTCATTTAAACTAAATGAGCTTAATATTGAAGATATCTCGAAATATATAAAAATGGCACAAAAAGATAATGATGCAATAGATATCCTAGGAAATTGGGAGCTTTGGAGATATCCAAAGCCACAAATAAAGAAGGAAGAAAAAAAAGAGGAAAAACATTATATAGAATATAGAATACAAAAAAGAGGTAACAGAGAAGCAATAATAAACCCTGAAGACAGAAACGAGATATGGGAATTTTATGGGGTCTTTATAGTAAACAAAAAACCTTTTGCTATTTTTGTAAATCCAAAGTTAAAAACTTCAAAATATAAAATAGTTACAGTTGGAGATAGACTAAACGATAATCTTATAATAGATAAGATTACAAAAAGTAAGATTTATGTTAAATTTCCTATAGAAGAAAATAAATATAAGACTATTGAACTTAAGGTCTTCTATGTTGATTTAGAACAGTTTAAGAAAAAGTTAAATAAGGAGTTAAAGAAATGAAAAGATATTTCTTATTATGGTTTTTCTTATCTGTTTTAGCTATATATACAACTTCTTGTTCTTCCAAAGTTCAGTATACAAAAAAACCCCCTGTTTTTAAAGATGTGTACAGTGATATAAAATCTCAGTATAAAGAGATTTCACAAGAAGAAAAAGAGATTTCTTTAAAAGAGGGAAATAAGAAAGAAGAGAAGAAAAAATACAGATTAGAAATAATAAAAATACCATCCGTAATTAAAAAGCCAAAAGGTGTAATATCAGCATCTCAAGAAAAAATTAAAACAATTTCTCAAGTAAAACTTCCTGTTTCAGGAGATGTACAGATATCTGTTGAAGATATTCCTATATATGATTTTATCAATCTTGTTTTTGGGAAAATTCTAAATGTTAACTATATAGTTTCTCCTGATGTCCAAAGGATAAGAAATAAAATTACAATAAATATGGTTGAACCTATGAAACCTAAGGCATTCCTTATGTTCGTTATAAATCTTTTAAAGAAATATCAGGTTTCTGTTAAATACGATAATGGAATATTTAAAATAGAAAAAGCAAAAAAAGTTTCACTTTCTGTATATTCAGATAACATTGTTATAGGAAGAATTATTCCTAGTAATATTCCAGATGATCAGGAAATATCATTAATAATACCAACATATTATATTGATGCTCAAAGATTAATGTCTACTTTAAGTCTTTTTCTTGGTGGAAAAAAAGGACTTTTATATACGAGACTGTATTATACAAATGGAATTCTAATATCTGGAGAGGTAAGAGATTTAAGAAGAATAGTTAAATTAGTGGAAATATTAGATAGACCATATTTTGAAGATAAATATATTTAT
>JALVKE010000017.1 GCA_027028005.1 Persephonella sp. | reverse complement strand
CATCGAGTTTATGGCTAATAGGGCATTGAGTTTGTTAGAACTCCCTTTACAATATGAGGTAACTAAAAACCCTGTTCCTTTTATGGATAACATATTAGCGAGTGTAGAGTTTGCTAACTTCTTTGAAGTAGAAGCAACAGCTTATAGTAGAAGTCCTATAAGTGGGGATGTAAGTAAGCTAAGACATAGAAGTCCTAAATTCATAAAGGATTGACAATGGACTTCTTTTCTTTTCATTTTCTTATCTATTTTACTCGATGGATTATATCAGGCTTTGTTATGCTTTTACCTTTATACTTTCTTATTAAGTATGATTGTTGTCATAATAAGTATCAAGAGTATTTTCATATCATTGTTTTGCAGGCAATAGGAGCATTTATCTTCTATCCTATTGATAATTTTATATTTTCCTCTTGACATTTGTTTTTCTTTGTGCTATAATTCCTTAAATAAAAAATAAGGAGCAGATATGAAGATGTCATTAACAGAAGCATTAGCAAAGCTAAAACTATATAATAAAAAGGTAGAGAAAGCAACTAATGTGTCAGAAAAAGAATGGTTGATGGATTATGTTAAAGGTGAAGCAGCAAAAGGTGAATTAACTCATTTAACTTATAAAGAGTTAAAAGATGTAGCAGAGGCAAGATTACAAAAAGTAACGGCTCTTATAGAAAATAGAAATAAACTAAAAGGAGCTATTGCACAAGCAAATGCTTTAACAAAAGTAAATGTTGCAGGGAAAGATTACACTATTGTTCAGGCCATTGAGAGGAAAAACTCTATTTATTTAGAGAGAGAGTTTTTAGATATTCTTAAAAACCAAGTATTTGTTATCAAAAACAAAGTGTCAGAAATCAATGAAAGAGCTCAACAAAAAGCGAATGACATTGTAGAGGCACAAGTTCAAGCAGAAGTGAAGAACAAAAAGACAGAGGAAGTTGAAGCTCTTTACAATCTTATTTATAATAAAAACAAAGCTGAAATACTTGACCCTCTGAACATTGAAAAGATGGTTGAAGATATGGAAGAGGAAATTGAACTCTTTGAACAAGAGGTCGATGTAGCATTATCTATTATAAATGCTAAAACAGAGATTGAAGTAGATATTTAACATATTTACTCAAATCACTGGTGCAGTGAAAACTGTGGAACACCATAGCCTTACAGGAGCTTTATCCTGTAATTAACAAATAAGCACGCAAGCTAATACAATTATATTTTAGGAGAAAAGCTTAAAGAGTAAAGTCTAAATTATAAATTGTAAAGTATAACTACCTAACTATTAACTATTAAGTTGTAAAGAATAAAGCTTATGAAATCCACAGTAAAGGTTTATAAGCTTATGGTGTGCTTGGCAGTAACCCTTGTGGCTGCTGCATCAGTGTCTTTGTTTAATACCATACCATTAAGGTGGTATGATTTTAGACAAAAGGATTATTATGAGAGCAAAGCAGATTAAGAAGAGATTAGAGGAAATGTATCAAGCTCAGTTAAAGCTGACAGATATGATTTTACCAAAGTGGAGGAAACAGTTAAAGAAATATAATTTTGAAAGTGCTGTTATAACAGAAGTAGGAGAAGCATTAGAGAGTGCAGGTTACAAATGGTGGAAGAAAAACACTATTGACAAAGATAACATTAAAATTGAACTTATTGATATTTTACATTTTATGTTAAACAAACTTTATTACGAGCCTAACGCTATAACAGATGAGTTTGACTATTTTGTTCACGGATTACAAATCAAAACAAGAGAGGATTTAATCAAGAAGCTAACAGAGTTAGGAAAGCATCAAGGTATGTTTGACTTGGCAGTTTGCTTCAATATTATGGAAATGCCTTTTGAAGAAATCTACAAAACATATATGACAAAATACACATTGAATATGTTTAGAAAAGAGAATGGTTATGATAAAGGGACTTACATCAAGATGTGGGGAGAAGTAGAAGATAATGTAGTTGCAACAGAGTTAGCAAATAGTTTAGACATTGGTGAAGATTTTACCGCACAGCTGAAAACAGCTTTGACTGAATACTACAACACAAAGGTAAAAAATGAAGAAGACAATTCAAGCAATAGCACTTCTACAACAG
>JALVKE010000016.1 GCA_027028005.1 Persephonella sp. | reverse complement strand
AAAATCTTAAAAAATATATTATGAAAGTATAAATATTATATATTCATTAATTTTTACATTTAAAAAATGAGAATGATTTCCATTTACTAAAAAAAGATTTTAATTTTTTATCTTTTTTGAAGAATACACACTTCCTTTATAGCTTATGATCTTGTCTTCTCTTCCATGAATAAGAAATGTTTTTACTTCTAAAAAAGATAACTGTTCTCTTAAATCTAAATCTATAAACTCTTTCAATAGTTTTATGCTTCCCTCTTTTTCAGGTAAAGGGATTTCCTTAAAAAAATCTCCTGCTACTGTTTTTCTAAAGGTGTAAATTGTATCTTTAAAATCTAACTTTAAAGCTAGCATAAAAGCTTTTATAGCAACAGGATTATGTCCAAGCTCTTTATCTTTAAACTTAGGGGTAAATCCTATAAGGATTAATTTCTCTAAATTTTTAGGTTTTTTTAAAGCTGTTAAAACAGAGATAGAAGCTCCCAAAGACCACCCAATAAGATTTACAGGTTTATCTTGTTTTTCTATAAGCTTATAAATTTCTTCGGAAAAAGAACTTAAGATGTCTTTTTCTGAATAAATTCTGTTATCTCCATGAAAAGGTAAGTCTAAAAAAACAGAGTTTTCAATATTCCTATAATCTCTCCATATCTGAGAAGAAAAACTCCATCCATGAATAAAAATATTAGTTGCTTCCATAAAGTTTCTCTCAATATAGGAAATATGAATAATCCATATTATAAGAAAATTAGATTGTATACAAAAAATTACTACTTTAAAAAACAGGGAGTTTACAAAGAAAATAGTTAAAGACTCTAATCTTTTGTTAAAGATCATAACTTAACTTATTTTTTGAATGAATTTACAAAAATGATAAATTTATGAATGCTTTGCTTTCTTTTGGAGATAAAGGCCAAAAGCAACCATTAATAAACCAAATACGATTACACTACCACCAACAATTAGCAGATTTAAAAGCTCATTACTCATTATCAGAACCTCCAAGGGAAGATAGAACAACACCTATGAAAAATAATATAACGGCTATAGAAGCAGAAGCAACAGACATATCAATAGAAGCTTTACCAGAGACAAGAGGCTGGACAATAGCAAAAACAATTACAGCCACAGCAAGATTAATAAACCCCTTACCAAGCTCATTAAGACCTTTAAACCAATTCATACAAAAATTCTAACAGGAGGTGAAAGGTTATGCAGAAGTTTAGTGCAGTAACAAAAAAGGTTTTATTTATACAAACAACTTTAGCTTTATACGGAAGATTTTAGATATGGAATAGATAAACTAAATGCTTTAGAAAGGACTTTTTTTCTTTTTATAAAGAGAAGTAAAGGGAGGGTGACGGGACTTGAACCCGCGACCCCGAGGGCCACAACCTCGTGCTCTGCCAGCTGAGCTACACCCTCCACAGTAGGCTTAATATTATAAGTAGAAACAGTATTTTTTTCAACAATTAAGAAAGTTTTTCTTCCCAGAATTTGATCTGCTCTAAAATTCTCTCTTTTGCCGTTCCACCGTAAGATTTTCTTGCGTCTGCAACGTAGTAAGGATTAAGAATATTTAGTGCATCTTCTTCAAAAAGAGGAGAGAATTTTTTAAGCTCTTCTAATGAGATACTTTCTAACTCTCTATTTTGTTGAGTCAAGTATCCAACAATCTGTCCAACAACATGGTGAGCCTGTCTAAAAGGCATTCCCTTTCTTACAAGATAGTTTGCGAGATCTGTTGCTAGAGCAAAGCCTCCTGCTGCTTTTTCCATAACTTCCTTTCTTGGTTTTAAACCTTCTATTATCTTTGTCATTCCTATTATTGATCCTTTCAGTGTTCTTACAGCATCAAAGACAGGCTCTTTATCTTCCTGAAGATCCCTGTTATAAGCCATTGGAAGACCTTTTACTATTGTTAAAAGAGCAACCAAGTCTCCATAAACTCTTCCTGTCTTACCTCTTATAAGTTCTAAAACATCAGGATTTTTCTTTTGAGGCATAATAGATGATCCTGTTGTTAACTTATCTGGAAGCTCGACAAATGAAAACTCTGTAGAGTTCCAGATTATAAGATCTTCAGATTGTCTTGATAGATTAGACATACATATTGCAGCGTCAGATAAAAACTCTATTATCACATCCCTTGAAGCAGTAGCATCAAGAGAGTTTCTCATCACCTGTGAAAATCCAAGCTCTTTAGCTGACATCTCTCTATCTATAGGAAAGTCTACTCCTGCCAATGCACCACTTCCAAGGGGCATTTGATCAATCCTCTTTAGTGTATCTGAAAATCTCTCTTCATCCCTGTTATACATCTCTAAATATGCAAGAAAGTAATGAGCCATTCTAATAGGTTGTGCTCTTTGAAGATGTGTATAGGCAGGCATAACTATATCAACAGTTTCTTTTGCTTTTTCTAAAAGTGATTTCTTTAGCTCTCTAAGTAGCTGAATAATATTTTGGGTTTCTTCCTTTAGATACAGTCTAAAAGCTGTTATTACCTGGTCATTTCTACTTCTACCTGTATGAAGTTTTCCTCCTACTTCTCCAATCTTCTCAATTAAAGCTTTTTCTATATTCATATGAACATCTTCAAGTTCTTTCTTCCACTGGAATTTTCCCTGTTTTATCTCCTCTCTTATTTCTTCAAGTCCTTTTATTATTTTTTCTGCATCTTCCTTTGGAATAATTCCCTGTTTTCCTAGCATCCTTGCATGAGCGATACTTCCTTTTATATCGTAAAGAGCAAGTTCCTTATCAAATGAAACACTCTCTGTAAACTCTTCTACGAACTCATCTGTTCCTTCTGAAAATCTACCACCCCATAATTTTTTTTCAGCCATACAATCACCTCAAACAAATTTTTGATAATATAGTATCAAAACAAACAAGAGATTTTTAAGATGAAACTTCTAAAAAAAGTATGGATATATATATCTGTTTTTCTTGTAATATCCATACTTTTATTTATATTTTTATGGAATAGAAAAGAAAGTTTAGAGGACATATATCTAGCTCAAAAAACTGTTAAAACGCAAGCAGAGTTTAAAGCAACAGTTGGTGGATTTGATAAACTCATAAATTTCTTCTTTATAAGTTTTATTGATAATGACAACGTAAAACAGGTTTTATATAAAGCTCTTGTGGATAAAGACAACGATAGTATTTACAGAGAAAAACTAATAAAAGTTTTAGAACCAGCATATGAAAACCTGAAAATCTTTAACATAAGATACTTACATTTTTACTTTCCTGATGGAACTACTTTTTTAAGATTTCACAATATATCAAGATATGGAGATAAAATAAAGATAAATCCTTTAAATCCTCAAGAAGAGTTTAGAACAACAGGGGGATTTAGATATATATTTCCTGTTTTTTATAAAAAGCTTCTTGTTGGTAACGCTGAAATAGCAGTTTCATTTGGACTTATACGTCAGGAGTTAAATAGATTATTTAAAAGTGAGCACAGATTTTTAATAAAAAAAGATTATGTTTTTAATAAGCTTTTTGTAGAAGAGAGAAAAAACTATATTCAAAGCGATTTAAGCCCAGATTTCTTCTATGAAAATGATCCACATTTTAAGTCAGTGCAAAGAATTCCTTCTGAAGTTATAGCATTAATAAATAAACAAATTAAGAGTAAAGTAAATCTAAACAAGAAAAAAACTCAATATCTTATAGCTTATGTTAATGAAGACTACTATACTGTTTCGTTTATTCCAGTTTATGCAATGAAGTATGCTAAAAAGGAATATTTAGGATATCTAGTTACCTATGAAAAGGATAATGCAGTTGCTATATACTCATCAAATTTTTGGATTAGCTATACTACTATAAGCACTATTGTATTCCTTCTTCTTCTAACAGCTTTCTTAATCTCATATATAAAAGAAAAAATATTTATAGAGGAAGCAGAGAGTATAGATGAGCTTACAGAGGCATATAACAGAGAAACATTTTTATCCCTATTATCTGCAGAACTTTCTAGAAGTAAAAGATATGATAGACCTTTATCTATGATGATTATAGATTTCCCAGAATTAAAAAATGTAGATGAAGAGAAAAAGCTAGATGCTCTAAGATCTATAGTTGCAATTCTTTTAGAGAATATCAGAGATACAGACTACATTGCTCATATAGATGATACACAGATAGCTATTTTGACGCCAGAAACTAAGCTAGAAGAAGCAAAAAACTTGGCAGAAAGGATAAAAGATATATTCCAGCATACGTATATAGAAGATATTGGAAAACCTAAATTTTATATTGGAATAACAGAAGCAAATACAGATGATACAGTAGAAACATTATTAAACAGAGTAAAACAAGCTTTATTCCTTGCAGAAGAAAAAGGAGAAGGAAGAATAGAAGCAACTGCTTAATGTTTTTTATCTTATAAAAGGCGAATAAAAAAGGGATTTATTTTTTGGAAAATAGATTTTTAAAAGGTTTTATAAATTACTCCCTAACTAACGTTATTTCCTTCAATAACATCAACAATGTCTTTAAGAGCTTGCCTTGCGACGATGGTAGGTGGAGAAGGAAGCTCTAAATCTTTTATCTGATTGTAGACCTTTATCGCTTTTTCATCGGCCTTTTTCAGTCTTTGTTTTTGCTCTTCTGTTAGGTGTTTTTTGTATTTTTCTAAATCTTTCCTTTCAAGAAAAGCTTGAACTAATTCAATATCTACTGCAGTAGGTAAATTAGCAGTGAAATCTTCAACTTCTAAATATTTGATCTCTACTTCATAATTTCTTAAAAATTCTTCGAGCTTCTCTTTTAAGTTCTTCATTTTGAATTACATATTATTTCTATAATAATCAAAATTTTTTGCTTTTATTAACCTTATATCCCATATAGTTCAGATAAAACAACTTCATCTCCTAAATCTTCTATTTTGAAATCTTCCTTTATATCCCATATAGTTCAGATAAAACTGGTGAAACTAAGCTGATAACACAGCCGTTTAGCATCTTTCTATCCCATATAGTTCAGATAAAACCTTTCCAGAAGACTTTTTTAGGTATAAAACCAACAGAAACTTTCTATCCCATATAGTTCAGATAAAACACAGGATGTTGAGTAGCAGGTTGAGTAGTAGGTTGTTTCTTTCTATCCCATATAGTTCAGATAAAACCAATATTTCTAATATCAACTATCTTGCTAGCTGTTTCCTTTCTATCCCATATAGTTCAGATAAAACCTGTTCAGCAATTTGTCTATATCATCATGTATTTCTCTTTCTATCCCATATAGTTCAGATAAAACCTCACATCATCCCACATGCCAGCATAAGAAACTACAACTTTCTATCCCATATAGTTCAGATAAAACGCGGCGCACTGTCCAATCGTGCGCCTCTTGAAGCACTTTCTATCCCATATAGTTCAGATAAAACATAGCTTCACTATATCCTTCTATAATGCTTTACTTCTTTCTATCCCATATAGTTCAGATAAAACGACAGAAATTTCCTTGAATAGTTCTTTGAAAATCTGCTTTCTATCCCATATAGTTCAGATAAAACAAGAAAATAGGGGATTATGAATTTTATATTAACATTACTTTCTATCCCATATAGTTCAGATAAAACTGTCAATGTTAAGTAATAGTCATAAACAAGATTAAGCTTTCTATCCCATATAGTTCAGATAAAACATTTCACAGTAGAGACAGATATTAGAGACTATGTAACTTTCTATCCCATATAGTTCAGATAAAACTACTTCAACTCCAAATATTCTACCTAAGAATGTTTCCTTTCTATCCCATATAGTTCAGATAAAACCACTTGGTAAAGTTATTTTAAGAGCTTTAGCCTTTTTCTTTCTATCCCATATAGTTCAGATAAAACCCCTTTAATTGAGATAAGTAAAAAAAATTTATTTCGGCAAGTAGTTTCAAGGCTTAGCGAGGTTTTTAAAATTTTATCAAATCCTCGCTGGAGGTAGTTTTTTGCATCAAACCTCCAGTAATGCGAATATATTTTCTATTATATTCTCGCCAATGCCTGTAAAAAGCCAACTTACGCAGAAATATATTTTCTGTTTAAAATGCAAAACTTAATAATAACTATTATCAGTTAATTTACCTGCCTAACATTAAACTTATGAAATACCCTTATTCTCTTTCCATATAGCCATAAATTAATATAACAGTTCCTTATAAAAATGAAAATAGATTTTAAAATCTCTTATTTCTGTTAAAATTTTCTTTTAAAAAACATTTTGGGGGATTTTTATGAAAACAATACTTGTCACTGGAGCAGCTGGTTTTATTGGATGGAAAACTTCAGAGCTTTTACTTAAGGAAGGTTTTCATGTTATTGGAATTGATAACATGAATAAATATTACGATGTAAAGTTAAAAGAATGGAGAAAATCTCAGCTTGAAAAGTATGAAAACTTTAAGTTTTTTGATGTTGATATTGAAAATTTAGGAGCTTTAAAGGTTTTATTTGATAATTTTGATATTGATGCAGTGATAAATCTAGCAGCTAGAGCAGGTGTAAGATACTCAATGGAAAATCCCCACGTGTATCTTACAACAAATGCTCATGGAACACTAAATCTTTTAGAAGTTATGAAAGATAAAGGTATAAAAAAGATGGTTCTAGCTTCTACTTCTTCCCTTTATGCGGGACAACCTATGCCTTTTAAGGAAACCCTTCCTGTTAATAGTCCTATATCTCCATACGCAGCTTCTAAGAAAGCTGCAGAGGTTATGGCTTATTCTTATCACTATTTATACGATATGGATATTTCTGTAGTTCGTTATTTCACTGTATATGGTCCTGCAGGAAGACCTGATATGAGCATATTTAGATTTATAAAATGGATAGATGAAGGAACTCCAATAAAACTTTTTGGAGATGGTTCTCAGGCAAGAGATTTTACATATGTAGATGATATTGCTAAAGGAACAATAAAAGCATTAAAACCTTTAGGATATGAGATTATTAACCTAGGAGGTGGAAAAAATCCTATCTCTTTAAAATCAATTATTGAGAAGATAGAAAAACTTTTAGGTAAAAAAGCTAATATAGAGTATCTTCCTTTTCATAAGGCTGATATGAAAGAAACGTGGGCAGATATTGAAAAAGCAGGAGAGCTCCTAAGTTGGAAACCTGAAATAGATATAGATGAAGGTCTTAAAAGAACTGTTGGTTGGTATTTAGAGAACAAAGACTGGCTTAAGGATGTTTCTATAGAGGAAGGGATGGGATAATATGCCAAAAACACAGCCCTTTGATACTTTAACAGAAAGGTATGAAAAATGGTTTGAAAGACATAAGTTTGCCTATCTCTCTGAGTTAAATGCCTTAAAAAAAATTTTTCCAAAAGGAGAAGGAATAGAGATAGGTGCAGGAACAGGAAGGTTTTCACAACCTTTAGGAATAAAAGTTGGTGTGGAACCTTCCTTACCTATGGGTAAGATCGCAAAAAAAAGAGGTATTTATATTATTAGAGGTGTTGCTGAATATCTTCCAATAAAGGACAAATCTTTTGATATCTGCCTTTTTGTTACAACTATATGCTTTGTTGACAATATAAAAAAATCTTTTAAAGAAGCTCATAGGATACTAAAAGACAAAGGATACATTGTAATAGGCTTTATTGATAAAAATTCAAAGCTTGGAAAGTTTTATCTAGAACATAAATGGGAAAATCCATTTTATAGAGAAGCAACTTTTTACTCAACTGAAGAGGTTTTAAAACTTCTAAAAGAGACAGGTTTTAAAGTGGAAAAAATATATCAGACTATTTTCCATCTTCTGACGGAAATAAAAGGTATAGAACCTATAAAAGAGGGATATGGAGAAGGTTCTTTTGTTGCTATAAGAGCAACAAAAGAAGGTGGCTAAGCCACCTTTAATCTGAAAAAACTTTTGTTCTATATCTGTATATCTCTACAGGTAAGGTTAACCAACAATCCTGAGGTAAACCTGCTTTTAAACAAAGGTGAGATAAAAACTGTACCTTATCAGGAATTTCTTCCCAGACGTCTGGTAAAAAAGTTCCTTGATGATTTCCATACTTCAAAATAAGTCCATCTTTAAAAGGCTCTATCTTGTTTAATAAATCTTGTGGATCTTTATATGGTACAGGCTCAGGGAAAGATAGGATAGAAACCTTAACTCTTATTTCTGGAAGCTCTTCATAAGTAACAGGAGGAAATCTAGGATCCTGCGTAGCAGCGGCAATAGCATTTCTAATTACATCTTTATATAAAGGCTGAACAGGAAGAATAGAACCTATACAACCTCTAAGCTGTCCAGTATATCTGTTTTCTAAAGTTACAAAAGATGCTCCCTTCTTTTTCCAGTTTTCATAAGGTATCTCTTTAAGGTCTATAATAACACCATTTTTTAAATACTCTTCAATAGCTTTTCTTGCTAAATATACAAGAGCTTTACCTTCTTCCTCTGAAATTTCATCTAAAGAAGTTATAACATCTTTATCTTCCATCATTTTCCCCTCTCCTTATTTGTAGAATATGTAACTAGCATAACCTACTACTGCAGATCTATCTCCTGCAGTATCTCCAGAGGTTTTATAATCTAAGACTTTTGATTTCCAACCTTTTTTTCTTGCGTAATCAATAATAGCTGCAAGACCTATCTTTCCACAGGCTTCACATTTATCGAGAAAAGATAAATCTAAGTTTTCTACAGCTAAATGACAGTAAGCATCTAACTGTCTTGCTACTTCATCTGGATAGTAATGACTAAGGTCTGTGCTAATAACAACAACAGTGTCATCTCTATCATCTTTAAAGAAATTTATAGCTTCTTCTACTATATGAAAATCTATCTGTCCGTAGACAATAGGTATTATTGAGAAATCCTTTAAAACCATTTGCAAGAATGGAACTTGGACCTCTAAAGAGTGTTCTTTTTGATGTGGAATAGTGTTTAATGTTATTGGTAATTTATCTTTGTATAGAGTTACAAACTCTTCTATTCTTTCTTTATTCACAGGAACTTTTCCAAGAGGAGTCTCCCATGCGTCATAATATCCCAAAGATAATCCAGCAAATGGAACATAGTGAGAAGGCCCTATAAGTAAAACATCGTAATGCTTTTCTGGATCTAAATTTAAAAATTGCTTGTAACTTACAGCAGCAGTAGGTCCTGAATATACATACCCAGCATGAGGAGCAACCACTGCTTCAGGTTTATATGGATACAATGGTGCATTTTCTAAAAAGTATGTAAGCATCTCTTTTAATTCTTCTGGATCTCCTGGATAAAACATATTACTAACTGCTGGTTCTCTAACTGCTAACATTATTTTCCCTCCTATTATTATTTCTGTTAAATATAGTTAAAAATTTGATAATATCAATGTAGATTTTCATCTGTTAAAATATTGTCTCGATTTTAAAAAAGGAGTTTTTATGAAAGGAACAATTGCAGCAGGAGATAAATTAACAGCAGAAGCTGGAGCTGAAATATTAAAGAAAGGAGGAAATGCCTTTGATGCTGCTGTAGCTGCAGCATTTGCTGCTCCTCTATCGGAACCAGCTTTAACGAGTTTAGGAGGTGGTGGATTTCTCCTCGCTATACAAAAAGGAATGCTACCTACTGTTTATGATTTTTTTGTAGATGTTCCCCCTAAAAGAGAAGAAAATCCAAATTTTTATCCTGTTTATGTAGATTTTGGTTCAACTGTTCAGGAATTTCATATTGGCTGTGGATCCGTTGCCGTGCCCGGAATGGTAGCTGGCCTTATTAGAATTCATTCAGAAAGAGGAAATCTTCCTCTAGAAGAAGTAATTAAACCAGCTGTTAGATATGCAAAGGATGGAATTTATCTTTCTAAAATGCAAGCTTCATTTGTAAAGTTACTTGAACCTATCTTTACTGCTACAGAAGAGGCAAGAAGAATTTATGCACCAAATGGGAAATTAATAGATGAAAGAACCCTTTTTAAAAATAAAGACTATGCAGAATTTCTTATTAATCTCTCTAAAGAAGGTAGTTGGATCTTCTATGAAGGTTATATTGCCGATGAAATTGAGAATTTTTGTAAAAAAAATAGAGGACTTTTAAGAAAGGAAGATCTTCAAAGATACAAGGTAATTGAAAAAGATCCTGTTTACTTTCAATTTAAAGAATACGACATATATACAAACTCTCCACCATCTCCAGGAGGCATCTTGATTGCATTTACATTAAAACTTTTAAAAGATAGAATTCTAAAGTATTTTGGTTCTTTAGAACATGTTTCTTCTTTAGTGGAAGCAATGCACACTACGCAGATCTTTAGAAGAGAATACATAGATAAAAATCTTTATAAAGAAGGTTTAGAGCTTATTTTAGAAGATCAGTATATATTCAAAGTATATAAAAAATTTTTTGAAAAAAGAATTAATCTCTGGGGTAATACAACCCACATATCAGTGTTAGATGTTGAAGGGAATGCTGTTAGCATGACAACAACAAATGGTGAAGGATCAGGTTTTGTCATACCAAGGACAGGTATTATGTTGAACAATATGTTAGGAGAAGAAGACTTAAATCCTAACGGATTTTTTAAGCATCCTCCGTATGTTAGACTTCCTTCTATGATGTCTCCTACAGTTGTTATGGAAGGAGAAAAAATAAAATTAGTTCTTGGAAGTGCAGGAAGTAACAGAATTAGGAGTGCAATAGTCCAAACAATACTAAACCACCTTGTTTTTAATAAAGATATAAAAGAAGCTGTTGAACTTCCAAGACTACATTATGAAAATCATACAGTATTCTTTGAGCCAGGTTTCAATGAAAATGTTATAAAAAAATCTGAGGAACTATACGAAACTGTTGTTTTTAAGGAAAAAAGCCTCTTCTTTGGAGGAGTGCAAGCTGTCTCTGGAGATTTTAATGGAGCAGGAGATCCAAGAAGAGGAGGATATGTTATTAAAGTTTAGTTTATATTTGAGATAAAGTTTTCATAATATGAAATAGCATCCACTTCTGCTTTAAGTAGATCTTCAAGCTTTAGTCCAATTTCTTCTAAAGTTCTTTTTGAATCATCAATTTTCTCGTATTCAAGTTCTATAATACTCTTAAGTAATTTTCCTAAAATTCCCTTATATTCTAAAATTGCATTTTTTATATCATCTGAAACATTAAGCTCTTCTAACACTTCCTTTGTATCTTTGCCAAGAGCTACACCTATTAAAGAAAGCATTCCTACTAGATAAGATTTATCATAACTATCAAAATCATCTGTTATCTTTTTTGTTAAAAACTCCATCATCTTTCCACGAACAATAGCTCTCTCAAGAATAGGATTTTGTTTAGGATTTACTCCGTCTATAGCAAAAAGATTTAAAACAACCCATTTTTGAAGATTTCTATAACCAAGTATAGAAATTGCCTGTCTTATAGATGATATTTTCTGTCTAAGATAGAAGAAAGGAGAGTTTACATACTTTAATAATTTGTAGCTAAGATCTGGATTTGTTTTAAAAAACTCTTCTATCTTCCTTATATCTTCTTCTTTTATTGTGAGTTTTAATAGATGTATGAGAGCGAGTTTTGAAGAACTTATACTTTTTAATGCAAAAAATTTAGGCTCCTCAAAGAAATGTCCCTGAAAGAGATCAAATCCTAGTTCCTTGGCTAAGAGAAAATCTTTTTCATTTTCTGTTTTATATGCTATAAGTTTAGCATTTAAAAATTCTTTTAATGCATCTGCTGCTTTTTTTAATTCAATATCATTATTAAAATCTGTAATATCAACTTTTATATAATCAACACTATCTAACAAAGGTAATATTCTTTCATATGTACTACCTGTACATATAGCTATTTCGTATCCCTTTTCTCTTAAATCATCACAACTAGAAATAAGATATTTCGTTACATCTGTTACACCTACTAACTGAAATACTGTTTGTTCAGGAGGAAGAACATCAAGAAACTCCCCTTCTAGCAAATCTGGAGAGATTTTTATAAAACCTTTTTTATCTCCTAAAATCTCTTTGAAATCAACATACGTGAGAATATTCATTATGATTCTTGCTGTTTCTTCAACAGATATTTTAGGAAAATTAGAGTGATAATTAAACTTTTTATCCCTGAAAAATAACTCATATCCATAAATGTTAAAGTTGCTATCTAATATAGACTGCCGGCCTATGTAACTATTTTCCATATTGCACTAAACCTTTTATAATACTATCGTCAAATATATAGTTAGTTTAAATATATATATTACAATAAATATCGTTAAAATTGTAAAAAATTTTTACAATTTAAGAGGTATTAATAATGAAAAAAGTTAGACTTGCTCTTTCTCAAAAAAACTTCATTGTTGGAGATATAGAAGGAAATACAGAAAAAATTATTAATCAAATTAAAGAAGCAAAAGCAAAAGACTGTGATATTATTGCCTTTCCAGAACTAGCAATAACAGGATATCCCCCTGAAGATCTTTTATTTAAAACATCTTTTATAAAAGCAAATCTAAAAGCCTTAGAACATATAAAAGTTCACAGTAATAATATTATTTCCATAGTTGGCTTTGTAGATAGAAATAAAGATATATACAATGCTGCAGCTGTTTTATTAGATGGAAAAATTATTGCCAAGTATCATAAGAATTATCTTCCTAATTACGGTGTTTTTGATGAAGTAAGATACTTTCAGAAGGGAAACGAAGTATCTATATTAGATATAGATGGAATTAAGATAGGATTATCTATATGTGAAGATATATGGTATCCAGAAAATCCTATTAACATTCAAGCTATAGAAGGTGCAAGTCTAATAATTAATATAAACGCTTCTCCATACCATATTGGTAAAACTAAAGAGAGGGAAGATCTTCTAAAAGTTAGGGCTAGAGATAATAATATTGCTATAGCTTATGTCAATCTTGTTGGAGGACAGGATGAACTTGTTTTTGATGGAAATAGTATTGTAGTAGGTCCTGATGGAAGTTTCATAGCAAAGGCAGAATCTTTTAAAGAAGAACTTCTTATCTGTGATATTGATTTATCTAGTGTTTTTAGACTTCAATTAAAAGATAATCGTCTTAGAAATTTAAGAGCTATATATAAAAGGGAAGAAAGAGTAAATATAACCCCTGTTAATTACAAATTTAAAGATAAAGTAAAACATGTTGATCAAAAGATCTCCCTTGATCTCTTAGAAATAGAAGAAATCTACAATGCTTTAGTCCTTGGAGTTAAAGATTATATACACAAAAATGATTTTGAAAAAGTTGTAATAGGTCTAAGTGGAGGAATAGATAGTTCTCTTACTGCAACAATAGCAACAGATGCACTAGGAAGAGAAAATGTTAAAGGTGTATTAATGCCTTCCCAGTTTACATCTCGAGAAAGTATAGAGGATGCGCAAGAACTTGCTAAAAATCTTGGTATAGAAACATTTACATTTCCCATAAAAGATATCTTTTTTAAGTATATGGATATTCTTTCCCCAGTTTTTAAGGGATTAGAATGGGATGTTACAGAGGAAAATCTTCAGGCAAGAATAAGGGGAAATATTCTAATGGCTTTATCAAATAAATTTGGATGGATAGTTCTTGCAACAGGAAATAAATCAGAGATGAGTGTAGGATACGCAACTCTTTATGGAGATATGGTAGGTGGGTTTGCAGTATTAAAAGATGTTTATAAAACAAAAGTTTATGAACTTGCAGAGTACAGAAATAGTATATCTCCTGTTATACCTAAAAGAGTTTTAGAAAAACCTCCTTCTGCAGAACTAAGACCAAATCAAAGAGATGAGGATGAACTTCTTCCATATCAGATTTTAGATGAAATTATTCGTCTTTATGTAGAAGAAGATTTATCTTTAGAAGAAATTGTAGCGAGAGGTTTTGATAGGAAATCTGTTGAGAAAGTTATAACCATGATAGATAGAAATGAGTATAAAAGAAGGCAGGCACCAATTGGTATAAGAATAACCAAAAGAGCTTTTGGAAAAGATAGAAGAATGCCCATAACAAATAAATTCAGGGAGGTTTAATATAATGCTTAGATTTTTTACAGGAATTTTAATAGGCTTTATAAGTACATTCTTGTATCTCTCTAAGAGAGAAGAAAAAAACTTAAAAAATAAAACTTCGCTTCCTGAAGATACAACAAAAATCATTAATGTGATGAAAGAATTTCAGAAAATGAAAGAAAGGATTTAATATGGAGAAAGAAATTAGTCAGATAAAATCTGTCGTTTTAAGTAATATAAACAACATATTAAATCAGTTAATATTAGGAACTCCTTTGTATAAATGGGCTTTAGCTTTATTTGTATTTTTTATATTCCTTATCCTTAGAAAACTTTTCACTATAATTGTCTTAAAATCTATAAAAAAATTTGTTTCAAGAACAAAAACAGACATAGATGACAAAATTTTTAAAGTCTTTCTAAAACCACTAAGATTTTTATTTATTGTTTTTGGTACATGGTTCTCACTAAGTATTCTTGGAATAAAAAATGAAATTACAGCACATGTAGTAAAAACTTTGTTTATATATACGCTTTTTTGGATTTTATACAACTCTATACATATTTTTGAAAAAAACATTTATCAGCTTACAACAAGTTTAGGAAAAGCTGTTTCTAAAGAAATAGGTGGCTTTATTATAAAATCTATAAAAATATTTATTATTATTCTTGGAATAGTTGCAATTCTCCAAGAGTGGGGAATAAATGTTACAGCTTTTATTGCATCTTTAGGTCTAGGAGGTTTAGCTCTAGCCTTAGCTGCTAAAGATACAGCAGCTAACCTTTTTGGGGGTCTTACAATTATTGCAGATAAAGCTTTAAAAATAGGGGATTGGGTGAAAATAGGTTCAGTTGAAGGAATAGTAGAAGATATAGGGATAAGAACAACAAAAATAAGAAGTTTTGAAAAATCTCTTTTAACAGTTCCAAATAGCTACATTGCAAACAACCCTATAGAAAATTTTTCTCGCAGAGATGTTAGAAGAATAATGATGAACATAGGAATAACGTATGATACTCCCAAGGAGAAAATTATTGCTATTGTGAAGGATATAAGACAGATGCTAGTTGAACACCCAGGAATTTCAAAAAATCAAGCATTAATTGTTTATTTTACAGAATTTGGAGATAGTGCTTTAAATATATTTATTTATACATTTACCAATACAGCAAACTGGGAAGAATATCTTAAGATAAAAGAAGATATAAATCTTAAAATAATGGATATCGTTGAAAAACATGGTTCTTCTTTTGCATTTCCAAGTCAGTCTATATATATAGAGAAAGTACCTGAAAAACTTATATTTTTTGATGTGGAAAAAACGGAAAACTAATATATATTAATTGTTTAGTTTCTTTATAAAAACTACTTTTTGTGATAAAATACCTCTTTGCATTTTAAAAAGAAGAAACAGGAGGTTATATATAACATGTATGCAGTTATAAAAACAGGTGGAAAGCAGTATAAAGTTGAACCAGGAACTCTATTAAAAGTTGAAAAATTATGTGCTAACCCAGGAGATACTATTGAGTTAGATGCTTCTTTAATTAAAGATGATAACGGAAACATAAAAACAGAAGGGAAAGTAGAAGCTGAAGTTGTAGAACATGGAAAACACAAGAAAGTTATTGTATTCAAATTTAAAAGAAAGAAAAATTACAAAAGATGGAATGGTCATAGACAACCTTATACTTTAATAAAAATTAAAGAAATTAAAGCTTAATAAGGAGGAATAAGATATGGCTTCAAAGAAAAGTGGTGGTTCAGCTAAGAACGGTAGAGATAGTATTAGTAAACGTCTTGGAGTAAAAAGATACGATGGACAAGTTGTAAAAGCAGGTAATATACTTGTTAGGCAAAGAGGTACAAGATTTTATCCAGGAAAGAATGTAGGTCTTGGAAAAGATTATACTCTTTTTGCTTTAATTGATGGGAAAGTAAAATTTGAAACGTCAAAGGGAAAAAAAGTAGTAAGTGTGTATCCTTTAGATAGTTAAAAAAAGGGGCTTAAAGCCCCCTTTTTTATTCTTCAATTACTTCAGTAATTAATGCTCCAGAAGGACACTCTTCAGTAATCTCTAGTACTCTTTCTGCAAGCTCCCCTTCTATGATAGCACCATCACCACCAATATCATCTCTAACCTTTGCTATACCATCTCCTCTGTCTTCGTAAACTTCAGGGAGTTCCTCATAACAAAGTGCACAAGCAGTGCAGAGATCTTCATCAACAGATACTCTTACTTTCATCTTTTCACCTCCTAGTTTTTGTGAATTACAATCAATATAAATGTTAGGGACAAATATTTCAACTTTTTATGTTAAAATACATAAAAAATTTTTTATGTATGGTGAGAAAATGAAAAAAACAATGAAAGATGTATCTCAGGTAAAAGCAATAGAAGAAGGAGTTGTTATTGAAGTTGTTGATGAATCTGCTGATACAGATAAAATAAAAGAGGTTGTTGAAAACTGCCAAACAGGAAAATGTGATTGTATGTCTGAAGAAACAAAAGCAAAAGTTACATTTATGGATTTTAGGATAGAAAATGGAAAACCTGTTATAGAGATAAAAGGTGATGTATCTGAAGAAGAGATAAAAGAAGCTGTAAATAGGTCTAAAAAAGAGCTATAAATGAAGCTCAGAGAGATATTCCATGCTTTGTCAGATGAAGTAAGATTAAAAATAATAAGACTTTTAATTGCTCATAAAGAACTTTGTGTTTGTCAGCTTCAAGAAGTTTTTGGTATATCTCAGCCTAATATCTCTTTCCATCTCAGGATACTAAAAAACGCAGGATTGATAAAATCAAGAAAAGAAGGAAAATGGAGCTATTATTCTTTAAATAAAGAAAATCCTATTCTTATACATCTAATCCCATTAATAGAAAAAAATGTTAATGTGCTTGGAGTTAAGCCTTTCTGTGAGCTAAAGAATGAATGAAATTCATATAATTTTAGCCATTTCAATATTTTTATTTACTCTTATTTTCGTAATCTGGCAGCCTAAAGGTCTCAGTATAGGCTGGACTGCCACTATTGGGGCTATTTTAGCCCTTTTAACTGGCGTTGTGTCCCTACAAGATGTATGGATTGTTGTAAAAATAGTCTGGGATGCAACAGTTGCTTTTGTAGGAATTATTTTTATATCCCTAATTCTTGATAAAATCGGATTTTTTGAGTGGTCAGCTCTTCATATGATGAAAAGGGCTGGAGGAAACGGTCGTAAACTCTTTGTTTATATATTTCTGCTTGGAGCATTTATTTCTGCTATTTTTGCAAATGATGGAACTGCTTTAATACTTACACCTATTATTTATGCAAATATTAGATATCTCGGGTTAAAAGAAAAATTTATACTTCCTTTTATAATAGCAGGAAGTTTTGTAGCAGATACAGCAAGTTTGCCTTTAGTAATCTCAAATCTTGTGAATATAATAACTGCTGACTTTTTTAAAATAGGCTTTATTCAATATGCTTTTAACATGTTTGTCCCTAATATTTTTTCACTTCTCACTACATTAATTGTTTTATACGTTTACTTTAGAAAAGATATTATTAAAAACTATGACCCTTCTATTCTAAAAAATCCTAATGAAGCTGTAAGAGACTGGTTTGTTTTTAAATTTTCTTGGTGGCTAGGAGGATTTTTAGCTTTAGGATTTATTGCTTCTGAAATTTACGCTCTTCCTGTTTCCGTTGTAATAATTGTTGGAGCGTTAGCTTTAGGAATTTCTACATTTAAGAATAGAACAGTAAATATAGAGTATATTCTCTATAAAGAGACCCCATGGAGAATTATTA
>JALVKE010000015.1 GCA_027028005.1 Persephonella sp. | reverse complement strand
AAAGTCTTTTTAAGTCTTTTAGGTTGTTTGTGTTTGAATAGTAAGCTAACGCCAAAGCCTTTGCCTCTGAATTATAGGTTTTCTTTAAGTCTATGCCCTCACTTGGCAATAAATCCCCCTCTCCTCCACCGATGAGTTTTTCTGGAAGGTCGTGTTTTATGGTTTTATAGGCTTTATAGTCAGGAGTTTCTTTTACATCGTTGATACCAAAGTAGTCGTTGTAGTAATTGACTGCATTATCATCAAATATGAATTTAAGGTTATCTATTGATAGGGTATTTACCTTATTGTCAAATAGTGAGGGTTTTTTGAATATGGCTTTAAAATACTTTGAAGTTGTGAGTTTTTCTTTTGCTTGGTCTTTTATGGTCTGGTTGGGTTGTGGGGTGTTGGGGTTGATTGAACGGACTTTTTCTACTGAGTTGAAGTGTTGGTCTTGGGTTTTACGATGTTTTTTTGTAAAAAATCTATCTTTATTTGTATATTGAGTATATTTTGCCATATTCTATCCTTTTTACCATTTTCTCGCAATAGTGTCATCAAGTTTTTTAACTGCATCATAAGTTAAATCGTTATTGCGTCTTAAATATTCTTTTGCGTTGTCTATTGCTTTTGATAAGCCTACCATTCCGTCAGCTAACGCATCAAATCTTTTAAGCATTGCTACGCCCCAATCTTCATTGCTTTCTAATATATTCCTATTTGTATTCACTACTGCCTGACCAATATCATCTAACACCTCCAGCACTTTCTCACCCTGTTCTAATATCTTATCCTCACTCTCTTTGCTCTCTTTAAGGTGTTTAACAATCTCATCTCTTACCATTGCGATAGCTTTTACAATTTCTCTTTGATTACCTGCAAGTTCACTTTCACCCTCATACAATTTGTCTGCTTTTTTAAGCAACTCGTTAAATTTTTCCTCTACCATTTTCGCTAACTGGCTTTGGATTGTGTCTTCAAGTATTTGTTTGAATGTTTCGGTTTGTTGTTTTTTTAACTCATTTATCTCTTTTATGAGTTGTTGGTTTTGTTCTATTAAGGTTTTGTTTTGTTCTATAAGTGTTTGTAACTCTTTTTCACTGCAAGTCATTTTAAACTCCTTAAAATAATCTATAAAAATTATACCAACTCAATAGCCTATATTTTTATATTTTTCTGCAATTCTAATTATAAACGAAAAAAATATGGTTTGTCAAGCGTTTGTGTGAAAAATGTTTTTTGTTTTTTTCTTTGAAAACTAAAAAGCTAAAGTTTTGCTTTTATGAAAGTAGCACAGCATTACCCTGTGCTGTCTTAAAATATGTTATAATGACACAAACGATAATGTGAAAAATATAGTAACTTTTAACTACCTATAGTGCGTCAGTTAATATAGACCCATTATAAAGGGGCTCTAATGAAAGACAAAAAAGTGAAAAAAAGGATTTTAAATGTTCAAAAGACCTCCGGTAGATAGAATTTTTTTAAGAGAGAGTGTAGTTAAAGAGTTAAAAGAAGTAATAGAAACTAAATGCAAAGACAAAAAGAGAAAAATATTCTCCTGTCTATTCAAACACTCTCCAAAGTTAAGAAGAAGATTTAGGGATAAGATAAAAGATTTTAGGTTTTTAAAAGATATTTACTACATTTTCAATTTAGAATTGTCGCTGGTATTTGGAATTACAATCCAATATGAAACATTTAGGGCGTTGTTTTACAGATATTTCCCTGAGTGGAGAGAGGGGGAGATGGGGTAGTTGCACTCTGATATCGGAGTGTAACTATTATATTAAAAACCTTTTTCTTTTCTTAACCAATACTCAAACAAAGGGTCTTGAAAATAATATCTATCTTTTTTATCTAAAATATCTTTTTCGATAAGTTTTTTAATAGCTGTTTGTAAAGATGGAGGTGTTAATATTTCTACTGCTCTACTATCTCCATAAATATTTTCTCCATTTGTTATTAAAACAATTTTAAGGGCTTTTTTTTGATTTTGGGTTAGATTATCCCATATAGCTATAAAATATTCTCTCTCTTGCTTTAAAAGCTTGTTTAAAGCCATATTTAATATATCTTCATTAACTTCTTTATCTGTCAATTCCCAAATCTCATAACA
>JALVKE010000014.1 GCA_027028005.1 Persephonella sp. | reverse complement strand
CATTTTTATCTGTTTTTATACAAACTTTTTTTGATGTTGAGTATATAATGAGTGTCCCTGCAAGATTTTTTAAACCTCCTCCTAAAGTAACTTCAGCAGTTGTAAAACTAACTCCTAAAGAAAAACTTCCTATTCCTTTAGAGGAAATGAAAAAGTACAAAAATTTTGTTTCAAAATTATTTTCAAATAAAAGAAAGATGTTAAGAACAAAGATAGATAAGAAAATTTTGGAAGAAGCTGCTATACCCGAAACAGCTAGGGTTGAAGAGTTAAAAATAGAAGATTTTATAAATTTATATAACTTAGAAAAAGAAAGGGAGACACTCTAGTTATCTCCCTTCTGATACTTACTTATATCCTTTACAAATTTTATAATTCCGTTCTTTCCATCCTTAGCATTTACCACAGCACAGGCATCTATACATTCCCCACAAACAATGCAAGCTTGAATACCTCTATCAAAATCATTTACTAAAGCCATTTTTCTAGGATCCAATCCCATTGGGCAACTTTTTATACACTCTTTACAATTTGTGCAAGCGTTTTTTTCTATAAGAAAAGGTTTAACAATATGGTTAAAAGGAGTTATTTTGTGGTAAATACCTGTTGGGCAGTAAATCCTACACCACTTATCTGCAATAAAGGCTTCAAAGTAAAAGAACACTGTTACTATAGCAAATGCACCTAATAGGGGCCAAAAAGAAGGGTTAGTAGGATAAAAGAATACTCTCAAATCTGTTATCCAATTAAAAAATAAAAGGGAAAAAAGAATGGAATTAACAAATGTTATTAGATAAAAAAGAAATTTTTTGTTTTTGGTTATCTTTTTAAGGTATTCCTGAATCTGTGCTAAAAAGCCTCCAGGGCAGATCCATCCACAAAAAACCCTGCCTAAAACAAGATTTGCTAGTATTATAAAAATAGCAATAATTCCAATTGTTATAACAAGGGGTTTGAAACCTGCTGATAATTCAATTTCTTGTCCAAAAAGCCACGATTCATTATGAGCTATATCCATTTTCAATATTTTTAAAGAAGGAATGACTATAAGAAGTAAAATAAACAGTAGATAAGAAATATTTCTAAATATTAGAAATTTACGGAACATTTTTCCTCCATTAGGGATTTTTATTGTTATTATAACAAAAGTGAGTTAACACTAATTAACTTACTTTTAAGAGTAAAAGAAAAGGTTGTTTCTTATAAGAAACAACCTTTGAAAACAACACAACAAGAATAGCATTTTATTAGAACATAAATCTTACATTCATATAGAAGAATCTTCCTGGTTCTGGAACTTTTATACCTGCTCTAAAAGGATCTCTTAGATATGAAAGATGTGTATAGTAATTTTTATCAAAGAGATTATCTATCCCAATATTAATAGAAGCTCTATTTTTTATTGTATAACCTGCTTTTATATTTGTTACAAAATAGGATTTTGTAGGTTGTTCATTTAAATCTGCATCAACATTTGATTGTCTTGCAGCGTATATTTCTTCTGCAATTATATATAGAGAACCATTATCATATTTTAAAGCTAATCTTGTTTTTAGTGGAGGTATTTCTGCTAGGTCACTGTCTTTATATTTTCCACTATCTTTTTTACCTCTCTGATAAGCAGCTCCAAATTCAATAGAAACAGTATCAGTTAACATTCCAACAGCATTAATATCTCCTCCATATATGTGAGCATCTATATTTTGATAGGATAAAGCAGGTTTTGGAGCACCATTTTGTATTTTGGTTAGATATATATAATCTGTTAAATCGCTGTAAAATATATTTCCTTTAACTCCAAATAAATCCCAGTAATATTCAAAACCTGCATCAAATTCGTTATTTTTAACCTTTTTTAAATTAGGGTTCCCAACCCAGTTAGGTTTTGTCATAGGTTTTGCAAGAGCTATGTATCTTTCTTCAGGATCAGGAACTCTAACAGTATGTCCAAAGCCCATGTATATACTATTTCTTTTTGAAAAGTTATATCTAAATAAAATATTTCCAGTTATGTAACTATCAGTTTTGGATAGCGAATAGTTAGAATCATAATATAAATTGTAGAGATTTTTATTTGCTGTACCTAGATAGTTTTTATTTGCTTCAGATTTTGTATTATCGTATCTAATTCCAGCTGAAATAGTATTTTTACCTACCTTCTTAGCTCCTTGAATATAAATACCTATATTTTTTATGTCTACATCAGGTATCATACCTTTATTATCTAAGTTCATTAACTTATTGTTTGCTTTCCAATTTCTCACATAGCCACTGATTCCTGATTTAAAACGTATTCCATATATATTTAATTTCTTTTCTATTTTTCCTCCGTAAGTTTCTGTTTTTGCTAAAGTTCTCATCATATAACCCCTAAAGGACCACATATTCGATGAAACTCTCCATCTATCCTGCATATCATGTTTTACAAAGTTCCAATAACCATTTACAGAAACATTAAAAGGCTTTAGTAAATACTTCACATTTATTCTATGTGTTCTATCGTAAACTGCGTCCATCTTTAAATAAGGATACAGAACATCTTTTGCTTCATCAAAACCATATCTGATTTTTATCTCATGTTCTTCAGTTAGATTAAAAACTGCAGAAAGCCAAGCACTATCTATATTAAATGCTGTATGATTGATTTCAGAGGGTTTATACGCAGACAATCCTTTAGGATATTCAGTTATCTTTTTACCTTCTCCGGATTTGTATGGATGGGAAAACTGTTTGTTATATCCTATAAGAAACTTTATTCTGTCTGTTCCGTAATTAAACTGTAAATTTCCACTAAGATAATCGAAAAAACCACCTGTTAAACCTACAGTTCCAAAAAATCCTTTTTCTGGATCTTTTGAAATTAAATTCACCAGTCCTGCTAAAGACCCCTGATTTGATACATCAAAAGGACCTTCTAATATGTATACTTCCTTTACTTGGGGAGTTGACATATGAAAAATAGGAGGATCCATTCTATTTGGACACGCGCCATAAATACGCATACCATCAATTAAAACGTTTATATTTTCCCTTCCAAAACCTCTTAAAACAATATCATTTGCCGTTCCACCTTTTCTAATATGATTAATTTCTGGAAATATGTTAGATAGGATCTCTCCAATGTCAATCTGTCTTGTTGTTTTTATCTCCTCTTCTGTTACCTCTTTACTCTCCCCAACAATTTCTTCCGGTAACAACTCTTCATATACTTTTACTTTTTTGAGTTTTATAATTTCTTGAGCTGAAGAAAAAGAGAATAATAAAGGGAATGCTAAAGCTGCTACAGAGAGCCTTTTCATTATTTCCTCCTGTTTGTTAATTTAACGTTAATGCAACATAAAAATTTTAATGTTTAAACTTTAAATTTAAATCTAAATTTCAAAGGATAAGTTAACATTGACTAATATCAAAGCTCTAAATTTAATGTGAAATAAAATTAAAAACATCAAATATATCTTATTCTGGAGATATTATGAGAAGAATAGTGATACTGTTATTATTTTTGTTCGCATTTGCATATTCTTATCAATTTTATGGAATTCCTTACTTACAGCAGATAAAAGATTTCACTTTAATAAATCAAGATGGTAAAAAAGTAAAATTCTCCGACTTTAGAGGAAAATATGTACTTGTATTTTTTGGATATACATACTGTCCTGATGTATGTCCAACTAGCATGTTAAGGATAAGCGAAGTTTTAGATGAGCTAGGAGAATATAGAAAATATATTAAAGTCCTTTTTATATCTGTTGATCCTGAAAGAGATACTCCAGAGGCTTTAAAAAAATTTATTTCCTTTTATGATAAAACAGGAAAGTATATTGTTGGATTAACAGGTTCACCTGAAGAGATAAAAAAAGTTGCAAAACAGTTTAGAGCTTTCTACCAAAAAGTTCCTGTAAAAAACAAAGAGGTGGGTTATCTTATAGACCATTCTGCATACATCTATTTAGTAGACCCAAAAGGTATTTTGAGAATGATATATAGACCTGATAATGATGACCCTAAAAAGATTGCAGAAGATATAAAACAAATTATAAACATGCTAGGACATTAACTTTTAAGGGGATGAAATATGAAAACTCTTCTTTCTATACTTTTAACAGGTTTTTTGTTTTTAGCTTATGGAAGTGAAATATTGATAAAAGATCCTTGGATTAGAGCAGTACCTCCATCTTCAAAAAATACAGCTCTTTTTATGACCATTATTAATAAATCTGATAAGCAAGATGTTTTATTATCTGTAACTACAGATATTGCTAAGATGGTTATGATTCATAAAACTGTTGAAGAAAATGGCATCATGAAAATGAAACATGTTAAAGAACTTACTATTCCACCACACTCTCAAATAGAACTGAAACCGGGAAGCCTACATATAATGATTATGGGATTAAAAAGACCTATAAAGGAAGGAGAAAAAATTAAAGTAATGCTTTTCTTTAAAAATGCAGGAAAGATTATAATATCCGCTCCTGTTGTAAGAAAATAAGATAAAATAGATTAAGAATATTAATAAAAGCAATTGTGAATATGATAGATAATTGAATTAAATCTTATTCAGTTTTGCAGTAATTTATCTTTTTAGAAAAAACTAGTTCATCAGCAAATTCTATAAGCCATGTTTCAAAGTTATTCATATCTGGTTCAAACTTTTTAATCCATTCTTCATCATACTCTATAACTGTCTCTTTATGCTTTTGTATTTCTTCGTCTCCAAAATTTATTGAGATTGTTTCATCAATAATTACAAACTTTAAATTGTCCCCGTCTAGTTCCTCAACCAACTTTGAGATAGGTGTATCAAATTCTTCATATGAAAGTATAAAATATTTATGCTTTAAAACATCTTTTCCATTTTCTTCTAACACGTAGTGGATATCTACTACTTTTTCAACAATAGGTTTTAGAAACTTTATGTTACCTACAACAAACTTTTTAAGGTTTTTTCTCATTGAAATAACCCTCCCTTTTTATTTAACTAAAAAATATATATTTCGCAAAAAATTTTCAAGAATGGAATATATTATTTTTTATGGAAGAGAAAATTATTACTGCAGATGGAACTGAAACATTTTTTAACAGGGAATATAATGAAGCTTACCATAGCACTAAAGCAGGAGCATACACAGAAAGCTTGCAAAAATTTATACTTCCCTGTAGTATCCCTAATCTAGCAAAAAAAGGAAAAATAGAAATACTTGATATAGGTTTTGGTCTTGGATATAACGTAGCCGTTGCTATAAAAGAAGCAAAAAAAGTAAATCAGAATGTAAAAATTAATATTATCTCTATAGAAAAAGATAAAAATATTTTTGATAAGATTAGGAGCTTAAATATTCCAGAAGATTTAAAAGATGTTTACTCATTTTTGTTAAGTGGAAATTTTGAAAATAAAGAGATAGGTGGTATTGAGTTTCCTGTCTATCTCGCGCAGAATAAAAATATAACGTTAACAGTTATATTAGGGGAAGGAAGAAATATTTTAAAAAGGTTATCTAAAATAGGATTAAAATTTGATGCTGTATTTTATGACGCTTTTTCTCCAAAGGTAAACACAGAGATGTGGACTGTGGATATTTTTAAGGTTGTTAAATCTTTGATGAAAGAAGAAGCAATACTAGCGACGTATAGCGCTTCTTTAGCTGTTAGAAAAGGACTTTTAGAAGCAGGTTTTAAGATAGGTCTTGTTGAGCCTGTAGGAAGGAAAAGCTACTCCACAGTTGCTACAATAAAAGGAGAAATTCCTCCTTTAACAGAAAAAGAGAAAAAAAGACTAGAAAGTTCTCCCTATGCTATCCCTTACCGAGACCCAGATTTAAGTCTCCCTCCTAAAGAGATAAAAAGAAAATGGGAAGAGAAGCTAGAGGTTAAAAAGAACCTCTCTAAGAGCTGATATAAACGTTGTATTTTCTTCAGGCTTTCCAATAGAAACTCTAAGGCAGTTTTCCATATGTGGAAGATGGGACATATTCCTAACCAGAATTCCCTTTTCTATAAGCTTTCTATGAACAAGGTCTCCATTAGGAACTCTCATAAGGAAAAAGTTTGCATCAGAAGGATAAACTTTAACATTTTCTAATTTTGAAACCTCACTTATTACCCTTTCTCTTTCTTTTTTTATTATTTCAATCTGCTTTTTAATCTCATCTCTTCCTTCTGTTAAAACAATCTCCCCTATCACCTGTGTAGGATATGTTATGTTAAAAGGTGGTCTAGCTTTGTCAATCTCTCTAGCAATATCTTCATTCGCTATTAGGACCCCTAGCCTAATTCCTGCAAGACCAATCTTTGACATTGTTCTTAAAACAACTAGATTTTCCCTGTTTAATGCCTCTTCTACAAAATCTTCTTTATCAGAAA
>JALVKE010000013.1 GCA_027028005.1 Persephonella sp. | reverse complement strand
CTTCAGGAAAAGATTGAACGAACAATAGAATATATTTCACTTGCTAAAAATACAGTTCAAATTAAATCAGGTCCAACAAAGGTTATTATTACTCCCAAAGCAATGGCAGATATATTTATTTCATTTAAATTTGATTCACTTGTTTTCCCTATATTGAAACTCCTGAAATAATAGGGCATTTCCAAATTTTTATCTTCATAACTCTCTATTATTGCTACATATTGCCTGTTGGATAATAATATTCCCAAATTGATTCTGTGATTTATTATCGCTTCATTTTCTTCTTTCAGATTTTCCATACTACTATCTATTCCATAGTATATTAATATTCTGCATGGTATATTTGTCTCAAAGTTTATTATTGTTTCTCCCTTCTCGCTCTTTTCAAGCCTTATGTTGTAAATATCTACGTATTTGTCCTTTTCTCCTTCCGGATAGGATGATGAATCCGTCGGAGATGTTTTTTCTTTTACTTCTCTCCCGTCTATATATCCGTCCTTGTCCGTGTCTTTTATTAAGGGGTTTGTGTGTGATATTTTTAATTCGTAGGAATCTAAAAGCCCGTCTCTATCCGTATCCATATAAAATGGCGATGTCTTGTACATATTTACTTCTAATCCATCGGATATGCCATCTAGATCCGTATCTGTTTCTGTGGGTATTGTGTCGTAAAGGACAAATTCTTCCCAATCGTTAAGCCCATCTTTGTCCGTATCTGCTTTTAATGGGTCTGTTTCGCTTTTTTCTGTTTCTTCTTTATCTGTTAGCCTGTCTCCGTCTGTGTCTGCTTTCAATGGGTTTGTATGGGTTTTTTCGTCTTCTTCCCAGTCCGTTAATCCATCTCCGTCGGTATCCTTTTTTAACGGATCCGTATGGTATATGTTTATCTCCATTCCGTCGGGAAGGCCGTCATTGTCGGTGTCCATTTCTTCCGGGTTTGTTCCGTATTTTTCTTCTTCTTCCGCAGATAGTCCGTCTCCGTCTGTGTCCCATATTGAGGTGATTTTTATTTCTTTTTTTATTTCTCTGTTGTATTCATCCCTTCCTATCACTTCTATGGTGTTTTCTCCGTTTTTTAGTTCTATTTTTGCCCAGAAGGTGTTTTCTTCTATTTGCGCTCTTTTCCCGTTTATTTTTATTTCTGTTATGTTCCCTCTTTTTATTTCTCCTTTTACTTTTATTTCCTTTTTGTCAAGGCTTGCCCCTTCTATGGGGTAGGTTATTTCTATCTCTCCCTTTTCTCCTTTTTCTGCATAGAGTTTCTCTATTCTTATTTCTTTTATTAGTTCTTTTTCTTTTCTCTTTAAAAATTGGTCAAGCCTGTATAGTATTTTTCCGTATATCCTTTCTATTGCTCTTAAAAATCTCCTGTTCTTTTCGCTCATGTGGGGGTATTTTCTGTAATATTCCTGCGCAAGTTTTAGTATGTTTATTATTTTTACTCTTATCTCTCTGCCCCTCCTTAAATAGTATTTTGTCTTTTCTGAGATAAGGTATATTTTTAAGTCCTGCGGGCCTTCTTTTTCTGCAGGGGGGATTGTTATTTCTACTTGGTTTTCTTTTTTGTTGTATTTGACTGGTACTGGCTTTCCCTTTATTTTTGCCTTTATTTCGTATTCTCCTTTTTTACCCTCAATCCTGTATGTTAGTTTCGCTTCTTTTCCTATAAGGAGCTTTTTTCCGTTTTTTATGGGGATGAGTTTTTCTGCTCTTACATTATTTGTTATTGCTATCAGAAATATTAAAAGTATTAGTGCTTTTACTGCTTTCATTGATATATAAAACCTCCTAATATTTTTTTATAAAAAACTCCTCCTGTGTATTTTTTTAATATACCTTCGCTGTATTTAAAGTTTCCTTTTCCTTATCTTTTTACTATATTATAACCTATATTTTGGAAAATGTCAATATTTGGGTGTTTTTTTGTTTTTTAACACCTCCCAACAACCACAAAATAAAAATAAAAAAACAAAGACGGAGATAAAATCAAATCATTTATAAAAAAGCTAAAAAAGTTATATGTAAAAGACTTCTGGGCGGCTCAAAATTTCCTCATACTTTACACTTTAGGTTCAACCTTATATGTCAAATTATGAGTCGGGAGTTGGGAGTTATGAGT
>JALVKE010000012.1 GCA_027028005.1 Persephonella sp. | reverse complement strand
AATTAGTTGTATGGTTAAAAGAAGTTACAATGGATGATGTTCCTCTGGTTGGAGGGAAAAATGCTTCTCTTGGAGAAATGATAAATGCATTATCTTCAAAAGGAGTAAATGTTCCAAACGGTTTTGCTACCACCTCTGAAGCTTACTGGTATTTCCTTGACTACAACAATCTGAGAGAAAAAATTAAAGAAGCATTAAAAGATCTTGATGTAAATGATGTGGAAAATCTTCACAAACATGGAGTAGAAGTCAGAAATCTCATCAGAGGAGGAGAATTTCCACCGGACTTGAAAGAACAAATCCTTGATTATTATCATCAACTCAGCAAAGAATACGGAAAAGAATATATTGACGTCGCCGTTCGTTCCTCTGCTACGGCGGAAGACACAGAAGAAGCTTCTTTTGCAGGACAGCAAGAAACATATCTAAATATCAAAGGAGACGAATCCTTATTAGATGCAATTAAAAGATGTTATGCATCACTTTTCACAGATAGGGCTATCTCATACAGGGAAACATTTGGATTTGATCATTTCTCTGTAGCTCTTTCTGCAACTGTTCAAAAAATGGTTCGTTCTGATAAAGGTTCATCAGGAGTAATGTTTACTTTAGATACTGAAAGCGGATTTAAAGATGTTGTTTTAATTACATCAATATACGGATTAGGAGAACTTATAGTGGGTGGTGCTGTTACTCCTGATGAGTTCCTTGTATTCAAACCAACTCTCCAAAAAGGCTATAAAGCAATAATTGAGAAAAAATTAGGACACAAAGATAAAAAGATGATTTACGGGGAAGGAGAGGAAAAAACGAAAATAGTCCCAGTTCCTTTAGAGCAACAAAAAAAATTCTCACTCACCGATAAAGAAGTTCTCAAACTTGCCAGATGGGGAATTCTTATTGAAGAACACTATTCAGAAAGAAATGGCAGATGGACTCCCATGGATATAGAATGGGCAAAAGATGGAGAATTAAATGAACTGTTTATAGTTCAGGCAAGACCTGAAACAGTCCATTCAAGGAAAGACCATACAAAAATCAAAGTTTACCAGATCACAGAGCCCATAGAAAAAAGAAGAAAAAAAGTTCTTGTTACTGGTATTGCTGTAGGAAACAAAATAGCTTCTGGAAAAGTAAAAATACTTATGTCTCCAGAAGAAGGAGAAAACTTTAAAGAAGGAAACGTTCTTGTTACAGACATGACAGATCCAGACTGGGAACCAATTATGAAAAAAGCAGCTGCTATTGTTACAAATAGAGGAGGAAGAACCTGCCATGCTGCAATTGTTGCAAGGGAACTTGGAGTTCCTGCTGTTGTTGGTGCAGGTAATGCAACAGAAGTGTTAAAAGATGGTCAGCTTGTAACGGTTTCCTGTGCAGAAGGAGATACTGGATACGTTTATGATGGGGAAATAGAGTATAAAGAGGAGGAATTTGACCTTACAAAACTACCTAAAACAAAGACACCTATAATGATGAACATTGCAACTCCTGAAAATGCATTTATGTATTCATTCTTCCCAAATGCAGGAGTAGGTCTTGCAAGGGAGGAATTTATTATAAACAACTATATTGGGATCCATCCTAACGCATTACTGAATTTTGAAGAAATCAAAGAAAAAGACCCTCATCTTGCAAGAGAAATAGAAATCAGAACATTCGGATATGATAGTTGCACTCAATTTTATGTGGATAAACTTTCCTATGGCATAGCAAAAATAGCAGCTGCATTTTACCCAAAGCCAGTGATAGTTAGATTCTCAGACTTCAAATCAAATGAGTATGCAAATCTTTTAGGTGGTCTTTACTTTGAACCAAGAGAAGAAAATCCAATGCTTGGATGGAGAGGAGCTTCAAGGTATTACTCTCCAGAATTTAAAGAAGCCTTTGGTCTTGAATGTAAAGCAATTAAAAAAGTCAGAGAAGAAATGGGACTGGACAATGTAATAACAATGATACCTTTCTGCAGAACAGTAGAAGAAGGTAAAAAAGTAGAAGAGGTAATGAATGAATACGGCCTTAAAAGAGAAGAAAATGGTCTGCAGGTTTACGTAATGACAGAAATACCATCTAACGTAATCCTCCTTGAAAAATTTGCCCAGTATTTTGACGGATTTTCAAT
>JALVKE010000011.1 GCA_027028005.1 Persephonella sp. | reverse complement strand
ATACTAAAAAGTTATCTGCTCAATTTTTGGAAACTATGCAACTATCCACCCTCTTTAAAAAAGAGTATGAGAACCACCCAAATATAAAATTATATTCAGATGAAAACAGCACCCACGAAATATTATATTTTACTACAGGTGAAGAACATAACGCACGTTTTAAATATAATGGGAACTATAATTTTAAAGGGTGGTCAACTTTTAGAATAGAGAGTGGTTTTAAAAGCATAGGAGCATATTTAAAAGGCTCAAACAAGACACGCCAAACGCTTATACTATGCGAGGGTCTAAAAGACGCTATAAACGCTAATATAGCTCTTCCACAATGTGACATCTTAGCCACCGACTCAAAAGCAATTAAATTTAATTTTAATCACCTTGACCAAGATTATAAAACCGTGATACTCTTCCAAGATAAAGAGCTAACACCCAAAGAGATTATTAATCTATTTGCAGAATTAAAAGGTGAAGATAGAAAGCTATTAAATAAAATCTATTATGTAAATACCAACGAATTACCAACAGGCGTTAAGGATATGACCGACTTTTTAGAGTCTCTTAATATGACCACCAGGGGAATAAAGAGAGACGCTTTAAAATCAATTAAAAAAGTACTTCATGCAGAGAGAATTAAGCAGCTTGAAAACTCTATTGAAATAGATGAGAAGATTAACCCACTTTTAGAAAATGCGAAGAAATTTAATAACCTAAAAATGTTTAAAGAACTTCTGCAGAAAAAACTTAAATTGAGTGGAGATATTACAGAAGATATTAAATATTATATACAGCTACAGGTAACACCACCCACCAACCATAAATTAATTAATTTGAACTCTTCCAAATATTTAGGAGATGTAACAGGGCAAATTATAGAGCAATTCAAGGCACACAATAAAATAATATTAGGAAGCCCAACAGGTACAGGGAAAAGTACATTTACTAAAGAGAACCTAACCACCATATATAAAAACATGATAATAATAGCACCATTAAAAAAAGTCGCTGGGGAACTATCAGAGACAGATAAAGCCAACATCACCCATATAGAAAATAATGAGAAGATAGACGCAGTAATGGCAAACATACACGCCCCTTATATCTCAATCACTACCGACACTCTTTATAATCTACTGAATAATAAAATGACACAGGACGAATTAAAAGCAAGATTAGAAGCGTGTGAGCTTGTGGTTTTTGATGAACAACACATAGTACATCAAAGTCATAATTTCAGAGGTAAAGTAGTATCAATCAATGACTACTTAAGAGATAATTATAATGGTAAAGTATTATCAATGAGTGGAACGCCTATCTATTCAGATTTGCCAAATTTTCACCCTATTTTGTGCAAATTGGATAAAAGATATTTTTCAAAAATTCATTACTATACCGACCCTTTCCAAGATGAATCCCAACTTTTAGAAAATATAAAAGAAGCGTTACAGGGTGGTAATGTTCTGCTATATTCAAAAAGCAGAAAACAAGCCGACTACATACAAAGATATTTAATTGAGAATGAAGTTAATACCCTACTTGTAACGTCACGAGGTAACACCAAGAAGCTTTTAAAAGATAGTGAAGCTATAACCATTGAAGATGGAGAGATAAACGCCATAAAAGAGAATATAGCCATTATCTCAACCACAAGAGCAACAACAGGAGCTAATTTCAAAAATTTATCTGTTATCTATCAATTCGGTTCAGCGTATGACCCACACACTTTTATTCAGCTCATGGCACGAATAAGAGGAAATGGAAAATATTATTTTATCAAGACACAGGGCGATAAGGCACAAGATGAAAGCCTTATGAATAAAGCTATAAATATTCTAAATATTGCTAAAAAATTTAATCTGCGAAAAACAAGTGACCTCTTTAGTGACCAGACAAAAAGAGAATATATTAATAAAAATATAGAGCTACCATACCAAGACCAAACGCACGAAGCTTTTTTAAGAACATATAAAAGAGCCTTGCAGATGATAGCAAGTGAGAGTATAGGGAAAGAGACACAGGATAAACAAGATTTTGAATTTACAAATAGATTAGATGAGATAGAAGATAAGAGTTTTACCAATATTTTTAAAAATGGAGATAGTGCAGAATTTACAAAATATATTGAGCGTGAAATGATAGACTTTTTACAGAAAAAAGGAAATATAGAAATTTTAAACAATGCCTATAATCTCTCTTTTGAAATCGTCAACAGCAACCAAGAATTAAATTATGATGATGTAGAGTCAAAGAATTTTATCACAGATGAAGACCAAGCAGAAAAAGAGTTAAAAAGTGAAGAGAGAAAAGAGAAGCAAGATAAATTTTTAAACGAATTAGAATTAAAATTTGATTGGTTACTAAATGCAAAAAATAGTAAAATATTTCTAAATCCTGCTAAGGGTGGTTTTAGTACAGGTGAAGCCACTACCTTACTTAATGATAAAAGATTAGATGATAAAACAATACAAGATAAGATATTAACAGGAACACGTACCAATAGCGAAAAATTCACAAGATTAAAATTTTTCCTTATTGGTAAAAAAATAATTATTGCTAAAATATTTGGAGCTATAAAAATAAAAGAGTTTGTAACAGTAAACGAACTATCAAATATCTTAGAGCAAGAAGTAAGATTGACCATGAAAAAAGGGAAAGCCCCTTTTTCTCAATTTCTCAAAGACTTCTTAGAAGATGAAAATATTACCAAGGATAGTTTAGAATTTTATAAAAGAAAAAAGTTTAATGGTAAAGATGAGAAAAGCGTTATCACTCTACCAAGAGAAGAGTTAAAACAGCTCAAAAAAATCAAACAAAAAGAAGAGAGAGAAAAAGCAAGATTAGAAGCCCTTGAAGCCAAAGAAAAAGAATTTATAAAAGAGTATGAAATTAAGTATGATTGTGAAATTATTTTTGAAGAAGCACCTGCGAAAATAGAGACAGTACAGGACTTAGAAAAGCAGTTAAAAAATGAAAAATTATCTATCAATGAGAAAGCTAAAATAATGCAAAAAATACACAAAATGGAAGAGGTACAAAATGAGTAAATATTATAAAAATAAATTCCCAATTTTTATCTATATTGGGATATACAACCAACTAAAAAAGCTTATAAAATATCTAATAAAAATAATTATTTAATAGCTTATATATTGTAACCGAAAATATCCACGCCCTACCGTATGCCCCTACCGTATACATACCGTATATCATACCGTATAGCCCTACGGTATATGGGTACATTTTGAGGGTACAATACTCAAAAAATCTTCATTCTGTTCTAAGCCGTACCCCCCGAAATCCTTATATGCACCCACGCCCTACCGTATGCCCCTACGGTATGCCCTACCGTATACATACCGTATACAGGAAAACTTTTTTAAAATATCTCAAGGTGTTAAGAATGCTATAAGTATATAGTATGTATAATGTACATACCTAAAAAACATTGAAAGGGGGTGATTACTATTGAAAAAAATAAAAAAATAAATATTAAACTTAGTGAAAAAATGCTTAGTGATTTTGATGAAGCTTTAAAGAAAAATGAAGAAACAAAATCAGAAATAATTAGAAGATGTATAAGAGAATATATACAAAAAAATAAGTAAGCGTTTGAGGGTCTAACCTACTAAAATTTTACCCCCAAACAGTAGCAACCTATCCCAAAAGGGATTAAGCAATTAAATTAAAATTTAACCACAATAGGAGCGTTAAAATGATAACTAAAAAAGCAACAAAAAACAACCCAAAAGCAACAACTAAAAAAGGTTACGACCTTACAAAAATCACTACTAAAAAAGCTTCTCAGCCTAAAAAAAAGAAAAGCAACGCATTACACACTTTCTTTTCAGTAATTGGCTTCATTGGAGTAGTCGGTTCATTAATTGCTATTTCAACAGCCACAGCACACGCAAAAGAGGGCGTTATTATTGTAGAGCCGTTTGAGTGTAAAACAGAGATAGCAAATTACCACGAGCTATTAAGAGCTTTAAAAGTTACCTCTACAGATGATTTTAAATACCCAATTTTTCAAAAAGAGTTACGTTTAACCGTTGAAGCTTTAACAGCTCATAAGTGCGAGGGGTTCAATAATGCCAAATAAAAAACCACCAATTAAAAACCAAATTTTAGAAGATTACCTTATTAGCTCTTCACACGATTTAAAAAGTGTTGGGGGTCTGGTCGTGAGTGGGATTATTTCAACCTTTGGTGTATATACCCTTATACGCCCATTTTTTACAGATGGAGAGGCAACCAATACAGCAACCCTTAACACGGCTTTAATAGCCTTTGTAATCGTTCTAATTATCTTTGATACCGTTAAGCGTGGAGCATTTACAAAATATTTTAATAGCCTACTCAAAAAGAAGATTATAGAAAGCAAAGCAAAAAGAGGTTATCTAGTTATAGCTATTTTTGCAACTGTTTTTATGATTGGATTAGACACGCTTGGTTCTTGGAGTACAGCAGAAAAAGGAGCTAGTTTATACACGCAGTTTAAAACCAATTCCTCTACTGAATATCAAATACTACAGCAGAACGCAGAAAGTGGAAAGATAGAAGCTAATAACTATCCTCTACAGCTTGAAGCGTGGAAACAATCCAAAAAGGACGCATATAATACGTGTATGGAACAGTGGAGAGGTTGGAAGTCCAAATATAAAGCTAAATGTAAAAAAGATTGGGATAACGCCCACCCTATGCCACAGCCAACAAGCACAGGGCAAATTAAAATAGATGATTATAAAAATATCAAAGAGGATAATCAAAGCTTTTTAGATAAATACCTTTTTACTATTTTGTTCATTCTACTATCTCTTATGACGCTATTAATGCAGTATTTAACAATCTCTAAAATCTATGATGATTACAATGACATAGAGGAGAGCTTAACATTTGATAGAATATCTTTTATTCAAGATACTATACAAGAACATGAGCAGATACTAGCAGAACATGAGCAACAAACAGCCGAACTTTTAGCCAACGCCCAAAGAGAGAAAAAAAGCAAAGATAGAAAATTCGTAGAGATTGGTGAGGCTATAGCAATCACACACAAAGAGAAGCGAAACGCTACAAGAGCCGAGACGGTCAAAAGAATAGCGAATAACACTTATGTACCAGTGGAGCAAAGCAAAGCAGGATTTGTTGACCCTTTTCCCTCTTTTTCTTCTAATCAGCCAAAAGAAGAGCCTAAAGAATGGGATTATGAGTTAGTTCAAAACTTTGGTCAATTATATAGCACGTTTCACTTTTTGTGGTTTTGGTGGAATAAAGGCACGGCAAAAAAAGGTGAAGAGTTAAACAGTATAGTACCATTTAAGACACTACATCAATTTGATGGACTTAAAGCAGTAACAAAGAAAGATAATAAGTATTATGCAAATATGAGCTTTTACGAGGCTTTCAGATACTTTAACAAGCTTGGAATGTATAGCCATCAGGCAGTAAAGCCGTATCAAGAGCTTACAGGTCATAGCCTTACAGAAGAGGAGTTGAAAGATATTAAAAAAGAATACGGTATGTATAGTTGGAAAAATGAAAAAGGAACTACTTTAGAAGAGGGAACTGAAAGAAGCGAACGGTTTTATTTTGATAGACTTTTTGAAGCAAGTAAACAAAAAGGCGACAAACTAAACCCTAAATCAAAAGTTATAGATACCTCAAAAAGAAGAGAGGTAGAGGCACTATCTAAAGTTTATAAAAAAATGGTAAATCTAGGAATTGCAGAATTAAGAGGCAATAAGGGATATTATGCTCTTATGGATTACGCCGAAGCGTGGAAGCTTTACGAAGAGAAAGGGGGCAACTAATGACCCCTACTAAAAATATATTCTTAGCAGATAACAACAACATGAAGCCCTTTATATCTAAAGGAGATATAGCAACCTTTGAGCCTATGAGAATAGGCTATAAAATGGCAAGTAGTATATATATCATAGAGTACAAAGGTACTAAGATGATAACAAGGGTACAGTTATTAATAAAAGGTGGTATCTCTTTGTTGTTTGATGGAGCAAAGCACAATAATATCAAGATAGAACAATCAGAATTAAAAGAAGTTGTTTTTATCGGTCATGTTACAGGAATAATTAAAGCTACAGGTGAAGAGGTTAAAAGATTTAGTTTGTATGAAACTGTTTAGGTACTGTTCACCTCTCCACCCTATTACATGGGTCGGCGTAGCCTCGCCGTCTCTGTGTCGTTGGGCTTTTTTTTAAACTATTACTTTATACCTTAAGACCCTATCTATACAGAAATATATAAAACCGTATACTTTTTATCATATAAGCCCATCACTCTTTTTCTTTTAATCAGCAAAAAAAACAAACTTGTATAAAAGTTCATGGAGAAAGTTGCAACACTTTAACAAACAATTGTTTTATGGTTG
>JALVKE010000010.1 GCA_027028005.1 Persephonella sp. | reverse complement strand
CTAGTAGTTCATCACAATAATAAATCTACAACAGGCGGAATTAGAGGAGCAAGTGCTTTTGTAGATGCAGTAAGACTTCAATATGAGCTTTTGACAAATGAAAATTTGAAAGAAGACGAGATTATTCTAGAAGGATATAGAAAAATAGTGATCAGAAAAGATAACTGGGGAGTTCAAAAAATTTTAAATAAGAATGAAATTGAAATTCAAATATTTAAAGATGAAATAAATTCAAAAAATCTATTAGAAAGGAAAAATAATGCAAAATTCTAACACAATTCAAAGAAAAGGAATTGTTAAATTTGACCCAGATACCGCTAAAACATTACCAATTAGCACAAATAGAAAAAGAACAAAATCTTGGATAGTAGAGAGGGAATACAATAGACTAACCCTCTCTATACAGGCTTTTGAAAGCTTAAATGCTTACGACTTAATTGCATTATTTCAAATGCTTGATGATTATAGCAAAAATAATGAAAAGTGGGAATATAGAGGAACTACAAAATTTGGAAGTAATGATTTTGAAAGAAAATTAGTTTATAGAAAATTTGATTTAAAAGAATTATGCAAGCAGAGAAATATTTTAACTAAAAAAACAAATAGAAAATCTATCGCAGAAAGTTTTGAAAGATGGTATAAAGCAGAAATAATTTATAAAAGAAAAAATGATGTTACAAAGACAAGATATATCTTTGAATTTAAAGTTGATACAAATTATAACTATATTGAAATAGTAGCTAATGCAAATTTTTTAGATTTTTGCTTACAAAATGGTATGGCAATGAACTGGGAACGACTTATAAAATATGGCAAAAACTATTATGGATTACAATTAGATATTTATATGCAATTCAGAGCTATTGCATATGGTAAAAAAGTTAAAAAATATAAGTATCCAGATGTTATAAAAGAAGAAACTTTATTTCAGCATTTAGGAATCAATGATGAAATAAAAGATATTAGAGAAAAAAGGAGAAAAGTTAAACAAGCATTTGAAAAATTTGAAGAAATAACAGGACAAAAATATATATATGACAAATTAGAAAGAAAATGGATTAAAGAAAGTTACTTAACTCATATCCAAAAACAAAACAAAAAGTAATCTAGAGATCTTCTACATCTTTTCACCTTTTCTCTTTAAGGGAAATTACCGCCACAAAAAAGGGAAATTACCGCCACAAAAAAGGGAAATTACCGCCACAAAAAGGGAAATTACCGCCACAAAAAAGGGAAATTACCGCCACAAAAAGGGAAATTACCGCCACAAAAAGGGAAATTACCGCCACGCCCCCCTTTTCAAATTGCCGATTTGATGGTAGTTTCAAGCCCCTGTAAATTTGCTTCACCTATTTCACCTATTTCAAAAATATAGGTGAAATAGGTAGGCTATTTTGCCTACCTATTTCCCTCTTCTTTTAAAAGAACAAATAAAAAAGAATTAACCTCTTACTAGATAATAAAGTGTTATAGCTTCTCTATGATGATTAAGCTCCTGAGAAGTCATTTTAAGGGCTTCTCGATGTGAGTATCCTTCTTCTTTTAGCTTATTGTAATGCTCTACTGCATAAGTAATTCTAAGGTCGTGTGGTTTGTGGTCTAGTTCTTTTAAATCGTTGTAATAGCTTGAATAAGAAGGAATTTGCTCTAAATTGCTTAGTTTATAAGCTAATTCTTCACTTATAGGTTTTATATCATATTCTTGCCCGCCTTTTCCCACAATTCCTTCTAGATAACCTTCTGGGTTATAATAGTCGTTAAAGTTTCTTGCAACTTCTAAAGCTTCATTAACTCTCAATCCTGTTTCAAGCTGTAATTCTGCAATAACTGATGAGCTTTCTCTTACTTGTTCTAAATTGTTTAAAAAAGCTCCTGTATCGTTTATTGCTCTTCCTGTTTCAAAGTCGTTTTTAACTACGTTAAATTCCGCCCTGTAGTCTTGAGTGTATTCTTGCAAAACATTATGCACGCTTTTATCTATTGTTACTCTTGTTTGTTCTAAGCCGTGCAGCATTGAATTAAAACCTGTCACATAATCTAATGCACTTTTTGGGCTTAATTCGCTTAATCGCTCATTTAAAAAGTTGCTTATATGTTCTTGTGTTATATACTCATTTAATTTTCCCTGATTTATCCCT
>JALVKE010000009.1 GCA_027028005.1 Persephonella sp. | reverse complement strand
CTGCTTGATATTGCTTTATTAATTCCAGCTTAGTTTTATAAATTACAGCTCCTAAGCCTGCACCTACAGTTAGAACAATTAAAACTAAAGTTCTAAATAACCCTTCCTTAATTTTTAGCTTTTCAATCTCAACTTTCTTAAGCTCAAGTTCTTTTTGTTCTTTATCCATTTTTAGCTTTTCTTTTCTTCCTCAAGTAGTTTTTCTAAGTTCAGTTTTATATCATCAAAAACCTCAATAGTATCATCCCAATCTGTTATAAACCATCTTTTATCTTTTTCTGCTACCATTACTTTTTTATCAAAGGTTGTATACCATATAACTTTTTTTACTCCAGCATTTAATAAATCCTGTGTTTTTTCCCGTGCATAGTTCATAAAATCTCCATATTTTCTAAGGTCTGCTTTTGTGTCTATTTCAATAACAACTTCTGGAGGAGTTTGGGCATATTTATCGTTTATTCCTTCTTTAATGAGTTTATTTTTATCAAAAACGGCTATATCAAGATTTCTCCATGTTCTTGGTGCCCACTGGAAACCTGCTTCATTAGTAGCAATTACATATTTTTTAGTATCAATATTTCTTATAAGGTAGGAATAAATTAGATAAATAATAAACCATTGCAATTTGCTACTTCCCATAACTTCCTCCAGTGTCTTTTCCCCCAGGATGACTTTGTCGTAATCCCTGTAGTATATGGGGCTGCCGTATCTCATCTCATATATAAGTTCTTTGGGAACTCTTTTTCTACCTTTTTTTTGTTTTTCTCTTATTTCTAACCTCATTTTCTCACCAAATTATTAAGATTTATAAGAATAATATTATAGTTTTTGGATTTAAAAACAAATTCAGAAAAACTTTTGAAATTAGAGGATATAATCCTTAACTAGTCTGTTTTCTTTTGATGCTTTCTATCTTCTATGAACTCTTGTATTGAAGTAAAAAGCATAACTCCTGACAAAATAAATAATGATATTACAAATAAAATAAGTAAAATCAAAATTAGAATTTCCATTTGTCTAACTCCTTCAACTTAGTTGTTATTTTTATCCATTGATATAGTGTAATACCGATAAACAAAATTCCTAATGTCAACAAAACAGCTAAGAATAAATCATCAATAAATTCTACTTTGTATTTCCTATATAGAACAGTTCCTATTCCTGTTCCTATAGCTAACAAAGCAATAATCACGGTTCTTAAAATATCCGCTCTTACTTTTAACTTTTCAACTTCCAACTTCTTAAGCTCAATTTCTTTTTGCTCTTTGTCCATTATTCGACTTCATTAAATAAAATCATTTTGAAGATTTTAAAGTCCATCCCATAAAAATCGTAAATGCAGTTAATACTACAGTTAAAAATATGGCAACAACTATTAAGTATGTTTCCATAACTTAATCCTCCAGTTTGCCTTTTAATCTTCTAATTTCAAATAAAATAATACTTACTACATATAAGAATCCTAAAGCTATAAAAACTCCTGAACTTATTAAAATAATAGCTAACGTTTCATTATAGTTTTTGAAATTTAACATAATAGTTATTGTTCCGCCGATATCTGCAGTTAATACAAAAAGAACTGCCTTAAATAATTCTTTATGTAGGTTTAATTCAATTTCAATCTTCTTAAGTTCAAAATCTTTTTGTTCTTTATCCATTTTTAGCTTTTCTTTTCTTCCTCAAGTAGTTTTTCTAAGTTCAGTTTTATATCATCAATAACATCAATGGTATCGTTCCAATCTGTTATAAACCATCTTTTACCTTTTTCTGCAACTATAACTTTTTTATCAAAAGTGGTATACCAAATAACTTTTTTTACTCCTGCATCCAATAAGTCCTGAATTTTTTCTTTTGCGTAATTTAGAAAGTCTCCATATTTTCTAAGGTCTGCCTTTGTATCTATTTCAATAACAACCTCAGGTGGAGTTTTTGCATATTTTTCATCTATTCCTTCTTTTAATAGTTTCTTCTTATCGAAAATGGCTATATCAAGATTTCTCCATGTTCTTGGTGCCCATTGAAAACCTGCTTCGTTTAAAAGAACTTCATATTTTGAAGTATCTAAGTTCTTGGCCAAAAATTTAACTATTATCCATATCAAAATAGCCTGTAATTTACTACTTCCCATAACTTCCTCCAG
>JALVKE010000008.1 GCA_027028005.1 Persephonella sp. | reverse complement strand
CAATTATGTCGTCAAGTTCCTGGTGTTTCTTCTCTAACGTTTTGAAGTGGTGGAACTTCTCCCTTGCAAGGGCTTTGAGGTTTTCGTCCCTCAGCATTTTCTCCTCCTTTAAGAATTTATATCTATTCTCCAAATCTTTTTTGCAAGGTCTGCTAGAAAAATTTGGCGTTTTGCTATAGTTTCTTTGTTCCAATCATCGTAATTAATCATATTAGTCAATTTGAATTTACTTGTTTTGTAGATTTTCTTCTTCTCATAAAAAGGTTTATTCTGTGCTTCCCGGTTTTTACTTGATTCTAATAGGGTTAGATTTCCGACTCTGTAAATGTAATTTTCTACCTCATCTGAGGAGAAATTATCAAACCACTCAGTGCTTGGGTTTTCTGGCAAAATATGTTCTATAGTGATTTCCCCATCATCGTAGCTATATCCAGTATTTGATAAATAGTTTTCAAAATTTACCAAAATATATTTTGATAGTTTCTTATTTCTCCTAGTGTTAATTACTAGATATCTAAAATTGGAAGTGAAATTATCGTCTGATACATAGATTGGCTTAAGTTCTCTAAAAATACTTTCTAAATTTGAAATCTCTTTCTTAGACATTTTAATTGCTGCACGGTTGTAAACCTTCTCTAAATCATTAGGATTTAACTTACCAACTATGTTGTACCTAAAGCTTATAACTAATATTATCCTGAGTAATCTCTCTATAAGTTCTCTTTTCTCTCTATAAGTAGCCATTACTAATGGTATATGTTGAGTGACACCGAAAATCTTAAGTGCTTCTAAATGCTTTGCAATTTTGTCTTTATCCTGAAAATCGTTCCAGAATTCATCGTAAGGGTTGTTTAATGCTTCATACAGCATTGCATGCTCTTCTAACCTATCCAGTAAGTGCATTGCATCACTATTGTTTTTTATTTCTCCTTTTAAAACTTTGAAGAGTTTATCTTTTCTGACTAACTCTCTGTAGGAGTTTAGGAAATATCTTAGAAATGTTGGAAATTTTTTAAAACCAACGATATCTATAATCCGATACCATTTATCTTCTATATGTTTAATATCGCTTGGAGCAACAAGGGAAAATATATAGTTTTTTAATAAGTCCGTTGGCGCCAACTCTATTCCTCTAGCATTAAGAGTTTCAAAAACAGTATAGGCGCTTAAGTCATCTTCAACGGTTATCTGTATGAATACTAATTTCTTGGCTATTGTTTTTTCAAGAAACTTTGAGACATTCTCACCGTTATCATTTTTAAACTTTTCCTCAATTTTTTCGTAGAAATATTTGAAAGCCTCCCATAAGAGTCTTTGCGATTCTTTTAGTTTTCTTAAGTTTATTGGCGCTCTTCTTTTCAAAATATATTCTTGAAAAAAAGAATCATCGTTTTTATTAAGCATTAGTTTGCTTCTATAGAATAGGGAAGTGGCATCTTTCTCACCGATAAACTTTTTAGAAAAAATATCAATTCTTTCTTTGTTCTTCTCTGGTTCTATTTCCATTTCTACAATTTTCTCTAGAAATTTGATACAAGCTACAGCTAAAATGATAATGGTAGCTAATCTTTGCTGACCATCTATTATATGAAGTTCGTCGTCATTTTCTGTAATTTTAAATATTACAGCACCCATGTAGTGAGGTAGCTTTGTTTTTTCAATATTAAGAACATCTTCCCATAGATCTTCCCAGTTTTCTTTCCTCCAAGAGTAATTTCTCTGAAAAGGAGGTACTTTATAAGTTTTTCCGTTGAATAGGATTTCGCTTAGCTGTACTGTTTTTGAATCCATTAAATTCTTATTCATTATATTCCTCCATGTTTATGTACATTAATTTTAAGGTGATATATGAAAGCGTCGGCGTTCTCATTGTTATAATAATTCCTCCTAACACAAATTTTTTTAAATCCAAAACCACTGTAGAGTGAAATTGCTTTGCTGTTTTTCTCGTTCACTTCAAGGATTACCTCTCTTGCTCCCTTTCCGGCAGCTTCTTTAAGGAGGGTTTTAAGAAGGGCTCCTCCTATACCCCTTCCCTGGAGCTCCCTCTTAACCCCTATCCTGTGGATTTCGCAGGTTTCCCCTATCAACCAGGCAAGGCAGTAGCCTGCAACTTTCCCGTTGAGCTTTGCAGTAAGGCTGAGTGAA
>JALVKE010000007.1 GCA_027028005.1 Persephonella sp. | reverse complement strand
TACTTAAGTGTTAACGGAAGATTAAAATTTTCTTTTTTGTAGGTTTAAATTCCTAAGGGGGTTATTAAAAAGAAAAACAATGTCCACCTGTAGAGATACCTAAAAATTACTTAATCAACTGCAAAATAATACAAAAAACATATAAATATTCCTTAATAAAAATAAAGATTTAGAAGTGATTTTCCTTTTGATAACAGGTAATCTAATTATAAACTTTAATAACGTTTTATCTATTTTTGACTATTTTTTATGGATAGATTCAAAAAATCTTTACTTTCAAAAACTTAGAGTAGCATTACTACTCTGACTTATTTCTGTATTTGATGTCGATATTTTTTTATTTGCTTGTTCTATTCAGGGTATAAAGAAATTCTTGGCTAAATAATATTCATAATAACACCGTAACTGGTTGTTATACTTTTTTATCTTTATGAACAATATAAAATATAGAAAAAGAAAGTAGAAAACTTCGAATTTTTACCTTTTGATTAGCAATATTAAGTCTCGGCGAATCTTCCCATTGAGTAGAATTTAGCCTGTCTTTTTTCCACAAGTTCATCTACAGGTATATCTATAATCTCTCTTAAAGCTTTTCTTATGCCTCTTTTCACAAGTCTGTAGGTTTTCTTAGGTTGCAGATGAGCTCCTCCTAGAGGTTCAGGGACAATACAGTCTATTATTCCAAGTTCCTTTAGATCTTTAGAAGTTATCTTTAAACTTTCTGCAGCTTCAGGAGCTTTTTCCTGAGACTTAAAAAGGATTGCAGCGCAACCTTCTGGAGAAATAACAGAATAAATAGCGTTTTCTAGCATTAATACCCTATCAGCTACTCCTAAAGCCAAAGCTCCACCACTTCCACCTTCTCCAATAACAACAGCAACAGTAGGAACTTTTAAACTTCCCATTGTCATAATACTTTCTGCTATTGCTTGTGATTGTCCTCTCTCTTCAGCTCCAATTCCTGGATAAGCTCCTGGAGTATCTATAAAGGTGATAACAGGTCTTTTAAACTTTTCAGCAAGTTTCATAACTCTTATAGCTTTTCTGTAACCTTCAGGATGAGGCATCCCAAAGTTTCTTTCTATTTTTTCCTTCGTATCTTTACCCTTTTCATGTCCAATCACAGCTACAGGCATTCCTTCAAAAAATGCGAATCCTGCAATGATAGCCTTATCATCTCCAAACTTTCTATCTCCGTGGAGTTCTACAAAATCTGTGAAGATATTTTCTATGTAATCTACAGTATGAGGTCTTTTAGGATGTCTCGCTAACTGAACCCTTTCCCATGCTGTTAACTGCTCTGATTTTTCTTTTGCTAATTCCTTAAACTTCTTTCTCTTTTCTATAAGCTCAGGTAAAAGCTCTTTTCTACCTTTTTTAACTTCTTGCCTTAAAACAAATATACTGTCTCCTAATATCTGAAGCTCTTTATCTAAATCTCTCTCCATTAGCTCACCTCTTTTAAAACAAGGATTATATAAGTAATATAAAAAATTATTCCAAAGGCTAAACCTATAGGTATAAACTTCTTATTAACAAAGGAAAGAACTAGTGCAAAAAATGAAGCTAATATAGCGAAAACACCAGACACAAATGCAAGTCCTTCTAAATTCCAATGAGTAAAAACAATTCCAAAACTGACAGGTATCGTACTTTGGAAAACCATAGCTCCAGATATATTGCCTAAAGCAAGGGTATCCTTTCCTCTAATAGTCCACAAAACACTGTTTATCTTTTCTGGAAGTTCTGTTGCAATTGGTGCTACAAGGAGAGAAAAAAGCAGTGGAGAAAATCCCAATGCCAAGCTAATTTTTTCAATTCCCTCAACAAACAAATGAGCACCACTAATCATCATAACAAGAGCAACAATAACTTGAAACCAAACTAACCATATAGCTGGATGTGGATTTTTAGGAGAAAAGTAAAGGTGTTCAGTTTCTTCCATCTCCTCACTTTCACCTTTGAGTGTTAGAAATACATATAACCCATATAAAAATAATAAAAATAATGCTGTGAAAATTCTGAGGAGATGATTTTCAAATGGAACAATAAAAAGAGCTATTGAATAGGCAAAGAGAAAAAAAGTTAAATCTCTTCTAAAGCCAACTGTTTCTATATTTAGATATAAATCTCTTTTTCTTAAAAGATACATTATAATTACTGTGATACCTACAAGAGGAAATGCTAACGTAGAAAGCATAAAGGGAGCTCCTAAAATAGCTCCAACTCCTATATCTACCCCAGCATTATGAGAAAAAAATAATACAGCAATAATTGGAAGTATAGTCTCAGGAAGTGCTGTTCCAACTGCTGCTAAAACACTTCCTGTGAAATTTTGAGAAAAGTTTAATCTGTGACCTATAGCCTCTATTCCGTTAGTAAATAACTCCCCTGCAGCTAGGATTAAAACTAATCCTATTAGAAAGAAAAGAAAATCTACTATCAAGCCTTACCTCTTTCTTTGAGTTTCTGCTTGATTAACTCACCAAGGGTACCTAATCCTTCTCCTTTAGGTTTTACTTTTTCTATAACTTTTTTTATTTCTTCTTTTTCTTTATCTTTTTCAAGGGCTTTTATACTTAAAATAATATCATTTCCTTTTATTTTTATAATTTTAGCTTCTACTTCCTGTCCTAGAGAAAGTTTATCACTAGGAATTTCTATTTTCTCTTTAGATATTTCTTTCAGAGGAATAAATCCTTCAACATCATTGTATAGCTCAACAAAAGCTCCTCTATCTATAAGCTTTTTAACTTTCCCTTTTACAACATCTCCTACTTTATGTTCCTTTAGGAATTTTTCCCAAGGATTTTCTGTAAACTGTTTTAAACCAAGCCTTATTTTGTTGTCTTCTTTTCCTAAAACTTTAAACTCTCTAACTTTTTGACCTTTTAATACCTGTCCAATATTTCTTATTTTAGGGTTCCATGTTGCATCTTCTAGATGAAGAATACCTTCTACTTCTCCACCTAAATCTACAAATGCAACCTTATTTTTAATATCTTTTATTTCACCTTTTACAACGGAACCTTCAGGATTTTCTTCTAGAAATTTATCTATTGGATGAGGCTGAGCAGCTTTTATACTGAGTTTTAATCTTCTCTTATCTCTATCTAGCTCTATTATCTTAGCTTTTACTTTATCTCCTACCTTAAACATAGATTTATACTTTTGAGGATAAAGATGAGATGTCTCATTTTTATGAATAAAACCTTCTAACTGACCAACTTTTACAACAAGCCCATAATCATTTATATCAGTAACTGTAGCTTCAACTATATCTCCAACATCTTTATCAAACTCTTTCCATGGGTTAGGTTCAAGATCTCTTTTGGAGAATAAAACCTTTTGATTTTCTCTATCTACCTCTTTTATCATTACCTTTATCTTATCACCAACAGACAGCTCATCTATTGAACGACTTTTATCCCACGAATATAAAGATTTTGGTAGAAATCCAAAGATAATATCATCTAAAGATAAAACAACACCTGTATCTAGCTTTTTAACAACCTTCCCTTCAACTTCCATTCCTTCTTTAAGAAGGTTAAATATTTCATCTTTCTTTTTCTTTAAATCCTCTTCTACAACTTGTTTTCTAGAAACAACAATATTTGGATTTTTTTTATTCTTTTTAAACTTTATTATATAAGCCTCAAACTCTGCAGGTGGAAATTCCTCCCCTCTTTTAAGTCCTGCTTCTGAATATGGAAGATAAGCTTTTACTCCCTTTATAGAAACAATAAAACCTTTTTGAGCTTTTCTATCTAGTTTTGCTTTAACCCTTTCTTTATTTAGAAATGCATTTTCTAATTTTTCTAACGTTTCCTGGAATACAAGAGGTTTTCTAGAAATTAACTGATAACCTTCTTTATTTCTTTTCCCTAGATAGATAGCCTCAATCTCATCTCCTTCTCTGAGTCCTTCTATTTCATTTCTAGGAATAGCAACTTCTGTTTTCTGTCCTATATCAACAAATGCTACATCATCCTGTATTCTTACTATTTTTCCTTTTACTTTTTCTCCTCTTGAGTAAAAGTTTAAACTTTGAGACTCTTCTTCTAGAAGTTTTTGAAATTCTGATTGAGTATTTTCCATTTTTTACCCCGTAAAAAATTTAAGCTTATCAAGACTATTTATTATAACATTTTGGGATAAAAACTTATTGTTTAATATCAAGTTAAACTCTTCTTTCAATAACTTCTCCAAAAACATCATCAAACCATTCTAAAGCTTCTTCTTTACTATCAAAAACCTGACTGTAAAAAACAGGATTTCTTTCACTTATAGTATGAAATGCCCATCTGTAAACAGATGTTTCATTATAGACATCTAAAGTAGGTTCTTCTAGCTCTATTGCTATTATGTTCTCAAGATTTATATACAAACCTGTGTCTATTCTTACAAACATACTACTCCCCCTGTTTTTTTAATTTTTCAAGTTCTTCCTTTTTCTTTTTAAACCACTTAACTGAAGATATTACAAGTATAATGCCAATAATACCTCCTGAAACAAGTTTAGCAAATGTAACATCCCAGTTTAGAATCCTAACTTCAGAAAACCATAGAAATACATAAATGAGATATAATCCATATAAAAGTAAAGCTACAGAGAAAGCTTCCCATATTATTTTTGTAATCATTTAAAATCCTCATTAATTTATAATTATGTTTAAAGCTAATATTATAAAGTAGAGGCGTGAAAATATGTTGATAAAAAGTATTAAAGAGATGAAAGAAATTATAAAGGAGGAGAAGGCAAAGGGGAAAAATGTTGGTTTAGTTCCAACTATGGGATATCTTCATAAAGGTCACGTTTCTCTAATAAGATGCTCTAAGAAAGAGAATGATATCACTGTAGTTAGCATATTTGTTAATCCTATACAGTTTGGAAAAAATGAAGATTTAGATAAATATCCGAGGGATATTAACAGAGACTTTTATTTCTGTAAAGAAGAAGGTGTTGATTACGTGTTTTATCCATCCTACAAAGAAATGTATCCAGAAGGTTACTCAACATATGTAGAAGTAGAAGGATTAACAGAAGGTCTATGTGGAGCTTTCAGACCTGGTCACTTTAGGGGAGTGACAACTGTTGTCAATAAACTGTTTAATATTGTAAATCCAGATAGGGCTTACTTTGGTAAGAAAGATTATCAGCAATTTAAAGTAATCCAAAAGATGGTTAAAGATCTAAATATGGATGTTGAAGTAGTTGGATGTCCTTTAATAAGAGAAGAAGATGGACTAGCTCTTTCTTCTAGAAACAAATATCTCTCTTCTGAACAAAGAAAATCAGCCCTTTCCTTAAGTAAGGCTTTATTTCATGCAAAAAAACTATTTGAAAAAGGGGAAACAAATCCTGAGAAGATAAAAAAAGAGATGGAAAAGCTTATTAGCTCCTACCCTTATGTTAAAGACATTCAGTATATTGAGATAATCCATCCAGAAACGCTGAAACCTAAGGAAAAAGTAGAAAAGGGAGATGTAATAGCTTTAGCTGTTTATGTTGGAGATACTAGACTTATAGACAATATTAAGTTGTGATTCTTTTCTTTCCAAAGTTCATGAACCTATTAGCTTTAAAATTTGGCATAAATTTTTCTATCTAGAAATAGAGGTAAATAAGTATTAACTTAAAAGAGAAGATAATCATTTGGGGGATGTATTATGTTAAAAATCCTGATTACTTTAATCTTTGCGTTTATTTCTTTTAATCTTTTTAGCTGTGTCGGAGTTCAAACAACTTCTGTTCAGACAACAAATCAAAATGTAAATGAGGTGGTAAAGTATCAGGGACCTAAAGCACGGATAGCTGTAGCTAAGTTTGACTGTAGAGCTGCAAAATGTTATGGACGTATTGGAGAAGGAATAAAAGATATGCTTGTTGATGCTCTTGTAAAAACAGGAAAGTTTATTGTTCTTGAAAGAGGAGAGGGATTTGAAGCTGTAAAAGAAGAAATTGAGCTAGGAAGATCAGGATACATACAACAGGGAAAAGCTCTACAAAAAGGTTTAATGGAAGGAGCTGATATTCTTGTAACAGGTGCTATTGTAGCCTTTGAGCCAAAAGCAGGTGGAATAAAAGGAGGGGTAGGAGCTATTCTTTCAAAAATTCCTGCCATTGGTGGAGTTAAAATCGGTAAAAATGATGCTTATATTGCAGCAATTATAAGACTTATAGATACAAGAACAGGAAGAATTATTAGCTCAACAAGAGTAGAAGGAAGTGCTTCAAGTTTTAGTATAGGTGGTTTAGGAGGATGGCTTGCAGGAAGTATAGGATTAGGTGGTGGGTTAGAAGTTTATAAAAATACCCCTATGGAAAAAGCTATTATGGTTTTAATAGATAATGCTGTAAAGGAAATAGAAAAAAATATTCCTGAAAACTACTACAGATACACAGCTTCAGGAAAAGTTATAGCTGAAAACACAGGTGTAACAA
>JALVKE010000006.1 GCA_027028005.1 Persephonella sp. | reverse complement strand
TTTTTACATCTTGAGCTTCTAATTTTTTTGATTTTATTTTTATAGACTTTAACAATTTAGTAAATTCTTCATAGTTAATATTAAAATATGTAAAGTAAATGCTTGAATTAAATGTAACATTATCAAAGATATTTTTGTGAATGATGGTATTAAAATAAGCACCTTTATGGAAGATTGTATTTTTTATATAAAAATCTTTAATAGCACTCTTAAATGTCCATAAGAAAAAACCATCTATTTCATTTTCTAATATTTCATATAGATCATATGAAATAATAGGATCTGCCCATGCAATACTAAATGAATAAAAGAATTTGCAATTTTCAATATTAGGATGAACACCTACATCTTCAACACTTCCTAACCAACCATTCACATTTATTTCTACATATACTGGGCTGTAAAATTTGCTATTTTTTAAAAAAATATCCTTAAATTTATATTGTTCAAATTCTGGATTTTCCCAATCATAAGTATAAGAATAAATATTTAAATTATTAAGAAATATGCATCTATCAGTAATGATGGTTGAATTATTCCATATTTTATGATAAGAGCTAATTATTGTTTCTCCATAAAATTTACATTTATAAAAATTAAATATCATAGATTTTGGTTCAAGTGATTCATCATCTTTATATGGATCATAAAATAAAAAAAGTTTGCTTTCCCATACACTTCCATCTTTCAAAGGAAAAATAGGAAAATTTATCTCAGAAAAGTTAAGAAGTTTATCACCGCTTAAATTCTTATTTTTTAAGAAGTAATTTAAAATAACAAAAAAATTTTTGAATTTCTCTAATGTCTTTTTTCTATCTTTATTATTTAAATAATTAAACAAAAATTCAGAAAATGCTAATTTTTTTTCTAAATTATAAAGAATATTGTTTATGTAAACGATTAAGGAATATGTAGCAAACCATTCTTCAAATTCACTTAACAAAATTTTATTCCAATTAATTTTTGCTTCATACAGGAGTATATTATAATTATTCTTAAAAAGAGAATCTAATGCATTCATATATTCTTGATAAGAATCAGTCATCCATATTTCATTTTCTTTGTCATCGTGAAGAATGCATGTATACCAATATTTCCTTTTATCTTCCCGTCCTTTTATTCCTTTGTATAGTTTTTTTAAATAGGTAGTTAAACCTTTTTTACTTTTAATATTTTTTTGTTCTTTTTTAACTTTTTCTTTTTCTTTAGGTTTCACATATACAGCTATAGGAATTTTTAAGTTTTCATATTTATCGCATTTTTCACAATAAGAAAATTTCTCGTTGAAATGGTAGATAACTTCATAATCCATATTATACTCCTATAATAAAAAAATGACTTTATCTATTATCGTAAGTCTCTATACTATAGTTAAAATGTTAGAAAGTATATGTCATTATATAAAAAGAATAAATGAGGTACTGTAATATGTTCAGATTTAGCTGTGAAAGTTTCTTTTCTCTAAGAGATAAAAAACGAATTACATATTTAATAATTCGAATGGATTTTCTAGAAATACGTATTAAAATACCTTTTTATTGTAAAAAGTGCCTTTTAAAATCTTGTATATATCTTTCTATCCCATATAGTTCAGATAAAACTGTGTCCATCTTTATCAACGAAGAGTTTTTCTTTTCGCTTTCTATCCCATATAGTTCAGATAAAACATAACTATGATCTCCTAACTATGTGATATCTAAAGACTTTCTATCCCATATAGTTCAGATAAAACAGATAAGTTCAAAAGAAGCTAAAACAATTCAAAAAATTCTTTCTATCCCATATAGTTCAGATAAAACTGATGGTATTTTAACTTCTAACGAAATATCAAAATCTTTCTATCCCATATAGTTCAGATAAAACCAAAATCAATAGCAAAAGTAGGTTCATTTTTTGCTTTCTTTCTATCCCATATAGTTCAGATAAAACTAGTATAAACCTTCTATCTGTCTCATCACTAATGAAAACACTTTCTATCCCATATAGTTCAGATAAAACTATACCTGTTTTAGCCCAAGCAGGAGAATATGTAATTAGACTTTCTATCCCATATAGTTCAGATAAAACCAAGTATATACCTGCAAATCTTGGAACATCTCAAAACTTTCTATCCCATATAGTTCAGATAAAACTCTCATCACAAGAAGAACCTGAACACTTGATAAGAGCTCTTTCTATCCCATATAGTTCAGATAAAACCTTTCTTTTTTTTTGTTATCATATACTACACAATGTAGTCTTTCTATCCCATATAGTTCAGATAAAACCCGTTAATTGAGATAAGTAAAAAAATTTTATTTCAGCAAGTAGTTTCAAGGCTTAGCGAGATTTTTAGAATTTTATCAAATCCTCGCTGAAGGTAGTTTTTTGCATCGACCCTCCATTAATGCGAATATATTTTCTATTATATTCTCGCTAACGCCTGTAAAAAGCCAACTTACGCAAAATTATATTTTCTATTAAAAATGCAAAGCTTAATAGTAACTATTATTAATTAATCCTATCCCTCGAAATAGACTGTTTATAGGATAGCCATATTCTCTTTCCAAAAATCCTTTTTACATATTATCAAACTTTACGCAAAAGAAAAAGCCCCTTTTAAAGGGGCTTATGATATTTTTATCCTTTTATTGCTTTTAAAACTTCTTCTACAGCTTCACCTATTGTTGAGATATTTTTTACAGTTTTAGCACCTGCTGCTTCGAGAGCTTTGTATTTCTCTTCAGCTGTTCCTTTTCCACCTGCTATAATAGCCCCTGCGTGTCCCATTCTTTTTCCTGGAGGAGCTGTAACACCGGCGATATATGCAACAACAGGTTTGGTAACGTGAGACTTTATAAACTCAGCCGCCTCTTCTTCTGCTGTTCCTCCAATCTCTCCAATCATAACAATAGCCTCTGTTTCAGGGTCGTTTTGGAACCATTCTAATACATCTGAGAAAACTGTTCCAGGAACAGGGTCACCACCAATACCTATAACAGTTGATTGACCAATTCCTTTGTTTGTAAGCTGAAATGCTGCTTCATATGTAAGAGTTCCAGATCTCGAAACTATTCCAACATTTCCTTTTTTGAATATGTGCCCTGGCATAATTCCGATTTTTGCTTCTTCTGGAGTTATAACCCCTGGACAGTTTGGACCAATTAAAACAGTGTCAGGGTAGTAAGTTTTTATATAGTTTTTAACAGGTATCATATCATTCACAGGAATTCCTTCTGTGATACAGATAACAGTTTTTAATCCTGCATCTACTGCCTCTAAGATAGCATCTGCTGCAAATGGAGGTGGAACAAAAATAAGAGAACAATCTGCTCCGGTATTTTCAACTGCTTCTCTTACACTGTCAAAAACAGGAATTCCTTCTACATCCTGTCCTCCTTTTCCTGGGGTAACACCACCTACTACCTGTGTACCGTAAGCTTTACATTGTATTGCATGGAAAGAACCTTCTCTTCCTGTTATACCTTGAACTATCACTTTTGTATCTTTGTTAACTAATACGCTCATCTTTATATTCCTCCTTCTTTATTCCCATATTTTTGAAAAATCAAGTGTAAATTTGCACTTTTCAAGAATAGATTCAAAAGTATCATCTATAGTTTCAAATATTTTTTTGTATTTACCATCTAAAAGCTGGAAAATTTTTATATGCTTTCTATCTTTAAAAGGATAAATAAGCACATAAAACTTAATTCCTTCTCTTTCATACAGCTCAAATTTTATGTGTTCATCCATTTTTACTGAAGATGGTGATACAACCTCATATATAATATCTGGAGGTACAGTTAGTTTTTCTTTTACTTTTTTGCATAAAACAATAACATCTGGTCTAACAACAGTATCTTCAGATATAAAGTAGTCTAAGTCTGGTAAAGCTTCACACTCCTTACATTTTTCAAAACCATTTTGGAGTTGTTGTAGTAAACGAGATATAACTCTTTGATGCTCGATAGAAGGAGAAGCTAAAGCAAAGAGAACCCCTTCAACAAGTTCCCAATCTCCTTTCCACTTTTCTCTATCTTCTACCGTATAGTAAGGCAAATATCTATCAGCTAAACTCATATATCTTTTTAACCTGCTTGTTTAGCTAATTCAACAGCTTTTACAGCTCCTTCCCACATTGTATCAGCTGTTATGAGGTCTAATCCTGATTCAGCAAGCATTTTCTTTCCAAGCTCAACATTTGTTCCTTCCATTCTAACTACAATAGGAACATGAGGCTTAACTTCCCTTGAAGCTTCAATAATACCTTCTGCCAATCTATCACATCTTAAAATTCCACCAAATATATTAATAAAGATAGATTTTACATTAGGGTCAGAAAGTATGATCTTAAATGCATTTGCAATCTGCTCAGCGTTTGCAGAACCACCAACATCAAGGAAGTTAGCAGGTTCACCGCCAGCAAGTTTTATTGTATCCATTGTTGCCATAGCAAGTCCTGCACCATTAACCATACATGCAATATCTCCATCAAGTTTTATATAGTTCAGGTTATACTGCTTAGCTTTTACTTCTAGTTCTGACTCTTGTGTTGGATCTTCCATTTCCATAATATCAGGATGTCTAAAGAGTGCGTTATCATCAAAATCGACTTTTGCATCTAAAATTACAACATTTCCCTCTTTTGTTAAAACAAGAGGATTTATTTCTACCATTGAAGCATCTTCATTCATATAAACTTCATACAGTTTTACAAATATTGAAGCAACTTTATTTAAAAGATTTTTTGGGAATCCAAGTTTTAATGCTATCTCTCTTGCCTGATAAGGTCTAAGACCTAAGAATGGGTCAATTACTTCAGTAATAATAGCTTCTGGATTCTTAGCTGCCACTTCTTCAATTTCCATTCCACCTTCAGCAGAAGCCATGATAATAAGTTTTGATTTACTTCTATCGAGAGTTATTGCTACATAGTATTCTTTGTCTATGTTTGTTCCTTCTTCTATGTAAACTCTGCTTACAGGAAGTCCTTCTGGTCCTGTCTGGAACGTAACAAGAGTTTTTCCAAGTAATTCTGCTGCATACTGCTGAACTTCATCAAGGTTATGAGCAAGTTTTACACCACCTGCTTTACCTCTACCACCTGCATGGATTTGAGCTTTCACAACAACAGGAAATCTTCCAATTTGCTGTGCCGCTTCTACAGCTTCTTCAACTGTAAACGCAGGATATCCTTCAGGGACTGGTAGCCCATATTTTCTAAAAATTTCTTTTGCCTGATGTTCATGTACTTTCATCTGTATCCTCCTGCTTATTTTTTAAATAATTTTAAATTTTTTGCTTCTTGTGGGAATTTTTCTTCCCTTTTGTTTTGGTACTTGTATAAGAGCTCAAGTCTTTCTTTTATAAGCATTTCAGTCTTTATGTTAAGTTTTTTCAGATTGTTTTCCTCTTTAAAACGGCTAATATTCTCTTTAAAAGTTTCATTTTTATCAGAATATATATGAATAATCTCAAAAGGGGTTTTTTCTTTAAAGAGAAAACTTATGGCCAGTCTGTGGCAGTTAAAAGGTTCCTTTTCTGCACACATTATAACTGTTTTCTTTTCTTTGGCTATTTTGTAAAGTTTGTTTAATCCTGTCTTGATTTTTTCGTCTTCTAAAAGAGCAAAGATAGAGCTTATACCCTTTTTAAAATGATTTTTAAAAACTAAACCGCCTATATAATCCCCAAGAAAAAATTGCTCTATCCCTTCTTTGTTTAATCTTTTCTTAAAAACAGGTTCATCATACTGGGGAAACGTTTTTGAATAAGGGAAAGTTCTTATATCTATAATATATTCAATATCAATCTTTTTTAACCTATTTATAAGCCTCTCTTCTTCAAAAAAGTTTGAATATCCTAATGTATATAAAACCAAAGGTTTTTCTTACCTCTTTAAATACAGTAAGTTGGAAGTTTTGAAAGGTCTATCTTTCTATACTTTTCCTCAAGCTCTTGAAATACATCATTTCCGTATATATCGTTAGCAACAATAACAGGAAAATCTTCAAAATAAAGCTTTCTTATAGCTTCAGGTCCTAGGTCTTCATAGGCTATCATCTCAACAGACTTTATATGCTTTGAAAGGAGAGCTGCTGTTCCACCAAAAGCTGCAAAGTATACAGCTTTATACTTCTTTAAAGCCTCTTTTACTTCTGGACCTCTCCATCCTTTTCCTATTGTTCCTTTTAGTCCAAGTTCATGAAGTTTTGGGGTGTATTTGTCCATTCTATATGCTGTTGTTGGACCTGCTGAACCAATTACCTGTCCTGGTTTTGGAGGTGTAGGACCTACATAGTATATAACCTGTCCTCTTATATCAAAAGGCAGTTTTCCTGTTTTTTCATACTCTTCAAGCATTCTTTTATGAGCTGCATCCCTTGCTGTATATACATATCCTGTTATTAAAACTCTATCTCCTGCTTTTAATGTTTCTATAACATCATCTGTTAAAGGTGTTGTTATTCTCTTTACTTCACTCATTTTACTCTTCCTCTTTCGTTAATTTTTCAAGATTTATTTTTATATTTTCCATAACAGGAATTTCATAATCCCAATCAACGATAAGCCAGGGTTTTTTAGGCTCTGCTATCCACACTTTTTTATCTTCTGTAAAAATCCATATAACCTTTTTAACACCGCTGTTTAATAAATCCTGTGTTTTTCTGTGGAAGTAATCCTGAGGATTTTCAAACTTTCTAAGGTCTGCTTTAGTGTCCACTTCAATAACAACTTCCGGTGCAACAGGAATAAGTTTGTTTTCTTTCAGATACGGCTTAACCTTCTCCTTTTCCCAGATAGCTATGTCAAGGTTATACCAGCTGCGAGGGGCAAATTTGTAGCCAACTTCATTATAAAGAACTTTGTATTTCTTTTTGTCTAAAACCGATTTTAAAAATGTAACTATTAAATCTACTAACCATGCTTGTAATCCACTACTTCCCATAACCGCCTCTATAGGTAGTTCTCCCTTCAAGACTTTGTCATAATCCCTGTAGTAAATGGGAGAACCTTTCCTCATTTCATAGATAAGCTCTTTAGGTACTCTTCCTGAAACTTTTTTCTTATTTGAAAGCTGCTTTTTAACAGCTGTAGCCATTTTATATCTCAATCTCCTTATGTCTTGCTGCGTGACACTGAATATTAACAGCAACAGGCAAAGAGGCTATATGAACAGGTGCTACCTCTATTTTTACATCAACAGCTGTTGTTGAACCTCCAAATCCTAAAGGTCCAACACCTAACTTATTTATCTCTTCTATAAGCTCTTCTTCAAGTTTTGCTATTTTTGGGTCTGGATGTCTTTCACCTATATGTCTGAAAAGGGACTTTTTCGCTAAAACAGCTGAGTAGTCAAATGTCCCACCTATTCCAACCCCAACGGTAAAAGGAGGACATGCGTTAGGTCCTGCGTTTGCAACAGTTTTTATAATAAAGTTTTTAACACCTTCCCATCCGTCAGCAGGCTTTAACATCATCTGTCTACTTGTGTTTTCTGAACCACCACCTTTAGCAGCAAACTTTATTTTTATCTTATTCCCTGGGACAATATCAAAGTATATAAGTGCAGGTGTGTTATCCCCTGTGTTTTTTCTTTCTATAACCGGGTCGTAAGCTAAAGAGGCTCTTAAATAACCTTCTTTTGTAGCTTCTCTAACTCCTTCATTTATAGCATCTCTTATATTTCCACCTATAACGTGGACATCCTGTCCTATTTCTACAAAAAATACAGGGTATCCTGTATCCTGACAGTAAGCCACCTCTTCGTCAGCGGCAACTTTTGCATTTTTAAGAATGGTTTTTAAAATTTCTTTTCCTAAAGGAGATTCTTCCGTTTCTACAGATTTCTCTAAAGCCTGAACAAAATCTGAAGGTAAAAAATACTCTGCATCCATAACAAGGGCTTTAACAACTTCTTTTATCTCATTTGCATGTATCTCTCTCATTTTCATACCTCTTTATATAAGTCCTAACTCTTTAATTCTTTCTATTCCAGATTTTACAGATTTCACTGATGACTTCCATAAGGCTTTTTCTTCATCTGTAAAATCTAGTTTTAAAATCTCTTCAACCCCGTGAGCTCCAAGCTTAACAGGAACGCCAATACATATATCTTCTGCTTCATAATGCTTAGCAACATCTCCATCAAGATAAACAGAGCAGGGGAGTATCTCTTTTTTGTCTTTTAAAATAGCTTCTATCATCTCAACAACAGATGCTCCTGGTGCATGGTAAGCAGACGTTCCCATTAGAGAAACAATTTCACCACCACCAAACTTTGTTCTTTCAACTATCTCTTTTAATCTCTCTTCTGGGATTAGCTTTGTTAGTGGTTCACCCCCAACATTTGAAACAGATAGAAGAGGAACCATATCATCTCCGTGGCTACCTAGAACATATGCATTTATATTTTTAACGGAAACTTTTAATTCCATTGAAATAAACGCTTTGAATCTAGCTGTATCTAAAACACCAGCCATTCCCATTACTCTATTTGCAGGAAATCCTGTTAACTTTAAAGCAGCGTAGGTTAAAACATCAACAGGGTTTGATACTACTATAACAACAGAATCAGGGGCATACTGGGCTATTCTTTCAGATATTGTTCTTATAATTCCAACGTTTTTAGATAGAAGATCATCTCTGCTCATACCTGGTTTTCTTGGAAACCCAGCTGTTACAACAACTATATCTGAACCTTCTAAAGGTTCATATCCTTCTCCATCTGGAGTAACTGTAAAACCTTCTACCTCAACATCGCAGTCTATAGCAGCTGCCATCTGTTTTATATCAAGAGCTTTTCCTTTCACAATCTCATAAACTTTATCTCCGTCTTTTCTTGCAAGGTCAAACATTCTCACATTGGCAATTTCCCTTATAGCCACCAGATTCGCAACGTGCTCTCCGACATTTCCAGCTCCAACTACTGAAACTACAGGTCTTTTGTATTCTCCCATGAAACGCCTCCAGAAATTTATTGATTATCAATCACTAAATTAGTCTATAATTAACGAATTTCTTTGTCAAACAGCGTTTTATTTTTCTAAAATGTGAAAAAAAGAGAAGGTAGCGAAAGCTACCTTTTAGTTACTTACAGGACAAAAGAGTTTTTATATACGTTATTCCAAGAATATTTTGTATTTTAAAGATAATTAACTGTTTTCCTTTGGAATAAGCAACTATTGCAGCATCCCCACCAACAAGGACACTTTCTTTTTTCCATCCCATTTTAGTCATATACTTATCAAAAAATCTAAGAAGCTTATCAAAAGATGCTTTACCTATAAAAACAATGTATCCCCTATATATACCATCATCCTCATATATCACAGATAGATCATCCTTCAGTTCAAAATTTGCAGGAATAACAAATGTATAGTTTCCAAACTTTTCTGTTTTTGGCTCTAAAATAGCTGGTTCTTTGAGTTTTAGATTTTTAACTGCCTGAATCTGAGAACAACTATAAAAACTATTGATAACTAATGTAAAAATAAAAAAAAGGCTTAATACTTTTAAAACACGCATTATTTCACCTCTCTAAAGAAGTTTTATTAACATTACTTATTCGGAATAACAATATTTTATCTTAAACATTCATTGGCACATCCTTTGCAAAAATACCAATAGCAAAATAAAACCCTAGGGGGAGATGAAATGGCTGCAATATTTAAAAAAGATGGAAAGCATTTTGTTAGATTTATTGATAGTCAAGGGGTTGAAAGAGTTATGGAGCTAGTTGAAGGAAGGAAATATTTAACTGAGGAATTTGAAAAAAGAAAGAGAATGTTGATGAAGTGTAAAAAAAATTTACAAAATACACACATTCCAAGCGCAAAATTGTCAAAGTTTTTTACACTTACAAGGAATTCAACAACAAGCCTATTTGCAGTATAGGTTATCGGAATACTTATTTTATTTTTTTAGTTTTAGTCTAATAAGATTTAAAGCATACTGAGAAATATATAGACGAACATTGTTTCGTTCGTTTTGAAAGATAACTTTTTCTACCTGAAGCTCATCCTTAAAAAGGAAACCTATGTAGTGGAGTCCTAAGGGTTTCTCTTCTGTAGCACCAGTTGGACCAGCTATGCCTGTATCACTTAAAGCAATATCTGTATTGAATTTTTCTTTTGCTCCTTTAACCATCTCTTCAGCAACAACAGGGCTTACAGCACCGTACTTTTCTATACTTTCTTTTTTTACACCAAGAAGATTTATTTTTGCTTCATTTGAATAGGAAACAATTCCTCCCATAACATAAGCAGAAGAACCTGGTACATTTATTAAACGGGAAACAATGAGTCCTCCTGTTGAAGATTCAGCTGTTGATATAGTTAGATTATTTTCTTTTAAAAGTTTCCCAACAACTTCTTCCATCTCTATATTGTCTTCAGCATATATGATTTCTCCTAATCTTTCTCTTACAACCTTTACTTTATTTTCAAGAAAAACAGGTTCTTGGTCTGTTATCCAGATATCTACTCCTTTAGGGGATGCATTTATAACTTTTCCATCAATATCTTTAAGCAACTCATCTATTTCTACTTCACTTTTTCCAAATGTTCTAAAGAGATGAATTCTTTTTTTCTTCTCTTTTAGTCCTAAAAGTTCAAATGCCTTCTCAAGCATAGGTTCCATCTCTTGAGGTACTCCTGGAAGAGCTACAATAGCTTTTTTTACATCATCTAAAACTTTTATAAATCCCAGAGCTCTTCCTACAGGGTTTTCTATCTTTTTTGATCCGTAAGGAATTTTAGCCATTTTTTTAATTTTATCGTTTAAATCTCTATTTGTTTCCTTTAGATACTCTTTTATCTTTTTTAACCAATCTTCATCGTATACAAGAGGAACACCTATTGCTTCTTCTATTGCTTCTCTTGTTAAATCATCAGATGTTCCACCAAGTCCCCCAGAAATAAATACTATATCTGCTTTATCTAAAGCTACTTTTATAAAAAAGGAAATTTTGTATATATCATCTCCAGTTATTGTTATCCCAACAATATCCAATCCTCTATCATAAGCCTCCCTTGCAATGTAAAGACTATTTTTTTCCTGTTTTAATCCAAGCGTAAACTCTGAGCCAGTTATCAGAATATAGCATTTCATCAGTATTCTCCTTATTTTTCTTCTGTTAGATATTTTTCTAATAGATTTTCTATATCCACCCGTCTTATTATTCCAAGGACAGCATTGTTGTATATAACAGGAAGTTCATCAAGCTGATATTTGTTCATCAACTTTAAAGCTTTAAAGAGAGAATCATAGGGACTTACATATACTTTTAGAGGTTTAGCTATTTCCATTACAGAAGTTTTTTCCCAAAGGTGTTGTGGAATCTTCATAGCATCTTTAACAGAGACAACATATATATTTCCATCGTTTCCGATAACAGGAAAGATATTGGACCTGTAAAAAGGATAATAATATGTCATAAGTGTATAAATAGTATCATTATATAAAAGAGGTTTTATTGTTCTCATAAATCTTTCAACTTTATACTGGGATAGAATAACAGAGAGTTTAGTTTGCTCATAACTAACTTCAGCAGCATTTTTTAGAAACCATCCTAAAAAGAAATACCATACAGCATTGATAAGACTTCCCTGTAATACAGATAAAGCACCTAATAACATTAGAAAATAAGCAAATGCTTTTCCTGTAAAAGCACTAACCTTTGTTGCAGTTATAATATCTTTTTTAGCCCAGATTATTGATCTGAGGATTCTTCCACCATCTAGAGGAAAAGCAGGCACAAGGTTAAATAATGCTATCGCAAAGTTTACATACATTAAGTAGTTAATAAGCCCGTTTAAAAGATCATCTTGGGGATAAAAATAGGCTAATAAGAAAAATATAGTTCCAAGAATAAAACTACATATAGGTCCTGCTATAGCAATTAGGAATTCAACTTTTGGAGAGGGAGCTTCTTCTTCTATCATAGCAACGCCACCAAATATAAAAAGATTAATATTTTTAACAGGAATACCGTAATGTTTAGCTACTAAGGAATGTGCCAACTCATGTAGAAGAACAGATACAAATAGCAATATAGCAGATATTGCCCCAAAAAATAGATATGTTAAAAAGCTGTGGTTTGGATAATAGTAAGGATAAAAATATTCAGCTAATGTGTATGTTATAAGAAAAAATACTATAAACCAGCTATAATCTAAATTAACCTGAATACCAAATACTCTAAATAAAGGAATAGATTTGGCAAATTCCATAAACACCGCCCCAATATTTTTAATTCCTTATTTTCTAATCTTTTACAGGCAAAATCAAATATAATAGATAACATTTAATAAATTAGATAACGTTAAGGAGGTTTTAAATGAAAAAGAGTTGTAAAATTGCTGTTTTACCTGGAGATGGAATTGGTCCAGAAATAATGGAAGCAGCTTTGGAAGTTTTAAAAGCTATAGAAAAAAAATATGGAGTAAAATTTGAGTTTAGAGAAGGTTTAATAGGGGGAGCTGCTATAGATGCAACAGGGGAACCTCTCCCTGAAGAAACATTAAAAATAGCCAAAGAAAGTGATGCTGTTTTACTCGCAGCTGTAGGGGGAGAAAAATGGGATAATCTGCCAACAGATAAAAGACCTGAAAAAGGTTTATTAAAAATAAGAAAAGAGCTTGAACTCTTTGCAAACCTTAGACCTGGAAAAGCTTATTCTGCACTTTTAGACTCTTCTCCTTTAAAAGAAAGTCTTATAAAAGGGGTTGATTTACTTGTTATTAGAGAGTTAACAGGTGGAATTTATTTCGGGGAACCAAGAGGAATAGAAGAGAGAAATGGAGAAAGAGTAGGATACAACACAATGATTTACTACGAGCATGAGATTAAAAGGATTGCTAAACTTGCCTTTGAAATTGCAAGAAATAGGAGAAAAAAAGTAACAAGTGTAGATAAGGCAAATGTACTTGAAGTTTCTGCTGTTTGGAGAGAAGTAGTTACAGAAACCCATGCAGATTATCAGGATATTGAACTTGAACATATGTATGTAGATAACTGTGCTATGCAGCTTGTTAGAAGACCTAAAGATTTCGATGTTATTGTTACAGGAAACCTATTTGGAGATATTCTCTCTGATGAAGCAGGAGCCTTAACAGGTTCTTTAGGAATGCTTCCATCTGCTTCTATTGGAGAAAAGTATGCTCTTTATGAACCTGTTCATGGTTCAGCTCCTGATATTGCAGGACAAGGGGTAGCAAACCCTATAGCTATGATACTCTCTGCAGCAATGATGTTAGACATAACATGTAAGCTACATGAGGCAGCAAAAGATATAGAAAATGCTGTGGAAAAAGTTTTAGAGGAAGGCTATAGAACAGGAGATATATGGGCACCAGGAACAAAAAGAGTGAATACAAAAGAAATGACACAGGCAATAATAGAACATTTGTAAACATAGAGCCCCTTTGGGGCTTTTATGATAAATTTTCTAGAAAATTTAATAAAAATTCACGATAATCTAATCTTGAAGGAAGATACTAATATAAAAACATGGGAGCTTTAAAGCTTTGCACGGAGTTTAATAGTGAGATCTGCTATTTTTCTTTTGATACTGATTATTACTACTTCTTATTCATTTGAACCTATAAAACCTATTCCTGAAAAAATCTCATATGATAAGGAAAAAGCTAAACTAGGAAAATTATTGTTTCATGATCCTATTTTATCTAAAGATAAAACTGTTTCCTGTGCTACTTGCCATGATCTTTATACAAAATGGGGAACAGATAGAAAAAGCGTTTCTATAGGAGTTAATGGGAAGAAAGGAACTGTAAATGCACCTAGTGTTTTTAACACGTACTTCAACTTTAGGCTTTTCTGGAATGGAAGAGCTAGAAATCTATATGAACAGGCAAAAGGTCCGCTTCACAATCCTGTTGAGATGGATATGAATAAAAAAGAAATAGAAAACAGATTAAATAATAGCAAGCTTTATAGAGAACTTTTTAAAAAAGTGTATAAAACAGATAAAATAAAATACTGGCAAGTTTTAGATGCTATAGTAGAGTTTGAAAAAGCATTAATAACACCAAATAGTAAATTCGACATGTATCTAAAATGCAAACTACAAAATATAGGTAATCCTGAAAAATGTAATTCAATTCTAACTGAAAAGGAACTAAGAGGTTACATTATATTCAAGAGAATTGGATGTATAACCTGTCATAATGGAATTAATGTTGGTGGAAATTCATTTCAAAAAATTGGAGTTATTCATAAGTACAAATGGATACCATCTAATCCAGATAGATATCAGATAACTAGAAAAGAAGATGATAAGAATGTTTATAGAGTACCTTCTTTAAGAAATATTGCATGTACATATCCTTACTTTCACGATGGTTCAGTAAAAACGTTGAAAGAGGCTTTAAAAAAAATGTCATACCATAATTTAGGGTTTGAATTAACTGATAAAGAAATAGATTATATAGAGGCTTTTTTAAAAACACTAACAGGTGAATTACCTGACATATTAAGGGAGAGTGAACGTGCCAATCATGAAAAACCATAAAATAAAAATATTCCTTATACCTTTCATTGCTGTCATTTCTATTGCTGGTCTTTTTTATTTTAATATATGGACAAAAGATTACTTCAAAACATCAGAGGAAATTCTCGATAATATAAAAGACTTACAATCATTAGAGTATAACTTAGATACAGATATTATAAAAAGCAGTTTTTTTCTGTACTACGATTATGATAATATCTACAAAAATTTAGAAAAAATAAAAGAAAAAATTACATATTTAGAAAATGCTCCTCATTTTAAAAGCCCCTCCTACAGAGAATCGTTTAAATACTTACAGATGTATAAAACTTATATCAACAATAAAGAAGAAAAAATCATAAAATTTGAAACATTAAATTCTGAGATTAAAAATTCTGCTGTGTATATACCAAGTCTTATTCTAAAGTATACAAGTAGTTTAGATATAGACAATGATCTTCTTCAAAAGAAAGATATTCAAATTTATTCATTAAAATTAACAAATCTTTTAGCTTCTTTATTTTTACTTAGAAACAGTACAGATATTGATTTTTTAAAACCATTAAAGAATTTAGTAAACGATTTAGAATATTTCGACTTTGGAAATGATGAAAAACTTGATCATTTTCATTCTGTATTACTTTCCCATTTAAAGTTGTATATAGATAGGTATCCAGAGTATCATAAAATTTTAAATTATCTTGTTAATGATACAAAAGGGAAAGAATATTTAATTGCACTTAATAATAGCTTTGTTAGAGAAACTCAAAAGGAAACAGAAATTATTACTATTTTCTCTCTAGGATCAACAGCTTTCTTTCTTCTACTATTAGGATATACAGGTTATCTCCTAATATCTTTAGATAAAAAAAATATGCAACTTATAAAAATGGCAAAAAGATTAGAAAAAATAACAGAAACTGACGATGTAACAGGTCTTCCAAATAGAAGAGCCTTCAACCATGATGTCATAAAATACAAAAACCCATCTTTTATTTTAATAAATATTGATGGATTCAAAAATATTAATGACTTTTACGGCACAAAAGCCGGAGATTTTATATTAAAAGAGTTTGGAAAATTTTTAACAGATTTTATAAAAAGTATAGGTTTAAACGATGCAAAAGTGTACAGATTAGGAGGAGATGAATTTGGAATTCTGTATGAAAACAGAAGAAAAGAAACGGAAGGTTATGTTAAAAAGCTTCTAGCAGAACTTGAAAATAAAGTTTTTAAATATAGAAACCTAGAACTAACTTTAAATGTTTCTATAGGAATAACATTTGAAGCCCCTTTACTAGAAAAAGCAGATATGGTTTTAAAGGAAGTTAAAAATAGAAGAGAAAAATATCTTATATACTCTAAAGATTTTGATAAGAGTGTGGAAATTTTAGAAAACCTTAATATTCTTGATATTATAAAAACAGCAGTTAAAGAAGATAAAATAGTACCTTTCTTTCAGCCTATTGTTGATAACAGAACAGGTGAGATTGAAAAGTATGAAGTTTTAGCAAGACTGGAAACGTCAGATAATAGATATTTATCTCCTGGAGTTTTTCTCCCTGTTGCAAAAGAATCAAAGTATTACAGGGATATTACAAAGATTATAGTGAGAAAGGCATTTGAAACTATAGCAGAAAAAAATGTAAATCTTTCTATAAATCTCTCTATTGAGGATGTTTTGGATCATATAGTAGTTGATTATTTCTTAGGACTTTTAAAAGATAACGAAAATATAGCACATAAAATAACTGTTGAATTACTAGAAAGTGAAAGTATTCAAAACTACAAACAGGTTCAATCCTTTGTGGAACAGATAAAAGAGCTAGGAGCTCATTTAGCAATAGATGATTTTGGAGCCGGTTATTCCAACTTTTCTCATGTGGTTAATTTAAGACCAGATTTTGTAAAAATAGATGGTTCCCTTATTAAAGATATACATAAAGATCCTTACTCTAAGATAATAGTGAGTACAATTGTTGATTTTTCTAAAAAACTTAATATAAAAACTGTTGCAGAGTTTGTTTCATCTGTTGAAATATACAAGGTTATAAGAGAACTTGATATTGACTATTCACAGGGATTCTTTGTAGGAAAGCCTATAAGATATATAGATGAGTACAAAAAGATTGAAAGTTATAGATAGTTTCTAACTTTTCATCAATGGAAATCTTTTCTTTTTGTGATAAATTTTTCTTAAAACTTACACAGGAGTGTAAAAGTGAAACTGGTAAAATTCAATCAGTATCTTAAGGAAAAATACGGTGGAAGGATTCAAAAGATCTCTATAGATGCGGGATTTACATGTCCAAACAGGGATGGTTCAAAAGCATCTGGAGGATGCACATTCTGTAATAATATCTCATTCAGTCCATATGCAATGTCTAAAAAGACCGTTGAAGAGCAGATTGAAAAAGCTATGGACTTTTACAAAAGGAGATTTAAAAATCTAAAGGGATTTATAGCTTATTTTCAGGCTTTTACCAATACCTATGCTCCAGTTGAAACATTGAGAGAGCTTTACGATAAAGCTATGGAGTATCCTGAAATAATCGGAATGTCTATAGGAACAAGACCTGATGTTGTTCCTGATGAAGTTTTAGATCTTATTGCTTCATATACTGTAGAAAAACCTGAGGTATGGATTGAGTATGGTCTGCAAACAGCAAATCCTAAAACCTTAAGAAATATAAATAGAGCCCATGGAGTGGCAGAGTTTGTTGATGCTGTATTAAGAACAAAAAAAAGAGCAGGAATAAAGATTTGTGCCCATGTGATAATTGGTCTTCCTGGAGATGAGTATGAGGATTATATAGAAACTGCAAAACTTATAGCTGCTCTTCCAATAGATGGCATTAAGATACACCCCCTTCATATAGTAAAACATACAGCTATGGAAAAACAGTATAAGAATGGTGAGATAGATGTTTTATCTTTAGAAGAGTATGCAAGGTATGTAGCAGACTTTTTAGAGTACCTTCCAGAAGATATTATCATCCACAGAATGACAGGAGAAGCTTCAGATGATGAGCTTATTGCTCCAGACTGGTGTTCTCCAAGAAGAAAAATGGAAGTTTTAAATGCTTTAGAGGAAGAATTTAAAAGAAGAGAGACAGATAAAAAATTAAAGCTAGTAAATACATAAAAGGGTAGCAGCTGCTACCCTTCCTTCAGGAGAGTAATGCTTCTAAAACCTTTTTATCAAGATCCTCAGCTTTTTCTACATCTCCTGTATGTTTAAAAGGTATTTCTCCTGTTACTGTTCCGCCTGGAAAAAGGTTATCTACAACGTTTTCAACTTTTACTTCAATAACTGATACAGGAAATGGAAGGGTCTCAATTTCATCTTTTATTATTTTTGCTAAACCAGAAATACTATATGCAATACCATCTCCAAATACTTCAATAGATACATAAGGATTTTCTTTTACATTATTCGCTGTTAGAGAGTCCTTATTAACAGCGAATCTAATGGTATTTTCATCTTTTGCAATAAGCCATGTGATAAATGTTGTATAAGGTTTATTGTCTTTTGCTGTTGCAACTACTGAAGGAGTTAATCTTTTTAGTAGATTAAATACATTTTCAGGTAATTTAGCCATATTGCCCTCCTTAATATTTATTGTCTATATACAAGATGTGAACCACCCTTGACTAAAGTGCTATGCTTTACGGCATGCTCAAATCTATGATTTGTCAATATCTTTACAGGGAAGCTGTTGGACTTTAGCTCGCCACTTTGCCACATTTTTTAGCTCTATTATTAAGCTTCTTTTGCCTTTAGATTTTCCATTTTTTGATTATCCTATTGTAAACTAATGAAAAAAGCAAGCTCTTTAAGAAAAAATGTAAAATTAAACGCTAAAAGAGTTTTTACGGCTTATGCCTTATTTGAAGTATCCTTTTTCTAATAATTCTTTGAATTAGGTGAGCCGAAGACGAACAAGAAAATGGTTTTAGAAAGCAAAAAAAATTCTATAATGTAAAAAACTTCCATAGAGGATGCCACCATTTAAAATCCACTATAGATATAGCATCAAAGGATTTACGATCACATAAGCCGAAATAGAATTAAGCGGCATACGCCGCTTATATATATATAATGAAGATTGTATTCGTGATTTATTAACTATTTACTGTTTCAAGCTCTATCTTTTCAATATTCGTGGCTTCCTGATTAATAGGAACAACCCCTCTTTCAGCAACTTTTTCATCAACCCTTTTAGGTTTTAAAACCTTTAGGATGTACTCCATTGCTTTAAATGTTTTTTCTTTTCCACCACATGTGTAAACATCAATAGCTGCATATCCATGTTCTGGCCATGTGTGGATTGAGATGTGAGACTCTTCTAAGAGAATAACTCCTGTAGCACCGTGAGGGTGAAACTGATGAAAGTGAGAAGAGAGTTTACTTAGATTTGCATACTTAACAGCACCTTCTAAAAGTGCTCTAACATCTTCAACGTGATCAATTTTTTCAAAATCTACCCCATAAAGATCCGCTAGGATATGCAGTCCGAGGGTTTTTTCCATTTTCTATCCTCCAAAGTTATTTTTTCTAAAAGGAAATAAATCCTCGGGGCATCAATGCCCAACATAATAAAACCTCCTTAAAGGTTAAATTTTTAAAGAAAAAGGGATATTATTATACCATAAACTAAAATATAAAATTACTTTAATATAAATCAACCTTTTCTGATAAATATCACCTTGTATTAACATATATCAGATATAATTTAACACTAAAGTCAAAAATTAGGAGATAAGCCATGAGTTTTCATCCTCAAGATGTAAAGTTTGATTTAGATTTAATTATGAAATATGCAAAACCAGCTCCAAGATACACTAGTTATCCTACAGCTCAGGAGTTTTATCCTATATCAGAGGAAGAATGGAGAAAAAAAGTAATACAGTCAAATGAAAGAAAAACCCCTTTATCCCTTTATTTCCATATACCTTTCTGTGAGTCTGCATGTCATTTTTGCGGTTGTAACGTTATTATCACAAGAAGAAAGGAAGTTGTAGAACCCTATTTAAGATATCTATCAAAAGAGATGGATATTATGAGATCTCTTTTAGACCCTTCTAGAAAAGTTGTTCAGCTCCATTGGGGTGGTGGTACTCCAAACTATCTTAACAATGAGCAGACAGTCTGGCTTATGAATGAAATAAAAAAGAGATTTGATTTTGATGAGAATGCAGAAGTATCTATTGAGATAGATCCAAGACATGTTGATAGGGAAAGAATATTTCTTCTCAGGGAGATAGGTTTTAATAGGGTTAGCTTTGGTATACAGGATTTTAATCCTAAGGTTCAGGAAGCAGTAAACAGAATTCAGCCTGAAGAGATGATTTTTAATGTTATGGAATGGATAAGAGAGGCAGGTTTTGAAAGTGTAAATATAGATCTTATATATGGTCTTCCTTATCAGACGCTTGAAACATTCTCAGAAACTATAGATAAGGTGATAAAACTAAATCCAGATAGAATTGCAAACTTCAACTATGCACATGTTCCATGGCTAAAAAGACTTCAAAGAATGATAGATGAGACAGCTCTTCCACCACCACAGGAAAAACTGGATATTCTAAAAATGACAATAGAAAAACTGACAGATGCAGGATACATATTTATAGGAATGGATCACTTTGCAAAACCTGATGATGAACTTGCTGTTGCTCAAAGGGAAAGAACCCTTCACAGAAACTTCCAAGGATACACAACCCATGCAGAAGCAGAGCTTATAGGATTTGGAGCTACATCTATAAGTATGCTCTACGATGCTTATGCTCAAAACTTCAAAAAATTAAAGGATTACTATGAGGCTATTGATAGAGGAAAACTTCCAGTAGAAAGAGGTTTCTTCCTTGATGAAGATGATATCTTAAGAAGAGATGTTATTATGAGACTAATGTCTCACTTCCAGCTTTATAAAAAAGAGATAGAGGACAAATACGGTATTGTCTTTGATGAGTACTTTGCTCCAGAGATGGAAGAGTTAAAGGAGTTAGAAAAAGATGGTCTTATAAAGATTTATCCTGACAGAATAGATGTTACCCCTGCAGGAAGGCTTCTTATCAGAAATATTGCTGTTACTTTCGATAAGTATACAAAAGCTAAAAAGGAGAAAAGATTCTCAAAAGCTATATGATGGATTTATCTTTTTTAAAAGATGTAAAAGGAATAACAAATAACTCAAAAGAGGTTAAGGAAGGATACCTTTTCATTGCTATAAAAGGAACATCTGTTGATGGGCATCTATTTATAGATGAGGCTATAAAAAAAGGGGCTAAGTACATCGTTTTAGAAGATAAAGAGAAGAAAAAGGAGATAGAAAAGAAGTATCCCTATGTAAAAACGTTTTTTACAAATAATGCAAGAAAAACACAGGCTATTATTTCCAAAGAGTTTTTTAAACATCCTGATGAAAGTCTAAAAATCATTGGGATAACAGGAACAAATGGAAAAACAACAACATCAAATCTTATATATCAGTATCTTGGTTTACTAAATAAAAAAGCAGGGATAATAGGAACTATAGAGTATAGATTTGAAGATAAAGTTTTTTCTTCAGGAAGGACTACTCCTGGTTCTATAGAGTGGTTTTCTCTATTGAAAAAGATGAAAGATTTAGGAGCTGAATATGTGGTTTCAGAAGTTTCCTCTCATGCTGTAGATCAGTATAGGGTATATGGAACTAATTTTTCTGCAGGAGTTTTTACAAATCTAACTCAAGATCATCTTGATTATCACAAAACTATGGAAAACTACTTTCTAGCTAAAAAGAGGTTTTTTGATTATCTCTCAGAAAGAAATCCTGATGCTGTTTCTGTTATAAACACAGACAATAAATACGGAAAGAGAATATTTATAGAACTAAAAAAAGAAGGAAAGAATGTTTTTTCTTATGGGAAGAAATACGCTGATTACACAATTGAGAATATTGATATCTCTATAAAAGGAACAGAATTTAACCTTTTATTTCAAGGAGAAAGATACCTAGTTAGAACTAAACTTATTGGAGAGTTTAATGTTTACAACCTTACAGCAGCCATTGCAACCCTTCATAGTTTAGGTTTCCCTTTGAAAGAACTATTAGAAAAATCTTCTAATCTAGAGCCTATAAAAGGAAGATTTGAGACTGTTTATAGTGGAGATTTTCTTGCTGTTAACGACTACGCTCATACTCCTGATGCTTTAGAAAATATTTTAAAAAGTTTGAAAAGGATAAAACACAACCGTTTAATAGTTGTTTTTGGAGCAGGAGGTGATAGAGATAGATCAAAAAGACCTTTAATGGGAAAAGTTGCTGAAAGGTATGCTGATATTGTTATTCTCACTTCAGACAATCCAAGAACAGAAGACCCTGCTCAGATAATAGAAGATATTAAGAAAGGAATGGAAAAATCTCCTGTTGTTATTGAGGATAGAGAAGAGGCTATAAAAAAAGCTGTGGAGTTAGCTGAAAAAGGAGATATTGTCCTAGTAGCAGGAAAAGGGCACGAAACGTATCAGATTGTTGGAGATAAAGTTCTACCTTTTGATGATACTAAGATTATTAAAAAGTATCTCCAAATTTGATATAATATTTTTTTCAATTTCAAATTATAAACTGGAGGAAGAGAATGGCTGTTTGTCAGATATGTGGAAAGAAAACTGCTCATGGAAATAGAGTTGCTCACTCTGCAACAACTACAAAAAGAGTTTGGAGACCAAACTTACAAAAAGTTAGAGCTATTTTATCAGATGGTACAGTAAAAAGAATTTATGTTTGTGCAAAATGCTTAAAAGCAGGAAAAGTTAGAAGAGCTACAAGATAAGAATCTTTCAAGTATCTCCTGCAAAGCTTGACTTTTATAAAAAAAAAGTATATTTAGTATGCTCATTTTAGGAGGAGGTTTTAGTTATGGACATTAAAAAAATAAAAGAAGAGCTTCTTAAGAAAAGGCAGGAGATACTTGAGTCTCTTTCTAATCACAATAATGAAGAACTTAATGAGAAATCAGGAGTTGAAGACGCTGCAGATATTGTTACATCAGAGTTAAGTAGAGAAACTGTTTATAAGCTTTCTCAGGTTGACAGAGAAACACTTTTTCTTATAGACATAGCTTTAAAAAAGATAGATAGTGGTACATATGGTGTGTGTGAAGAATGCGGTGCGCCAATTGGAGAAAAGAGACTTGAAGCTATTCCTTGGGTAAGACTGTGTATTGAATGTAGTCAGAATGAAGAAACAATAAAAACATTCTCTAGTAGAAATGAAGATACTCCATACTACAATATAATTCCATCTACATTTGAAGAAGAAGAAGAAAATAAAAAACTTCCGGAGTAAAGAGTTAGCTTGAGAAGATTTTATCTTTTTTTATTAATAGTTTTTTCTGTTGTTTTTTTAGATCTTTTTACAAAAGAGATAGCAGAAAGATATTTAGCTAATAGAGATATTACTATAATCCCTGGGTTTTTTGATTTAACCCTTGTATGGAATAGAGGGGCCGCTTTTGGAATTTTAGCTCAGGCACCAGATTTTGTAAGGAAGCTTATTCTTATATTTGCATCCTTGATAGCAGTTATTATTGCGGTCTTTTATGCGTATAAAAAACAAGGCTCCCTTCATCCTGTTCAGCTTTATGCTTTAGCATTGATTTCTGGTGGAGCTTTAGGAAACCTTTATGACAGAATTTTTATTGGTGCTGTAAGGGATTTTATAGATTGGCATATAAAAAGTTATCATTGGCCAGCTTTTAATATTGCCGATTCAGCAATAACATTAGGAATTGCAATGTTCGTCTTTTATGAAATCTTTCTTAAAAAGAAAAAAAAGATTGATGGGGAAGTATCTCCCCATCAATAATCACTGAAGATATTTTTTTTCAATCTTATCCACTAAAAATGCAAGTGCTATAGATATACCTCCAACAAATACTGAAAATAACCACTTAGCAGTTCCTTTTAATCCAAAAAGATCAGCTAAAACAGGTTTACCAACAACATCTCCGTGTAGGAATGAGTTTTCATATGCAGGATATATCATAGTAAAGATGACACCACCTATTATTCCTGCAATAATACCAAATAAAGCATCTATTCTTCCTTCACCTACAGCCTCAGGCATGCTACCAGGGCAGTAACCAACTATAACCATTCCTATACCAAATATAATTCCTCCTATTGCAATTCCAACAGGATAAAAAGGTTTTATATGAAAATGGATAAAACCAAAGTATTCAGCAGTATAAATAAGGATTGCTCCAACACCCATAGCCATTAAAAGAGCTTTAGGAATAGTTAAATCTTTAAGTAAAAATGCACCAATAACCTTTGCAAGTCTATCAAGCTGTGCAAGCTGCATTATTGCCCCAAAGAATAGACCTATAATAAATGCTGTTATTATTGTGCTCAATCTTTATACCTCCTTCTATAGATTAAGTTTGCTGCAACTAATCCACCTACAAAAGCAAATATTGAAAACCAGAGAGAACTTACAGCTAACTGCATCCCACCACTAAACATATGTCCTGATGTGCAACCTCCTGCCATTCTTGCACCAAAAATAAGTAAAAAACCTCCTACAAATGCAAATATAACCCTTGAAACAGGTCCCATCTGTAGTTTCTTTTCCCAGTAAACAGGAGTTAATGTAAATCTAAATGTTTTTGTTAATTTTGAAGTGATAAAAGCACCAATTAATCCACCAAAGAGAAACCATGCTTCCCAAAAACCAGATGTTTTGATCTCCTTCCAGTATTCATTTTCAATGGCAGGAAATATAATGTTTCCTATGTAGGGAAAAGCTGTTGATGCTCCAATAGGTCTGTTTGCAACGATAAATGTTATAAGGTTAATAACAGCAAACAATGTTCCAGCAAGAGCCCAACCCATAATAGGTTTGTCGTTGTTCATTACAACCTCCTGTAAGTAATTTCTAACTAATGTAGCAAAGTTAGGGAACACTTACATTTAAAAAACTAAATACCAGAATAGAAGATAGTAATAGATGGAAATTGATAGATTTTTCACAAGGTTATATGGATAATGTTCTAAGCTAAAAATTTGTCCTGATAGGAAAGAACATGGAAATTGTTAAAACAGAAAATCTAAAAAAAGTCTATTTTTTAGAAGGAGAAAAAATAGAGGCTTTAAAAGGTATTAATTTAACAGTTAAAAAAGGAGAGATGGTTGCATTAATGGGACCTTCAGGATCGGGAAAGAGTACATTACTTCATCTTTTAGGAGGAATTGATGTTCCAACAGAAGGAAAAGTTTTTATAAATGGTTTTGATATTTTTTCTTTAGATGACAAAAAATTGTCAGTTTTCAGAAACAGACATATTGGTTTTGTCTTTCAGTTCCACTACTTGCTTCCAGAATTTACGGTGCTTGAAAATGTTATGATTCCTGTGCAAATTTATAATAAACATAGTAATGCAAAAGAAAAAGCAGAAAAAATTTTAAGGTTGCTTGGTTTAGAACACAGATTAAATCATAAGCCTACTCAGATATCTGGTGGAGAACAGCAGAGAACAGCAATAGCAAGGGCTGTTGTTAATGAACCTGATATAATTTTGGCAGATGAACCAACAGGAAACTTAGATACAGAAAATGCCCATAAAGTTATGAATATATTTAGAAATATGAATAAAGATAAAAATGTGAGTATAGTCATTGCTACTCATGATCAGGAAATAGCAGGATACTGTAACAGGATTTATTACTTAAAAGACGGTAGAATTCAGGATATAATTGATAAGACTTGAAAAATTTTGTTATGGCATATTTTTTTCAAGCAAAATAAAAAAAGAAACAAAGGAGTTTCAGATATGTTTGAGAAATTTACAGAGAGAGCTAGAAAAGTAATATTAAACGCAAGAGAAAAAGCTTTAGAACATAAAAATAATTACTTAGGAAGTGAACATCTTCTTTTATCTTTACTTGAAGAAGAAGATATACCTGTTTTAGTTTTATCTAGATTTGGATTAACAGTTGACAAAGTAAAGAGAACGTTAATTTCTCAAATGGTTCATGGTTCACATTCAGGAGAAGTTTTATTTGCTCCTGATGCAAAGAGGGTTTTAGAGTTTGCAGTTGAGGAAGCTAGAATTCTCCATCATCAATTTGTAGGGCCAGAACATCTTTTAATTGGAATTGTTAGAGAAAAAACTGGTCTAGGTGGAAGAGTTTTAAGAGGCTTTGGTATAGATGAATACTCAATAAGAAGAGAAATTCTCCAAATACTTGGAGAAATACCACCTCAAGAGCAGGTTAAACAGGTTCCAACACCAAATATAGATAGATTCAGCAGAGATTTAACTGCTTTAGCTAGAGAAGGAAAGCTTGATCCTGTTATTGGTAGGGATAAAGAGATAGACAGAGTTATACAGATTCTTGCAAGAAGAAGAAAAAATAATCCTGTTTTAATAGGTGAACCAGGAGTTGGAAAAACATCTATTGTTGAAGGTTTAGCTCAAAGAATTGCAGAAGGGAAAGTTCCTGAACCTTTACAGTCTAAAAGAATTGTTGCTTTAGACCTAGCTGCATTAGTAGCAGGAACAAAGTATAGAGGACAGTTTGAAGAGAGATTAAAAAATATCTTAAAAGAGTTGGAAAAAGCTCCATATATTATCCTGTTTATTGATGAGCTTCATACCCTTGTTGGGGCTGGAGCTGCTGAAGGTTCAATAGATGCTTCTAATATGTTAAAACCAGCTTTAGCAAGAGGTGAGATACAGGTAATAGGTGCTACAACAATAGATGAGTACAGAAAGTATATAGAAAAAGATGGAGCTCTAGAGAGAAGATTTCAGCCTGTACTAGTAGAACCTCCAACACCTGAAGATGCTGTAAAAATATTAAAAGGTCTTAAGAAGAAGTTTGAAGAGTTTCATGAAGTTGAATATACAGATGAAGCAATAGAAAAAGCTGTGGAATACTCAGTTAAGTATATCACTGACAGACAGCTTCCTGATAAAGCTATAGATTTAATTGATGAAGCTGGAGCATGGGTAAGAATTAAAGAGTTAGAGTTACCTCCAGAGTTAAAGGAAATAGAAGAAAGGATTAAGCAAATAGAAGAGGAAAAAGCTCAAGCTGCAAAAGATCAAGATTATGAAAAAGCAGCAGCTCTTAGAGATGAAGAGCTAAAACTTAGAGCTAAGTTTGAGACATTAAAGTCTGAATGGAAAGAGAAAAGAAAAGAGAAAAAGCCAAAAGTTACAGCTGAAGATATTGCTAGAGTTGTTGCAAAATGGACAGGTATACCAGTTGCAAGACTTACAGAATCTCAAGCTGAAAAACTTCTCCATATAGAAGAGGAGCTTCATAAGAGAGTTGTAGATCAGGAAGAAGCAATTAAAGCTATTTCTAAAGCTATAAGAAGAAACAGTGTTGGTCTAAAAGGACATCACAGACCAATTGGTGTGTTTATGTTCCTAGGACCAACAGGAGTAGGTAAAACAGAAACAGCAAAAGCTTTAGCTGAGTATCTCTTTGGAACAGAAGAGGCTCTCATTAGATTTGATATGTCTGAGTTTATGGAAAAGCATACTGTATCTAGACTTGTTGGTGCACCTCCAGGATATGTAGGATACGAGGAAGGTGGACAGTTAACAGAAGCAGTAAGAAGAAGACCATACTCAGTAATTCTTTTTGATGAGATAGAAAAAGCACATCCTGATGTGTTTAATATTTTCCTACAGATATTTGACGATGGAAGGCTTACAGACTCTTTTGGAAGGGTAGTTGATTTTAGTAATACAATTATCATAATGACTTCTAACCTTGGTGCTAGATTATTACTTGAAAGTAACAAAATGGGATTTGAACAAAAATCATCAATGTTAGATTATGAAGAGATGAAGAAAAATGTTCTACAACAGGTTAGAAAACATTTTAGCCCTGAATTTTTAAATAGACTTGATGATGTGATTGTGTTTAAGCCTCTAGACAAAGATGTTATTAAAGGTATAATTGATATTCAGCTTAAGGAAATCAATAAAAGGTTAAAAGAATGGGGTATAACTGTAAAACTGTCCAAGAAGTTTGTAGAACATTTAATAGAGAAGGAATTCAAACCAGAATTTGGAGCAAGAAGTATAAAAAGGGCGCTACAGTCTCTAGTGGAAGACCTTTTAGCAGAGGAGATACTAAAAGGAAATCTTCCAGAAGGTTCCACAGCAGAGATTGTAATGAAAAAAGATGGTTCAGTAGGTCTAAAGGTTATAAAACCCAAGAAGAAAGACGAGAAGAAAGAAAAAGAGGTAGCTACTACATAAAAAAGTTACTTATCTTTCAAAGAGGAGGGTTTTTAGCCCTCCTCTTTTTCATTTTTATACCATTTTTTTCATTTGCACAAACTCAAAGTATTTCTTCAGTAACTGAAAAAGAAGTTCAAAAAGTATATAAATTAAATGCAATTCATATAAAAGGTCTAAAGTTTGTAGATCCAGAGATAATAAAACCTATTATTCCTTTTGGAAAAGGTGCTATTGTAACAAGGGATAGACTCGCCCAAACATTAAGAGAACTTTACAAACTTGGATATTTCAGGGAAATAGAAGCTTATACAAGGTACACAGAGAATGGTGTAGATCTTATCTTTGTATTTGAAGAACTTCCTGTTGTTCAAAAGATTGAGTTTGAAGGAAATCATGAGATATCTTCAGAGGATTTGCTTCAGGCTTTAGGTATAGAGACTCAGCAGAGATTAGAAACTGGTGGAATTCTACCTATGACAAGTATTGGTCCTGAGCTAGCTGAAAAGTTAGCTTCCTTAAAAAAGGGACTTGGAAGAGTTTTCTCCATAGATGAGATAAAAAAAATGGAAATGATAATAAAAAAGAAATATCAGAAGGAAGGTTTTTACAATGTAAAAGTTTCTTTTTACTTTAAAGGAAATACACTTGTTTTTAAGATTGATGAAGGAGAAAGAGCATATGTAGATAAAATCATTATAGAAGGTAACAAACAGATACCTGATGATGAGATATTAGACATAATGGAAACAAAAGCAAGAAATATTTGGAAATTAAGATTTAGACCAGCTCTAGATAAAGATGTTCTTTATGATGATATTGAGAGAATAAGGGAATTTTATATTAATAAAGGGTTTTTTGATGTTGATGTATCTGAACCAATTATTCAACTGAAAGATGGTGAAAAGTACATAATCAAAATAAGGATTAAAGAAGGATCAAGATACAGACTCACAGATATAGCTTTTAAAAATAATCTTTACTATACAGATGAAGAGCTATTAGAAAGATTTAAAAAAGATCTAAAGTTAGGTGACTATTATAATGGGGAACTTATTAAAAGAATAAAAAAACATATCTTAGATAAGTATTCAGAACTTGGATTTATCTTTGCTTCTGCACCTATAAACAGAATTTTAAACAGAAAAGAGAAAACAGTTAAAGTTGTTTATAACATTGAGCCTGGTGAGGTATTTTATGTAGACAAGATTGATATAACAGGTAACTATGAATCAAGGGATTATGTTATAAGAAGAGAGCTTAGATTTTCTCCAGGAGATCTTTTAGAAAGAAAGAAACTTTTTAGATCCCAATCAAGACTTTATAGACTAGGATTTTACAATTCTGTTAGTTTTGAACCAAAAGTAAAGGAAGATAATAAACTTGATATAGATGTAAAGGTTTCAGAAAGATTTACAGGTCAGATATCTTTTGGAGCAGGATACAGTCAGTTAACAGGTTTTTCACTCTTTGCTGCAATAAAGAAAGCTAACTTTATGGGAACAGGGGATACAATTGGTTTATCTCTCTCTATAGGTTCTGATTATAGAAATAACTCATTATCATACTTACACAGATGGGCTTTCTACAAGCCTATTGATCTAGGTATTGATCTATATGATAGATATGTAGATTACACATCCTTTGTTTCAGAGAAAAAAGGTATATCTCCAACTATCTCCTATGAGATCTCTGAATACTGGAGAACGGGATTTGGGATCGGATATCAGGCAGGGAAATTTAAAGACATAGACAACGATGCTCCTATAAGAATTCAAGAACAGGCAGGATCTTACTCAATATTTTCAGTATTCTGGAATTTTAATAGAAACAGTGTAGATAATCCAATAATTCCTACAAAAGGATCAGATTTTAACATAGGATTCAAAGTTGGTCTTGGAAATAGAGGCTACTATAAAGCATATGTAAGTTATGCCTTTTTTATCCCTGATAAACTTTTTTATACAGACTGGGTACTTTCTGCAAAAGCTAGATATGGTGCTATAAAGGCTATAAAATCAAAGATACTGCTAGATGAGCTATTTTTTGTAGGAGGAGATTTTTCTGTTAGAGGATTTGATTATGGTATGGGTGGCCCCTATGATAAGAGAAAAAAGGAACCTCTTGGTTCAAAACAACAACTTGTACTTAATTTGCAGCTAAACCATCCAATTGCTGAAAAGTTTCTCTGGGGGTATGGATTTGTTGATGCTGGTAAAGGATATAATGCTGGAAATCCATTTAAACATATGTATTACTCTGTAGGACTTGGTATAAAACTTATAACACCTATGGCTCCAATTGATATATACTATGGTAAAGTTTTAAATGCACCAGATGGAGTTAGTGATTCGAGATTTGGGTTTGTTCTAGGTACATTTTTCTAAAAGGAGGATAACATTGAAGAAAATTTTACTTTCATTTTTAGCCTTATTTGTTTTTGTTTCTGTAGGTTACACAAAAGATTTAAAAGATGTGAAGTTTGCTGTTGTTGATATGGAGCAAGCTGTGTTGAAATCAAAAGAAGGGCTAAAGTATAAAAAAGAGATGGAAGCTAAGCTTTCCTACTATAAAAAAGAATTAGAAAAGCTTCAGAAGAAATATGAAGAAATTGATAAGCAGCTAAAAAGTCCTGTTTTAAGTGAAGAAGGTAAAAAGAAAAAAATGGAAGAGAAAAAGCTTCTAGAAGAAAAGATTAGAAATTTACAGATGAAAGCTACACAAGAACTTAATCAATTAAAAGCAAAAGCTGAAAAGGAACTTGTTGATAAAATTAAAAAGGTTGTTAAACAGTATGCTCAAAAACACGGTATTGATATTGTTTTTATAAAAAATTTGCTTGCAGGAGTTTTATACGCTTCGCCAAAAATTGATATAACACAGGAAATAATTAAAGAGATGAACAGATAACATGAAACTTTCAGAAATAGCCAAAAAATTTAATGGAAAGCTGATAGGAGAAGATGTTGAGATAAAAAGTGTTTCTTCTCCTGAAAACGCAGGGGAAAAAGATATTGTTTTTATAAAAGATAAAAAATATTTAGATGTGGTAAAAGAAAGTAAAGCTGGAGCAGTTATAACAAAAGAAAAACTTGATATTAATAAGCCTCAGATCATCGTTTCTTCTCCTGAGAAAGTTTTCTACTCACTTTTAGAGCTTTTATACCCTGAAGAAAAAAGAGAACATTTTATCGCACCAACAGCAGTTATAGGAAAAAATGTTAAATTAGGTGATAATATTTATATAGGTGATTATGTTGTCATAGAAGATAATGTAGAGATTGGGAACAATACAAGAATATATCCTTTTACATTTGTTGGAAAAGATACAAAGATAGGAGAAAATGTCACTTTACATCCAAGGGTAACAATTTATAAAAACACAGTAATTGGAAACAGGGTTATTATCCATTCAGGGGCAGTTATTGCTGGAGATGGATTTGGTTATTATCAGGAAGATGGAAAACATATAAAGATAAATCATATAGGAAGTGTTGTTATAGAAGATGATGTTGAGATTGGTGCAAATACTACTATCGATAGAGCTATGATTGATAAAACAGTCATAAAAGAAGGAACAAAAATAGATAACCTTGTTATGGTTGGTCATAACTGCAAAATAGGAAAAAATACTATTCTTGTTTCTCAGGTTGGAATAGCTGGAAGCTGCAATGTTGGAGACAATGTTATACTAGCAGGACAGGTAGGAGTAGCAGATCATATAAACATAGGAAACGATATTATTGTTACTGCAAAGTCAGGAGTGGGAAAAGATCTAAAAGAGCCGGGAGTGTATGGAGCAAATATTCCTGCTATTAAGTGGAATAAATGGAAAAAGATACTAATTTATCTCTATAAACTTCCTGAACTTTTTAAAAGTAAATAGATATATGATTGTATGGCTTGATAAAGATGATATATGGTTTCCTGACCCTTATTCTGCTCCAAAGGATTTTCCTTTAGCAGCAGGAGGGGATCTATCTCCAGAAAGACTTTTATTTGCTTACTCCCTAGGTATATTTCCGTGGTATTCTGAAGGTGAACCTATTTTATGGTGGTCTTTAGATCCAAGAATGGTTCTTTTTCCTGAAAATCTAAAAGTTTCTAGAAATCTAAAGAAGATTTTAAAAAACAAAGGTTTTACAGTTAAGTTTGATACAAATTTTGAAGAGGTTATCAAAAGCTGTGCATCTGTTCCAAGACCAGGGCAGGATGGAACATGGCTTACTCCTGAAATGATATATGCTTATATAGAACTTCATAAACTAGGATTTGCCCATTCTGTGGAAACATATCTAAATAATGAGCTAGTTGGAGGACTTTATGGGGTTTCTCTAGGTGGAACATTTTTTGGGGAAAGTATGTTTCATAAGGTTTCTGATGCCTCAAAGGTGGCTTTTGTTTATCTTGTTAATAAGCTAAAGGATTTAGATTTTGATATGATAGACTGCCAGCAGTCAACACCTCATATGGCTAAATTTGGTGCAGTAGATATACCTAGAGAAGAATTTTTAGATAGATTAAAGACCTCTTTAAAAAAACCAACAATAAAAGGAAAATGGTCAGATCTTTAGCTGATCATAAAACTTTTTAAATCCAAAAGACATTCCCAAAAAAAGATAGTAGTACTCATCTCCGTATAGAGGATTTAAATTTGCTCCAATAAAAAGAAATAATGGAATAAACATTGTAGGAAAATATTTAAAACTAAAGGATATAACTAGCAGTGAAAGTTGGAAAAATAGATTGATAATGCTTCCTGCAAGCCATGCATCAAGGTAAGAGTTGAAAATCATAGATACACCTTCTCCAAGACCGAGGATTTCCTGTCTAGATTTAGAGAAATATGCCTCTACAAAGCCATAACCGTATCCTCCTAACCAGTGACTTTTTTCAAGTAGTTTTATAACTGCCCAGAAGGCTTTACCTCTTTCTGTTTTTATCTTTTCTTCAAGTATCTTCTCTGAAAAGATTGGTTCTTCTAAAGATGCATTGTACAGATATAAGAACATTCCAAAGGTTATTAAAATAAAAGTTATTTTGATGATACTTATCTTTGTTATATTTTCTATAGCTCCATGATAGATATCCTTAAAAGATAGATACTTAAGTTTCTTTTCCAAAAGGAAAACTAAAATGACTTTATAAATTATTGCAAAAATTAAAACAGAGAAGAGAGCTATCCATATTGTTTTATTTTTAGTAGCGATAGCAACTATAAGAAAAAAAAGATAAGCAGAAAATATATAGTAAGGTTTTTCCCATAGATTAAACTGAAGTCTCAAAGATAAAGATGTTATAAAAATAAGTCCAATAGCTTCAGCAAGTCCAGAAGGTTCATAAAATGTTCCTTGAAAACCTTCAAGCCCTTCTCTAATATGCATCAAAGCTTCAATAGGATGTATGTATAAGATGAAGGCTGATATACCATATATAATACCTGCTGTTTCCATTATAAGAAGAATTTTTTTAACAGTTAAATGTTGAAATATCTTCATTCCTACATAAAATGCTCCAGGAAAGATTATCAGATATTTGATAAGAAACTTCACCTCTCCAACTTTTTCATATGTAGATAACTTGCTTATTAAACTTACTATTAATCCGAAGGTAAGAAAATACATAAGGATTTTTATATTTAATGTTTTAAATCTTAGATCATATAAAAGCAAAACGCTAAATAGAAAGAGAAGAAATATCTGTCCAACTCTTGCTTCAAATCCAACAGGTATTTTTACAACAGATAGAGATAGTAGTATAAATAGAAGGAAATAACTTATTAACCAGAATCTTTGAAAGAGCATTTCTCCCCCTGAAGAAGAATTTTAAGTATGTTTTTTGCTTTTTTGAATTCTTTTCTTTTTATTCTATTAAGTAGAGAGAAGAATATGCTTAAATAGGCAAATATAAGCTTATTTTTTGCTCTTTTTTTAGTGAATAAAATTCTATTTCTTACTGCATAAAAATCAGAAAAAGTAGATATGCTTTCATTTACTTTTTCTATTGTTGAAGATTCTTTATGATATAAAATACTTTCAATACAAATGTCCGGTTGATAACCTTTTTCTTTACCTCTACTTACAATATCTATTTCTTCGTAATAAATAAAATAATCTTCATCTAGGAGACCTACTTCTTTTAGAAATTTTTTGTGGAATAATAGAGAAGCACCAACAGGATAGTCTATTTTTATTTTTTTTAACTTATTAATTAATTTATTTGTATATTGTTCATTACTAAATAAATGTTTTCCTACTATAAAAAAAGAATTAAATTTACCACCAGCTGCCTGAATAAAGTTAGGATTATCATAGTATAAAAGAATAGAACCTAAGGGATTGACTTTTTCTCCTTTTTCTTCTGCACATTTAATAAGATTTTCTAATGTATCTTCCTTAACAACAGTATCGTTATTAAGTACCCATATATATTCAAAATCATTTTTACTTAATGCATATTTAATTCCTAAGTTATTTCCGCCTGCATAACCAAGATTTTCTGTTGATTGGATAAGAATGAGAGGCTCAGATGTTGTAGGTTCTATTTCTCCAATATTTAAGCTGTTTTTTATCAAACATTGTGTTTTTTCAAATTTTTTTCCTGTTAGACATTCTATTGGAATTGGTTTTTTTATAGGGGGATATACAAGAGATTTTAAAGGGTTTGTATCAGGAACGAAAAGTTCAAATTCTCCATTTGCCCATCTTTTTATATACTCGTAAGAATTATCTTTTGAGTTATTATCAACGACAATAACTTGATAGTTTCTATAGTTTTGCCTAAATATACTCTCTAAACACTCTATAGTATCTTTCCAACCGTTGTAATTTAAAACAATTATATAAACTTTTTTACCCATTTATTAATGTCCTATATAACTCTTGTAATTTTTGAGCATTTTTCTTTATATTATATTCCTGTTTTACATGTTTTCTCGCATTTTCTGAAAACAGTTTATACATATCATTATCCATTTTATAGAATGTTTCTATACCTTTAGCTAAATTTTCTATATCTTTTTCAGGAGCTAAATAACCTGTTTTACCGTGTATAACCTCCTCAGGAATATCACAGTGAATTGTTGAAATAACTGGCATCCCTGTTGCCTGAGCATCAAGTAAAGCAATTGGAGCTCCCCCTTCACAGTCTCTATCTTCAGTGTATACACTAGGTTGTATAAAAACATGAAAATCTTTTAAAAAATCATAGAGTTCTGTGTAATCTATAACATCAATAAACTTAACTTTATCTTTTATTTTAAATTTCTCAACAAGATTTTCTACTTCTTTTCTTGTTTTTCCTGTTCCTACAAAGGTTAAGCTCATATTAGGACAGTTTTTTAAAGCTTTATAAAAAGCCTGTACTGTATATATCTGTCCCTTTTTCTCTCTAAAACTTGCAACTTGAACAAGTTTTAGTTGATTTTTTTCTTTTTTTCTTTTGTAAAATGGTATTTTATCAACCTCTACTCCTAACTTTATTACATGTATTTTTTCCGGAGGACATCCCATTTGACGAAGTATTTTTGCCCCATGTTTACCTTCACATATAAACGCATCTGCTTCTTTGAACAATTTAAAGTACCTCTTTTTCCATTCAGGCCAGTTGTACGGTAAAAATTCATAATCAAGACCATAAAAAGATACTACATGTTTTGCTTTTAGTATTCTTGCTAGCTTAATATACTCATATCCTGCGTATGCAAAGTGAGAATGAAGAATGTCAAATTTTTTATCACCTAATAAACTTTTTACATATCTTGGATATATCTTTAACAGGTAATAAACAATCCTGTTAAAAAGTTTTATCCATAATTTTTTATTTTTTGTGTCAATTCTTTTTACAGGAAATTCTATATACTCAAACTCCGGTGTATAAAAGTTGTATCTTAAAAACTCCTTTGCGATTATTATTGTTCTTGTATCTGGTATGTTCCTTATGAGTTTGTAAGCCCAGTTTTCTGTATAATCAAGATACTGTTGGAAACCATGAACTACTGTTAATTCCTTCATTCATTTTCTCTTTTATTGGGATTTAATAAAAAGAGATCAAAATTTGTGCCAGGGTAACTATTTTACAACAAGACATCTTTTATAAAGCTTGTAAATTTATTCTTCTTTTATCCTTCCGTCTTCTATATGAATTATTCTTTCTGCTTGATTTGCAATCTCTGGATCATGAGTAACAATGATTATTGTTTTTCCTTTTTTATGTAGATCTTTAAATATAGACATTATTTCTTTTGCCGTTTTTCTATCAAGAGCTCCTGTAGGTTCATCTGCTAAAATTATTTCAGGATTATTTATTAAAGCTCTCGCTATAGCCACTCTCTGTTGTTGTCCACCTGAAAGTTGATTTGGCTTATAGTTGATTTTATCTTCTAAATTCACCTGCTTTAAAAGTTCTTTTGCTCTTTTCTCAGGATTTTTAGGTGGATTTTTTGCGTATATGGTGGGGACAATAACATTTTCTAAAGCTGTAAGGTATGGTATAAGATAAAAGTTTTGAAATACAAATCCTATATATTTGTTTCTTATTTCTGATAACTGATCATCATCAAGCTTTGAAACATCCTTTCCTTCTAGATAATATTTTCCCTCAGTAGGTGTATCTAAACATCCTATTATGTTCATAAGTGTTGTTTTTCCACTTCCACTTACTCCTACAATAGCAACGAACTCTCCTTTTCTAATAATTAGATTTATTCCTTTTAAGACCTCTGTTTTTACTCCATAGTTTTCATATACTTTTTTTATATTTTCTAGTTTTATGATTATATCTTCCATCTATCTTAGCTCTTTTGTCTTTTTAGGGACAATTACTTTTACAGCAATAATATCTCCTTCTTTAAGACCACTTAATACTTCTGTATATTTTTCATCCATCCATCCAGTTTTTATATATGTTTTTACAGGCTTACCATTTACTATTTTATAAACATACTCCTTTCCCCTTTCATATCTAAGAGCTTCATTAGGTATCAAAAGTGCATTATCTTTTTCTCCTGTTATTATCTTTGCGTATACAGTCATTTCTGGTTTTAGATATTTTGTGTATTCAGGTTTTACTTTTACAATGGACATGTAGTAGACAATATTTTGTTTAACTACAGGTTCTGGGTAAATACTAGATATAACTCCTTTAAAAACTTTATCTGGATAAGCATCTACAAAGTAGAGAACTTTTTGTCCCGGTTTTACTTTCCCAATATCTGTTTCATCTGTGTATATTCTTACTTCAAGCTTTGTAGGATCTAAAATTGTTATAAGATTTGCTACCTGTAGACCTGCTACTACTGTTTCTCCTTTTCTTGCTGCAATTTTTGAAACAACGCCATCAATAGGTGAATATATAAGTGTGTAGGTTAATCTTACTTTCTGTTTTTCTAACTCTTCCTTTGCAAACTTTACATTCTGTCTTGCTTCCTTTAGATAAGTTTCATATTCTCTCTTAAGTTTTTGTAGTGTTGCTTTTGCTGCATCTAACTGTGCTTTCTTCCTCTCTAATTCTTTTTTAGCAATCTGATAGTTTTCTTCTGTTGTAAACTCTTCTTTCAAAAGTTTTTTTTCTCTATTATATTTCCATAAAGCAAAGTTGTAATTTGCCTGAGCTTCTTTTAATTTTTCTTTAGCTTCTTTTATTTTTGCTGGATAAACTTTTTTTATATTTTCTAGCTTTGCTACTGCTTCTTTATATCTAGCTTCTGCTTTCTTTATCTCTTTTTTTATCTCTCTTTGATCTATAACTGCTATTAACTGTCCTTTTTTAACATGGTCTCCTATATCTACATTCATTTCCTGTATAGTCCCTGTTGCTCTAGCTCCTACTTTTACATATGCGTTAACCTGTGTTTTTACTATTGCTGTTGCGTTTATTATATTTCTTATTTTCCCTCTTATAACTTTTGCTGTTTCCAAGACTTTTATCGTTTCTTTTTTTGAGAAAAATTTTTTATAAGCAAAAAATCCACTAGCAACGAGCACTAGAAGAAAAAGAACAGTTAAAACTTTTTTCATTTTATAACCTCTTTGATATTATCAATGCCTAACTGTCTTTCTATTGAAAGTTTTGATATTGCTATATCAAAAAGAGAGTTAATATATGTTTCGTGGGCTGAAGCTAAAGCTTCCTCAGCTCTAATTAACGATAGGATATCCCCTGTTCCTACTTTATACTCTCCTAAAGCTTGCTTATAGTTTTGATTTGCTTCTTCTAGTAGAGCTTTTGCTACTTTTAGTTTAGCTACTGCAGTTTTTAAATCTGTATATGTTTGGTATAGATGAACTTTTAGTTTCCTTTTTAATTCTAAAAGCTGATATTTGGTAGATTTGTAGTTTTCTTTTGTTGAAAGATATATGTAAAATCTTTGCAGTCCTGAAAATATATTCCAGTTTATAGATAAAGAGTAAGTGGTTGTATAATCATTTTCTTCATAGATTGAATTAAAGTATTTACTTCTAGAAAAAGATAGAGATATATACGGGGAAAATGAGGCCAAAGCTTTTTTCGTAGCATACTTTGAGGATTTCACAGAGTATTTAAGCTGTTGTAAGACAGATCTTTTTCTAAACATAATATCTTCTAACTTGTAGTATGGAAATATATCGTTATCTGCATAAGCAAAAAAATCATTTAGATTTATGTTCGTTTTCTTATCTAAGGGAAGATTTAACCAGCTGTTAAGTTCTGCAAGATCCTTTAAGTATTGATTTTTTGCTTGCTCTAGCTGATATTTAGCTGTTTCATATCTAACCTGTGCTTGAAGAACATCTGATTTTTTAACAAGACCAAGCTGCTTTTTTCTTTTTGCTATCTTAAAGTTTACCTCGGCAGCTTTTAATTGAGTTTTTCTAAATTGAACTATCTCTTTAGATACAGCACATTTTATATACGCGTATTTTACATTGTAGATAAGATCTAATACATTTTCATTAAACTGTTCTTTTGAAGAAAGATAGTTATATTTTAGAATTTTTCTATTGAATATAGCATTACCACTGTCATAGATATTCCAGTTAACATTTAAGATATGATTTCTTGAAAAATAATTAGGATCATTATCTCTATATTTTGTGTATCCAAAAGAGTATGAAATATTAGGTAAAAATGGGGATATCCATGTTTTGTAAGTAAAATACTGAGATTTTAACTGTGTTTTATACTCTTTATAAAGGGGGGAAACTTGTTTTACTCTTTCTACAGCTTCTTTTAAGGTTATTCCTGATGCTGCTTTTAGTAAGATAATAGAGATAAATATAGAAAATACTTTTCTTTTCATTTTATTTTAGATACTCCAGAAGATTTTCATACTGATCTGTGGTAAGAATATTCTGAATAGTTCTAACTTCTTTTACATTGTAAGCTGTTAACTCTGCTTTTAATTTTGCTATCTCTATTATTTTATCTTTAATAGATTTAGGGTTCCCTCCATGAAGTATAAGATCATAAAGTTCATTTTCTAGCTCTTTTACTCTCTTTGCTTTTTCCAGCATTGTTGGAAAATTATCAACATAAAACTTTTTTATATTAAAAAGCTGTTCTTGAGTTACACCTAGATCTTCCAGATGCTCTAAAATAAGTGGATATAAAGAAATTCTTTTGATTAAGAAATAGCTATCAATCCATTGGTTGCTTAAAACATCATTATCTATACTTTCTATCTTTTTATACTCTGATAAAGCAGGATTTTCTTCCTGTGCAAGGGAGTTTAAAGAGTATATTAATAAAAAGACAAGTAATATTTTCTTCATATAAACCTCCTGTGTGGTATATTTTCAATTATACCTTTTGAAGATAGTATTTTCTAACCTCATTAAAGAAAGGTATGTTATCTTTATAATCAAGATACGTCCATATAAGAGGTTGAAATGAACCATGATGATACAGTAGCTCAAGCTCTGCAAAAACACCTTTGCCAAGGTATATTCTGCTTCCTTTATCTTTTTTAGATGCAACAACCACTTGATAATCATCTAAATAGATAGGGTCTATGTTTACTGTTCTATTTCCATCTACACTAAACCTTTTTTCAACTTCCATACTTGTAAGTTTTATATCTAGAAGCCTGTCTTTTTCTACAAGATTATCTATAAGAATGAATTTCTTTTTTAAACCTTCTCCCATCTCTTTTTCATAGTATTTTGAGTATTGAAGGTGAAACTCATTAGTTTCATCTAATTTTTTTCCATATATATGTATTAATAAATTTTCTACTTCTTTTAACTTCTTATAATCTCTCCACATTAACGCAAAAAGAAGTAGAGCTTTTTTCATTATTAACCTCAAAAAAGAGAATACAATTTTGAACTTTACAAGTACTAAGATATTTTTAAAAGGTGAAAATTTAATAAAAAGCCTATTTTTCAGCTCCTTGAACCTTTCTTATTCTTTTTGCAAGCTCTCTTATTGCTTCTATCTCACTTAATCCTTGTTCCATAAGTTCCTTAACTGTTTGAGCTTTTGCTAAAGTATTTACAACTTCTAAAACGTCTTCTCCTATATAACACTCATTTTGCCCTTCATTTTCTATAGCCTGAGTTATACAGTTATCTAGCTGTTCTGGTGTAAATTTTTTAGCAAGTTCTTTTATTTCTTTAATATTCATATCTTATTCCTCCAAATTAAATATTACAAAATTTAAAATATTGGATAAGAAAGGTAATAAACCATGAAGATTATTATATTTCTATACTTACCCTTATCTGTATAATAGTAGACATTAATCCCTACAGTTAAAATACTAAACAAAAATTTATAATTCTGGTAGTTCTTTTAAGCTTTTAGGTAAGTTTTTTCCATTTAAAGAAATAACTCCAATTGCTGGAAGACCAAGTTTTAATAAAGGACTTGGTTTAACAGGTTTTAAATGAACTGCATAAACCCTTTGAATTCTGTCTTCTCGTACTGCAACTTCTTTTGGGGTAAATTCTGCTTTTTTTGCAATTTTAACAACGATAGCAGGAATAGGCTTGTTAGGATAAGCATCAAGGAATATTTCTCCCTTATCACCTATTTTTATCTTTCCATTTTCAATGGTATCAACATACATTTTCAAATAAAGCTCATTAGGATCAATGGCAGTAACTACTGTCATTCCTGCTCCTAAAACTTCTCCTGCATTGGCAATTTTATCAACAACATACCCATCTATAGGGGATTTTATCTTAAGCTCATTTAAAACAGATTCAATCTGTTTTTTCTTTGCTTTTAAAGCTTTTATACTAGCCTTTAAAACTTCTATCTCTTTCTTTAAAGCTTGTATTTTTTTTAAAGAAGCCTTTGCCTGCTTTAGCGTGCTTTTTGAGACTTTTATCTTTGCTAAAATCTGTTTTCTTTTTTCTCTAAGGGCTTTTAGCTTATCTATATCTGTTTCAAGTTTTAGTTTTATTTTTTCAAATTTTTCTTTTGGGAATAGGTCTTTTTCAGATAGTTTTTTAAATCTCTCAAAATCTTTTTTATCCTGCTCTACAACTTTTTCTAAAGCTTGTATGTTTTTTTCAAGTTCTTTTAGCATGGAGTTACTTACTTCTACAAAAGAAAGTGCTTTCTTTACATCTTCAGGAAGAGCTTCTTTTGTTATATTAAGCTGAATATTTTTTACCTCTACCTCTTTTTTTCTTGCAGATATCTCAGCTTCTATAGCTTCTTCCTGTGCTTCATACTCATCGCTTTTTATTATAGCTATAAGTTGATTTTTTCTAATGCTATCTCCTTCATCAACAAAAAGTTTTTCAATTCTTCCTGGATATTTTGTGTTTATATTTATTAGATCTCCATCTATTCTTCCAGTTCCCATTACAAGATTTGGTGGAAGTTGTTTAGGATTTAGTTTCAAGTAAATAAGGTATGCAGATAGTAAAAAAAGAATAACTGCAAAAAAACCTAACCAATATTTTTTTATTAATTCCATAAAATCACCAAGTTAAAATACTTTGATGTAAATATTAAAGAAATTTAAATATGAAAAGAAGAGAGGTCTTAGAGACCCCTCTGTTAAGATATTAAGCTTCTTCTTCAGGAAGTTTAAATAATGCTTCGTAGTCAACTCCTTCTTCTTCAGCAAGTTTTTTAGACATCTCTTCAAGGTGAAGAAGAAGTCTCCATTTTTCATCAACTTCTTTTTGAATTCTTTCAAGAACTTCAGGATACTTAAGAACGTGCTTCCATCTTGGCTGGGCAGCAATATACTCTTCAATTGGTTTAGGTCTTTTTGGTTTTATATTAACTTTCCAGTATTTTCCGTCTATAACTTCATATATAGGCCAGTATCTTGTTTCTACTGCAAGCTTAGCAAGTCTCATTGTATCTTCTGGAGCAAATCTCCAGGAGAGTGTACAAGGCTCAAGAACATTCATAAATTTAAATCCAGGCATTGACATTGCTTTTTTAGTTTTCTTTGTAAGATCCCTGAATATATGAGGAGAAGCCTGTGCTACATAAGGAATTCCATGGGCAGCCATTATCATCGTAAGGTCTTTTCTTGGTTCCTCTTTACCTACTTGTGCTTTTCCAACAGGAGTTGTTTTCGTATAAGCACCTATTGGTGTTGCTGAAGACCTTTGATATCCTGTGTTCTGATATCCTTCGTTGTTATAACAAACATAAAGAATATCGTGTCCCCTTTCAGCTGTAGCTGATAAAGCCTGAAATCCTATATCATAAGTTCCACCGTCTCCACCAAAAGCAACAACATGAATTTTTTTATCTTCAGGTAAAACACCTTTTTTCTTTAGAACTTTGTATGCAGCTTCAACACCTGCTGCAACAGTTGCAGTTGACTGGAAGTTTACGTGTATCCAAGGAACATTCCAGGCAGTAACAGGATAAACACCTGTTGTAACTTCAAGACAACCTGTTGCGTTAGCAACAATAACAGGTTCATTTATTGCAAGTAAAATCTCATTTACAATCGGTGGTATACCACAACCGATACACATTCTATGACCAGGTGCTAATGGCATCTGGTCTCCGAAAGTTTCTCTATGTGAAGCTAACTCTGAAAGTAAAGCTATAGGTCTCTTTTTTGCCATGATTACTCCCTCACTTGTAAGTATTCTACAAAGCTGTCTCTTGTATCAATGCCTTTTTCAAGGCGTTCAACTCTATCAAAAGCTTTCATAAATTCTTCTTCATGAACTTCTCTTCCACCAAGTCCATAGATAAAGTTGTGAACAAGAGGTTTATTCTCAGTCCACATTAAAGATGTAACAATATCTTTGAATAGTGGTCCACCTATTCCATCAAAAGAGTCAGCTCTATCTAAAACAGCTACACCTTTTGCTTTTGAAAGAGCCTTAGCTATCTCTTTAGCAGGAAATGGTCTGTAGAGCCTTATTTTTATAGCTCCTACTTTTTTGCCTTGCTCTCTTAATCTATCAACAGCATCTTTAAGTGTTCCAAAGGATGAACCCATTGAAATTCCAATGTATTCTGCATCTTCAGTTTTGTATTCCTCTATAAAGTCATAATGTTTTCCTGTAATTTCTGCAAATTCTGCAAATACTTCTTTAACTATGTCATATACCTTTAGGAAATCAACATGCTGTTGATACTTACATTCTGTATAGTAGTCAGGTTGGGCAGTAGCACCGTATGTAACTGGTTTCTCAACATCTAAAAGTGGATATGGAATTCTATGAATATCAGATGGTCCAACAAAATTTCTAACTGTTTCATCATCTAAGATTTCTACGTCCTCAATTGAGTGAGAAACAATATATCCGTCGTAGTTAACAATAATTGGGAACATTGCCTTTTCTGAGATTTTTACAGACATAATAATATTGTGATAGGCTTCCTGTGCATTTTCTGAGAAAATAGAAATCCAGCTTGTATCCCTTGTAAGCATACTATCTGCGTGGTCACAGTGGATAGAAAGTGGTGCAGATAATGCCCTGTTAACATCTAAAAGAACAATAGGAATTCTCATTCCTGATGCTACATAAAGGTTTTCTACCATATAAGCGATACCGGGACCAGCTGAAGCTGTTATTGTTCTTGCACCTGCTGCTGCTGCCCCAATACATGTTGCCATTGCAGAGTGTTCACCATCAACAGCTATCATCTCTGTATCAACTTCACCATTTGCCACATACTCAGCAAAGAAACCCATTAACTCTGTCTGTGGAGATATTGGATAAACCGCTGCTACATCAAAGTTTATCTGCCTCATAGCCTCAGCAGCGGCTTGATTACCTGTTAATGCTACAACTTTTGTTTGAGCCATATTTTAAACCTCCCTATTTTTAACCTATTTCTTCTTCTAGCTCTTTGAGTTTAATTTCCATTTCTGGAACCATTTCAAGAGCATCGTAAGGACATTCTACAGCACAAATTCCACAACCTTTACAGTACTCAAAATCTGTTTCAAATCTTTCCTGAGGAGACACAGGTATAGAATCATCTGGGCAGAAAATCCAGCAGATAAGACAGTGAGTGCACTTATCATAGTTTAGAACAGGTCTAAGCATTCTCCAAGAACCAGTATGGTTCACCCTACTTGATCCTGGTTCTGGAACTATTGAGCCTATTGGTATTTCATGCCATGGTTTAAGTTCATAACTCATTTATATAATCCTCCTTTTTCTTAAGGTTCTAGTTGTAATTGTATTTTCAAACACTGTTTGATTTTATGAGATTATTCAGCTTTATAAACCTCTTCATATCCTCTTTTTAAGGCTTTTAAGTTTTGAGGAAGTAAGGCTCTAAGTTTTGAAGATGCCTCGAAAGCTTCAGTTATCTCCTGCTCTAAAGCTTCTAAATCAACAATTCCTGTAGCTTTGGATACAGCTCCTAAAACAGCTGTGTTTGGAATATTTCTTCCAAACTCTTCTAATGCTATTTTTGAAGCGTCAACAAGCCAAAGTTCATTATTAGGAATATCAAGGATTTTTCTCACTTTGTCTGCTGGGAAATTTGTGTTTACTACAAAAACTGTATTTTCATCTGTTCCAGCCTTGATTATATCTTTGATAGTAAACATAAGAGAAGGGTCTGTTATTATTACTATTTCAGGATGTTCAACAGGTGCTCTTGTGTTTATATATTGATCACTTATTCTTGTTGAAACTTTAACAGGAGTTCCCGATCTCTCAAGACCAAATTCTGGCATTGCCTGTCCATGCTTTCCTCTAATTATCGCAGCAGAGGCAAGCATTTTTGCAGCTGTAACTGTTCCCTGACCACCTCTACCATGCCATCTAATTTCTCTCATGCTCTTATCTGTAGCAGTCACCATTATATAAACCTCCTCTTTTTATAACGTTGTTATACAAACAATTCTCTCAAAAAATATAACATATCAATAAGTTAAATACAAAATCAGCCAGGATAATTTTAGATTTAGAAAAGAAGAATTAGAGTTAAAATGTATAGAAAAGCGAAAGTAGCTGTAATAACTTAACAAGTTACTAAAAGATCCATAAATTTTAGTGGTTCACATAACCATATTTAAAGATTTTAGTAAGAAAAATAAATTCTTCCTCCATACACAAAACGAGATTTATATTCGTCTATATATTGAATATCAACTGATGTATAAAGTCTTTTTAATAGGGATATTTCATAGTAACCTTCAAATACATTAATATCTTTTACATCATTCCCTTCTATATATCCATAGCCTAATCCTATTTTGTCCTTTGCAAAAAATAAATTTGAGATCTGACAACCACCACTAATGAAATATTTGTATTCTGTAGTTGAATAACCTCCTCTAAAAAATAAACCTGTTTTTTCATTTATATTGAAATCCCCTGATACTCCAAAACCTTTATTTTCTTCTGTTCCAAATAGATAATAGTAGTAAGGTCTTACTGTTAGATTATCTTTTTCGTAATCGATCTCAACAATTCCTACATTTCCCTTATCTGGATCATTTGTTATATAAACTCCAGAAAAAGATAAATTCCCTTTAAGCTGATAATTCATGTAGATACCTGGGTTGTAAGAAGGTAGAACAGCTATTGGGTTATTAACAAAAGCATCATTTAAAAACTGTAAATTCTCGTCATTTGCGTATTTATTTGTATCAATAAAAGCTGTTGAGTCTATAAGTCCTAGGGCAACTGTCATTTTATCTACTGTTTTTTGATAATAAGCTTCTAGAAGATACTTTCTACCTGTATCGTTTATATCCTTTAAGTAATCTTCCAAGTCATCAGCAGTTGTTGATAAAGAAAAGCCATCTTTTTCTAAATATTCAGTTACGCCGTTTCCAAAGGCAATGGAAGCATTAAGAAAAACTTCATCTGAAGCTGTTATATCTATAGTAGCAAAAAGATGAGAAGCATTATAGACAGCTCCATATCCTTTTATTTGCTGATATACAGTTGTATTTGAGAAATGAATGATATGTTTATGAAGAATATGTTCAAGAATGAAAGGCTTTTCTGTTCCTTGAGAGAAGCTTTTTCCTGCTAAGAGAAAGAAAAGTAACAATGTTAAAAAATGATAAATTTTTCTTAAGCCCATTTTCATGGCCTCCTATTTTTTTCTTACATTTTAACTTAAATTGAGATCAGATTTCAATTAATAGATAAAAAATATTCAGATATTTTAATAACCGAAATTATCAAAAATATATAAACTGAGATATCAAGAAAGATGATAAAAATCGGAAATTGTTAGAATAGAAAGGGTAAAAAAAATAAGACTAAATGAAAAAGTTAAATATTTTTAATGGAGCGGGAGACGGGACTCGAACCCGCGACCATCTGCTTGGAAGGCAGATGCTCTACCAGCTGAGCTACTCCCGCATAATTAAATGGTGGAGGAGGCAGGATTCGAACCTGCGCAGGCATACGCCAGGAGATTTACAGTCTCCCGCCATTGGCCAGGCTAGGCGACTCCTCCATATTCAAT
>JALVKE010000005.1 GCA_027028005.1 Persephonella sp. | reverse complement strand
TATTCAAATAAACCCCTACCCACGCTCTGTGTCCAGGTTGCCCAGTGCCGATACTTGGGCGGTTTAAACACTCGTTTTCGTGCTGTCCCATAGTCGATTGCCGCCCGCACACACCGCCGTCTTGCAAAATTCTGTAATAACTTCTTGAAGGTGTCCAATCGCTCTTTCTAAACCAAACTTCGGGCTTATCATAAGCCCAAGTATAGGTTGTATATTGAATAAATCTTCTCTCTGCTTTCTTCCCTCCATCTACTGCATTTGGCGGATAACTATCACGCAGTTTTGCCTTATCTGTTTCGAAGAAACGGCTCTTAATATATTTACACTCTTTTTTCTGCGCACTCTGCTCAAGTGCTAAAATTTGCCACGGCAATTTTGAGAGTTCAATATTAAATATCGGCCAGTTGGGTTCGTTATCTCCAAAATCTTTTGCAGGAATTTCATCGTTTGCAATTTTCCAATTTGCCAAATCATAAAAAGGCATTAATCTATAAGCTTTTTGGTCTTTTGGCAATACTCCAATTTGGCTTGCTAGCTCCCAATTCATATTATCTCTGGCACTAATTAAGCCGATTTTATTTTTATACTCTTTAAAGTGAGCCAAAATATAACTTTTTGTAAGAGTTACATTATCTTCACTCTCAATAAATGCATCTATCTTAGCACAAGGGTTGCCATCTGCACCGCAATCTGCTCTAGCCAATCCGCTTAATACTCTGTAAACATTTAACTCATCATACGAAATATTGTAACTTTTTCTAATATCTGGAGTTATGCTATCAACTGTATAATCATCGTTAAATGCCCTTTTTAATTTATCGCCGGCTGTGCGGATAGAGTCTTTTTCGCTTCTTGATAGTTCATAATGAATATAAAGCATATCGATAAATTTCGACTTACTCATGCCGTAACCCAAATTTTTAAAATCAAAATTCTCAAGCCATCTTCTCTTTTTCGCTTCCATTTTAGGTATATCCAAGTAATCCACAACTTTATGGTCACCTGTGTCCCCAAACACCGCCTCTTTAAAAATACCTCGCTCTTTTGCATTTATTGCTAAGCCTAAAGCTACATTTTTATACTTTTGAATAAAGGCATCACTTTTGCCATCCTCTTTCCATTTACTCAAAAAGTCGCCTAGATTTTTCACTGAATATGGATTAACAGGGAATCTCGAAGCGTAAAGACCCTCTTTAACAGTTGGATTATTCTCTATAAATTGCCACACTTTATCATCTAGTGGTTCTGTAATATACAAATCGTAATCATTTTGTGCTTTTTTATAGGCATAAGACAAGAAACTATTTACCAATTCATCAACACTTTTGTTACCGTCAAATGCTCTTGCTTTATCATAAAATACCTCTTTTGCATCATTTAAACTTTTTGTATTTACAGGCGAGTGAATTACAATGTGGCGAATTGTCTCATTAACTCCATCGCTTACTTTAACATCAAATTCGTAATCTTTTACCTCCAAAGAACCGCTAATTATAATATTGCCATTCTCATCAATAGTAAATGGAACATCGCCAATAATAGTATATGTTAATTCATCTCCTTGCGAATCGTAAGCTCCTAAATTTAGTGCCATATCGCCGATGCTGTCTTCGCTTTTTAATATAGTAAAATCGCTTATACTGTTTTCAAAATGGGGCTTAATATTTGTGCTGTTTAACTCTTCCCTATAAAGATTTTCGGCAGGAATAAGGCTAAAACTCTCACTGTCTGGCATTTTCCAGCCTACACTTATGCCTTCTGCACCGCCACCCTCTTTAACATAAGTAGTCAGTGGGTAAATTTCGCCTCTGTGCAGATAAACTTTTTTGCTTTTTCCTGCATTCTCCCAATCCTGATAGTGACCCCAATAGCTTTTATATGCAAAGTTTTCAATACCGTTAAAATCTAATCTTGTTCCATCGTCTCCAATAATTGCAAAGGTATAAAAACCACTCTTTGGCACTCTTAAAATGGCACTCATCTTTTGCCCAAAATTATCTTCTCTGTTTTCATTAAAATCGATTTTATCCATATAAAAACTTTTATCTGGCATATCATTTTTGTAATGATTCGAATCTATAAGGCTGTTAATCGAACTACCGCTAATATCACTCCATCTCCACGCTTTAACACCATGTCTTGAGAGTAATTTAACATTTACATCGGC
>JALVKE010000004.1 GCA_027028005.1 Persephonella sp. | reverse complement strand
GTACTAGCGATAAAGCATTTTTTCAAATACTTGATGAGCTTGGCATTAAAGATAAGCTTCGTTGGAAAAGTACAAAGATGGGTTATTGGTATAATGGCAAACTTCAACCTTGGGGTAATCCTATAGCACTTTTAAAGTTTGATGGATTAAGTTTATCAGCTAAATTTAGGTATGGACTTCATGCTTTTTTATCTATAAAAAGAGATAATTGGAAACCTTTGGAAAAATATGATGCAGTTACTTGGATTAAAAAGTGGGAAGGTGAAGAAGCGTATGAAAAGTTATGGGAAAAACTATTTTCTCTTAAATTTTATGAATATAAAAATAATTTATCTGCCCCTTGGATATGGAGTAGAATAAGAAGAGTAGGTAGATCAAGATACAATATTTTTAAAGAAAAACTTGGATATTTGATTGGTGGCTCACAAACACTACTTAGTGCAATGAAAATATATATTGAAAAAAATGGCGGGCAAATAAAGTTAAAGTCACCTGTAGATAAAATTGTTATAAGTGAAAATAGAGTTCAAGGTGTTTTAGTAAATGGAAATTTTGTAGAGTATGAAAAAGTAATATCAACTATCCCTCTTCCAATAGCTGCTAAAATAGCGTCTGATTTGCCAAAAAATATACTAGATAAATTTAACTCTAAAGTTAATATAGGTTGTATTTGTGTTATAGCAAAACTTCATAAACCTTTAACTGAAAATTTTTGGCTTAATGTAAATGATGATAGTATGGATATCCCAGGTATTATAGAGTACGGTAATTTAAATAATGAAGTTGGAAACATAGTTTATGTACCTTACTATATGCCTCAATCTAATCCAAAGTTTAATGATAGCGATGAAGTATTTAAGGATAAAGTAATAACATATTTTCAAAAAATAAATAGATCTTTTAAGCGAAATGATATACAAGATATAAGAGTGCATAGGTATTATTTTTCACAACCAATATGCGAACCAAATTTTTTAGAAACTTTGCCTGATTCAAAAATGCCTATTAAAGGTCTTTGGATTGCAGATACATCTTATTATTATCCAGAAGATAGAGGAATTAGCGAATCCTTAGGATTTGGAAGAGAGTTAGCAAAAAGAGCAGTAAATGATATCTGATTTTAAGTCAAAGCAATTTATCTATTTTTTGTTTGCAGGAGGATTTGCTGCTTTAGTTAATTTTGGTAGTAGATTTTTTTATAGTGAATTTATGTCATTTAGCAATGCAGTAATTCTTGCCTATTTAACGGGAATGATTACAGCATTTGTACTTAACAAGTTGTTTGTTTTTAAAAAAAGTATACACTCTACTAAAAAGGAGTTTTTTTATTTTGTATTAGTTAATTTGTTAGCTATTATGCAAACATATGTTGTAAGTGTAGGTTTTGTTTATTATTTATTTCCTATTATAAAATTTACATTTTATCCAGAGGCAATAGCCCATGCTATTGGTGTGGTAGTCCCGGTTTTTACTAGTTTTATAGGTCATAAATATTTTAGTTTCAGGAGATATAATGAATTTGACTAGTTGGGGGATGTATCCTTCTATAAAAAATAAAGTATATAAATTAAAAAGTGTATCTGATCTTAAGCAAATATTAGAAAATGAAAAAAAGTATATTCCATTTGGTAATGGTAGAAGTTATGGAGATAGTGCTTTAAATGAAAATATTATTTTTTGTAGGCCTTACGACTGTTTTATAGATTTTGATGAGAATAGTGGTATTCTTCACTGTCAAAGTGGAGTGATGCTTAGTGAAATTCTTGAAATTTTTGTACCTAAAGGTTGGTTTTTAAAAATTACACCTGGGACTAAATTTATTACTGTTGGTGGAGCTATAGCTAGTGATGTTCATGGAAAAAATCATCATATTGAAGGATGCTTTAGTGAATGTGTAGAAGAGTTTAGACTTATGTTGCCTAATGGTAAAACTATAATTTGTAAAAAAGGAGATGAGTTATTTAAGGCAACTTGTGGAGGAATGGGGCTTACTGGAGTTATTCTTGATGCAAAAATAAGACTTAAAAAAATTAATTCTATTTATATAAATCAAACTACTATAAAAACAACAGGGAGAGCCAGCACCTTTGAGAGTTTTGTAGGAGTTGAGAAGATTTGATGTTAACTCTGTCAAGGTCAAAGAGTTATCATTAATAATAGATTCAAGAGAATAT
>JALVKE010000003.1 GCA_027028005.1 Persephonella sp. | reverse complement strand
ATGTAAGGTTTTAGTGATTTTTTCATTACTAAATCTACTTTCAGCCCTAACAGGTCTGATAGATAGTTTTCAAGTTTTATAAATTGAATTAGAGTGATTGGCTTTTTAAATTCAACTAATATGTCTATGTCGCTTTCCTTTGTTTGTGTTCCTCTAACATAAGAACCAAATATGGCTACGCTTTTTACATTGTATTTTTCTTCTAATTCTTTTTTATGCTCTTTTAGGATTTTTCTTACTTTTGTTAAATTGTTCATAACAAAACCTTTTTATGTTTTATATTCAAATTCCCAATATATGACCGGTAAACTACCCGTTTTATCGTAAATTTCCCATTCTAAGTCGTTTAATTTTTCTAATATTTTATATCTATCTTTTGGGTTTTTAGGAATTATTTTTATTCCTACATCTGCTTCCACATCTTCCGGAATGTTTATCACTTCAGCTTTTTTTATCTCTGGTATGTTCCCTATTTTTTCCAATAACATATCTATGAATCTATCACTTTATATCCTTATTTTTATTTTCCATTTTTCTTTCAATGATATCCAGTAAATTTATACTTGGAAGTAGTCTATCTTCAGGGCTAAGGTATGAACATTTTTGAAAAATTAAGCCTCTAAGAAAACCATAGATAATTGATAATCCGTTATAAAGTAAAAGTTGTGCTTTTTTCTCAGGGGGTAATCCTTTTTCAAACTCAAAAATTGCCAGAGCTTCTGTATCTACTCTTAGTCTAACCTTCCTGTTTCTGTTATTTACTTTTAGGTAAAAAATTAGACCTTCATACTCTTTTTCATCTATATTAACTTTCACAGGTTCAAAATCAATATCTATATTAAATTTTTTTTCACCTTTTATATTTTCATCAATATTTAGCCTTATAATCTGTATATCTTTAAGCTGCAATGGAGAAAGTTTTGCTTTCATCTTCTTTACCTTCTTTTACAAGATTAAAGAGTTCTCTGTTTGGAGCTGTTTTGTACTCTAGCTTTTCTCTATCAACTATTCTTATACCTGCGTCAACTTCTAAGGCTGACAATATTTTAGCTACTGTTTTTAGAGAAATATTTTCTCCACTAAAAATTTTAGTGATGTATGCCGGTGATACTCCCATCCTTTCTGCAAGCTGTTTCTTATTAAGTCCTTTTTCAAGCATAAACTGTTTAAGGTAATATGAAAGGTCAAGCATCAAACCATAATATATGTATTCTTCATCGTATTTAAATTTTTCTCGTAAATCTCTTAAACTCATCTTTCAACTCCTCAATTCTTTTACATGTTTTCTTAATATCCTGTTGTTTCGTTTTACTCCTTTTACTTTGCACTTTCCAAAAATGCACAACTAAAATATCTCTTCCACCATCAAAAAAACAACCTAATCTGTAAGGCTTTGGCTTCAATTCGTAAGCTGTTCGACAATTTTCAATTCTCTTCCACTGCTCAGGGTTATTAGGTATTCTTTCAAGAAGTCTATCTAACATATCCAATATTTTCTTCTGCCCTTTTATATCTCTTAAATTCTCGATTTCATTCTCAACTACTTCTAATATAAAAACCCTAAAAACCTTTTCACCATAAAAGGAAAATTTTTTACTCATTATTTAACCTATAAGTTAAATTTATTGTAAATTAATTTTTGTGCAATGGCAAGTTAGACTTTATAAATTATATTAGGGATATGTTTATCTCCGAATGAATTATACCCTCCTCGTATTCCCTCAAAATCTTTATCTAAAATTTTTATAATTGTTATATTTTCAACACTAAATAATTTCCATACTTATGCTTTTTTACTTTCACTAAATCCACCTATTTGGTAAGCTCCCAATTTGTAATTTCCTTTACTATTTGTGCCAAAGGCATAGGGTTCTACAATTCTTTCTAATCCTTTGTAATCGAATGATAAAATTTTTCTTTTTTCAATAGCATCACAAATAATCTCTTTCATTTTAGTCTTCCCTTAACTTACATAAAATTTTTTTTATTACGTCTGGTAGTTTTTTGAAATTTTCTTCTTTGGAAAAATATTCAGCAAGTGCTTTTGGTAATTCTTCTGCTTTATCTATTTGATATTTATCGCAAAAATCCTTACTAAATTTTTTTGAATTTGATTTTAATTTTTCAATATCATCAATTAAGCAATTTTCTTTATTTAATATACCGCGTAATAC
>JALVKE010000002.1 GCA_027028005.1 Persephonella sp. | reverse complement strand
GAAATAGCAAGATTGAACTTAAAATCTTTTTTTTCTGAAAATTTTAAATTATCACTTTTCTTTAGGGAGTTAAAATCCTCCGGAAGGTGAGAAAGTTCTATGACATCAGCATTCTGAAATCTTGCTTTTATAGCGGCATATTCCACAACATTTCTTAGTTCTCTTACATTTCCGGGCCAACTATAGCTTAAAAATCTATTTAAAACCTTTTTATCAATACTCTTTGCAGTTGTTCTTCCTAACTTTTCCATATTTCTTAAAAAATATGTAGCAAGCTCTTCTATATCCTCTTTTCTATCTCTTAGAGGGGGAATATAAATCTCAAAAGCTTTAAGTCTATAATAAAGGTCTTCTCTAAATTTGCCTTCATTAATAAGAGTTTCAATATCCTTGTTTGTGGCTGTAAGAAATTGGACATCAACATGAATTTCTTCATTACTTCCCAATTTTGTAAATGATTTTGTTTCAATAACTCTCAATAATTTTATCTGAGTTTCCATATCAAGATCTCCAATTTCATCAAGGAAAAGCACTCCTTCATGAGCTTCTTCAATAAAACCTCTACGACTTGTAATAGCTCCCGTAAACGCTCCTCTTTCATGGCCAAACAGTTCACTGTAAATAGTATCTTTATGAAGCCCGGAGATAGAAACAGCAACAAAAGGTCCTTTCTTTCTAATTCCTGTCATATGAATATTCTTTGCTACTAATTCTTTTCCTGTTCCACTTTCACCTTTTATTAAAACAGTTATTTCACCATCTTCCGCTGCAAAAAGAATTGATTCTTTTACTTTCCTCATTGCCTCGCTATTTCCTATTAACTGAAACTGTTCAATCGTTCTCAGTCTATTTTCAAGAAAATCAACTCTCTTTCTTAGTTTACTCTGTTCTATAATTGAATTAACAAGCTTTACAATTGTTTTAGGAGAGAACTCACTCTTATCCAAAAAAAGGATAGCTCCATTTTCCATTGCTCTTGCGAAATATTCTTTCTCCGCATAATTCGTAAGGACTATAGTAGATTGAAGAGGATTTTTTTCTTTAACTTTTTTTAATAAATCCAATCCTTCGTCTTTACCTTTGCTTAATTTTATATCAAAAATTATAAGATCATATTTATATGGAGAATACTTTTTCCAGAAATCATTAACATCATAAGCAACTGTTAAATCATACTGAGTCTTTAGTTCTTTGGACAACTCTTCAACATAATCTTTATTATCATCAACAAAAAGAATTTTTCTTTTAATCATAAAGTATTTTATATTATTTGTGATTTTTTTGCAACATAATAAGGGGAATTAAAAATAATCTTGCCGAACCGTCTATATTTCATAGAAAAAAATTTTACTATTTTTTAAATTTTTCTTATTATTTAAAATAAATACAAACTTTCAGCTATTTTTATGATTTTTATTTTTTATTTTCTCTGCCTCGGTCAGGTAGAAGTTGGAGAGGGTTTGGTATTTTAGTGGATCTGAGGATGAAAAGGATTTGTGATAGTATGCTTTTCCCAGAAAATAGTGTGCATGAGATGTTTTTATACTCTTTTTTATAACATTTGAAAACTCATCTATAGCTGAATTTAATTTATCTTCATTTTTATTGATTAAAAAATCAAGATAATCTACTATTGCTTCAGCATATCTTTTCTCATTCTCGGAAACATCATCTATTTTGGCAGTATTCAATAGTTTGTGTGCAACATCTAAAACATCAATAAAGTTTTCTCCTGATTTTTCAGTTTGTACAAACAATGAGAAAAGAGTTTCATCAAGTTCATAAAAGCTCAACTTTTTTTGCTCCTTACTATCTGTTTTTTTACTTTTATTTTTCCTTCTGAAAAATTCAAATATTCCCATTTTATTCCCTTTTAAGAGCCCACCCCAAACGGCTCCCTTTTATATAAAATTTCTCAAAAGCAGGCTACCGCCATTTTATAATATATCTCCACTATTACTAAATTTTGCATATTATATAAACGCAAATTTTATGCCAAAATTTTTAGTCTTCTAAAATCCTTTATTTATAGGGTTTTTCATTTTTGTAAAATTCCTTTTAAAGCAAGGTGTCCACTTTTGTGGACAGTTTTTTTAAATTTCCCCCAAAAAGTGTCTACTTTTGTGGACAGTTTGCTTAAAATAACCTAAAAAGTGTCTACTTTTGTGGACGGTTTTCTTT
>JALVKE010000001.1 GCA_027028005.1 Persephonella sp. | reverse complement strand
CAACTTCCTCTGATCTTTGCCAAATCAGTAAAAGAGAGTGGAAAAGATTTAACTGTCTTTGGAATAAAAACATTCTTTGGTCTTAAATCAATAACAGACAAAAGGATAGAAAAATATGCTCCTGTAAGATGGATACCCTTTGGTAAGGCTCAACTCCTTATAGATTCTATGAAAGAAGAGGAGATAAAAGATGTTGTTATGCTTGGAAAGATTGAGCATATTCTACTGATAACAGCCTTTTTTCAACTTGATAGCAGAGCAAGAGAGTTTTTTTCTTCTTTAAAGGATAAAAGAGCTAAAACTATTCTTGAAGGAGTTATTAAAGAACTAGAAAAAGAAGGATTTAACTTTATAGATCCCTCACCATACCTGTCCTCTCTTTTAGTTAATGAAGGATTGATAGGAGGTCTAAGACCTGATGAACGTATGCTAAAAGATGCAGAGTTTGGTTTGAAAGTAGCAAAGGAGATAGCAGATCTTGATATTGGACAGACTGTTGTTGTAAAAGATGGAAACATTATAGCTGTTGAAGGGATAGAAGGTACTGATAGATGTATAAAGAGAGCTGGAAAGCTAGCAGGTAAAGGAACTGTTGTGTGTAAAGCAGCAAGGAAAAATCAAGATATGAGATACGACGTTCCTGTTATAGGACCTAACACATTAAAAAGTATGAAGAAGGTAGGGGCAAAAATGCTTGCTGTAGAAGCGGGAAAAACCTATCTTGTTGAAAAAGAAAGGTTTAAAGAGCTAGCTGATAGATACGGCATCGTTGTTCAAGGTTTCAGTATTTCTTGAAAATATTCTTATATTTGAATATCATATATATCAATGAACAAAAATTGTGCAAAAAATTATTTACATTTTGAAAAATTTGCTATATTTTTTAATTCTGCTTTTAAAATCTTATTTATAGGAGGATTGATGGATTGATAGGATTTGGACCACATTTAATGGTTGATGGGTATGAGGGGAACTATGAAGTTTTAGCAAGTGTTGAGGCAATTACAGAGTTCCTTGATATGCTTCCAAAAGAGATAGGAATGACAAAAATAATGCCTCCATACGTGTTCAAATATGATGGTGGAGATAAGCCTGAAGATTGGGGTATTTCAGGATTTGTGATTATAGCTGAAAGTCATATCAGTATCCATACATTTCCTGAGAAAGGATACTTTTCAATAGATATTTTCTCATGTAAAGATTTTGATATGGATAAAGCTCTCAATATCATTAAAGAATACTTTGGAACTGATAAACTTGAGATAAGAACAACAAGTAGAGGAACAGAGTTCCCAAGAGACATTGGAATGGCTGCATCTATCACAAACGCTCAAAGAAATAGATTAATCTAAAAACAGATAGCCTGCATACGCAGGCTATTTTTTATACTTTTCTGCTTCTTTTTTTGCTGTTTTATCACAAAACTCGTTTTCTTTATGTCCAGCATGAGCCTTTATCCAAATAGGTTTTACATTATGTTTTTGAAGAAGCGCATATAGTTCCTTCCACATTTCCTTGTGAGAAACATCTTTTTTAGACGATGTTTTCCAGTTATTTTTTGCCCAGTTATGTATCCATTCTGAGATAGTCTGAGATACATATTTAGAGTCTGTGTAAAGTTCAACTTCACAAGGTTCTTTTAAGGCTTTTAATCCTTCTATAACAGCCTTTAGCTCCATCTCATTGTTTGTTGTATTTTCCTTTCCACCTTTTAGTACCTTTTTATGTTTGTTATATCTTAAAAGAGCACACCAACCCCCGGGTCCAGGATTTCCTAAAGATGAACCATCTGTAAAGATCTGAACTTTTTTCATTTAAAATCTCCTTCAGAGATATAGTTTCAGGAAAAGATAATTACCAAAAATGAAAAATAGGTTAGCATTATATCATGTGCTGGCTTTTATTAGGTGAATAAATGGCTGAAAACTTTTTAAAATGATGATATAGTTGCTTAAGATTTTGAAACTGAAATAAACTGTGACATCATCTCCTAACTAAAGTTAGGGGCTTCCTGCTTCATAGAGGTATAGCTTACACGAATATAAGGATTACTCCTAAATACCCGTGCAGTGGCTTGCTCCTCTTTGAGTCGCCACTTTGCTTCGCAAATGTCCCTCTCTACAAGCGTTACTTGCTCTACTTCGTGTCGCCAGTTCGCAGAGCAAACGTCTCTACAGTCCGTAGGTAGGTTTTTTATATTGGTTTTCTCCTCTTTTGATTTGTGGTAATGTATAATGATAGATCTCTTGATTTAAGTAACCAAAAGAAAAAATTCTTGTAAAAGATACCGATTTTAATTAGGAATTTCTTGTTTTTCTCAAGTTAACACCGAGTTTAAAAAGATAAAACGGCAACAGGCGTAGTCTTTTTTAAAAAATCCTGTGCTTTTAAATAAAATTTGCCTGTTATATATTTTGTTATCTTACCCACCGGATATAGCATTTACCACTTTTATATTATCTTCAGGTTTTATCTCTTCATCTTCAGATGCAAGCTCTCCATTCTTTGCCACAAAAGCATACTCAGGAGAGAGTCCTAGAGCTTTTAGTATATCTAAAGCTGTTATCTTTTCTTTATCAAAGGTTAATACCTGCTCTTTTCCTCTATACTTAACTTTTATCTCCATTTTCTCTCCATTAGTTCTGTTGTTTTTGTGAAGCATTCCATTTTAGATAGCTTTCTATTAATTCATCTATTTCACCATCCATTACAGCCTGAATATTTCCTGTTTCATATCCTGTTCTAAGGTCTTTAACCATCTGGTAAGGCTGGAATACATATGATCTGATCTGGCTACCCCATGTAATATCTTTCTTTTCTCCTTCTAGCTCTTTCTGTTTCTCTTTTTGTTTTTCAAGTTCATACTGATACAGTTTTGCTTTTAACATCTGCATAGCTTTTGCTCTGTTCTGTATCTGAGAACGTTCACTTTGACATGTTACAGTTATTCCTGTAGGTATATGAACAATTCTAACAGCTGAGTCGGTGGTATTAACGTGCTGTCCACCTGCCCCTGAAGCTCTAAAAGTATCTATTCTAAGGTCTTCATCTTTTATATCTACTTTAACCTCATCTCCTATTTCAGGAATAACAGAAACTGCAGAGAAAGATGTATGTCTTCTTTTGTTTGCATCAAATGGAGAGATTCTAACAAGTCTGTGAACTCCCTGTTCTCCTTTTAAATATCCATAAGCATATGGTCCTTTTACTATAAATGTGGCACTTTTAATTCCTGCAACATCGTCAGGCTGATAATCAACCATTTCTATCTGAAAACCGTTCTTTTCAGCCCATCTTAAGTACATTCTTAGTAGCATCTCTGTCCAGTCACATGCCTCAACGCCACCAGAACCTGCTTGAAGGGTGACTATAGCGTTTTTCTGATCGTACTCTCCAGAGAGTAAGCTTGCTGTTTCTAATCTATTTATCTCTTTTTCTAAACTTTTAATCTCCCTTTCTATCTCTTTTTCTGTTTCTTCTTCATACTCTAACTCTAAAATCTCTAAATACTCTTTTATATCATTTAATCTCTTTTCCACATTTTTTATTTCCTGAAGTTTGTTGGCAATTTGATTTCTCTTTGCTGATATTTCCTGTGCCCTTTTGGTATCATTCCAGAAATCAGGTTTACCCATTTCCTCATCAAGCTTTTTTAACTCTTCTTCAAAAACTTCTGGCTTTAATATCTCTTTTATATTTTCAAAGGTTTCATTTATTTCCTGATATTTTTCCTTTAACGTATCTAACATCATCTTCCTAACCTCTTGTAAGGTTATTTTCTGCCCTTAAGATATGTAAAAATCGAAATTTTACAATACCTTACTAAGATTTTACCTGTCCACTTACGTAAGTAATAACTCCACCTGCCACAACAAACATAGGTATCACTATAATAACTGTAACTGCTGTTCCGACAGCAACAGCTATAATAACTTTTATCCAACTTTCTTTAAAAACAGCTTTTGCAAGAACAGTTTGAGTTGTAAGACCAATAAGAATAGGTACCCACACAAGAGATGGCTTATATATCCCACTTATCTGCATTAAAGCTTTTGCAAAACCAATAGAGACATAGGCTATAAGAGTAACTAAGAAAGCATGTTTAAAAGATGTCCATCTAAATAAAGCTAGCTTTGATGCGTACCAGAATGAAAAAGCTCCTGTTATAAGTATAATAGCTGCTACAATAAATACTTCTGTCATAACCTCATCCTTTAAGTTTTAGTAGGTTAACTATACTACATTAAAGTTTGTACCTGTCACTCATAAAGGGCATTATTTCAAGGCCTTTTATCTGAGGATTTTCAACATTTTTATGTTGAACAAGAACCTTGAACTTTTCTCCCATACCTTTAGGTAATACAAGGGTTTTTAATCTGTTAATTCTTTCATATGCTTCTATATCGTCTCTTTCTTGAAGCTGAGCGAATATATCCATAAGACCTAGATTTGTTAAAAAGTGAGCCTGATCTGTAAAACCTGTTGTCTCTAATCCTGCTATCTTTCCATAGTAGGAGAGAGCTGAAAAATTAACATGGGAAGTAATATCCTGAAGACCTACATTTTCATAAAAGTTTTCTGAGTATCTGTGCTTGTGATAACAAAGAAGAGTTCCTCTCATTCTGTAAGGTTTATAAAGCTCTGCAGATGGATATCCGTAATCTACTGTTATCACATAACCTTTTTTTAGTTTTTTAGCAATCTTCTGTATATACTCTTTTGCATCAAGATTTATCTCTGTTTGCATTCCTTCAGGAATGTTAATATTTAACTCTTTTATATACCTTATTATCTCCTCTGAAGGTTCTCTTAACACTTCTTTTACATTCTCTTCTTCATCAAGTTCTATATACACCTCATATATTTTTCCATTTACCTTCCTTATTACATGAACAGGAAAGGCATCAAACAGTTCATTTGAAAATATAACCCCTTTAATACTTTCATCTTCAAAATCTATAATATCCTGAACCCATCTAACTATTTCAAAATCTTTTAAAATCTCTTTCTGAAGCTTGATATGATAAGGAGATTTTTCTATCAGAATATACTCAGTATTTTTGTAAACTTCAGGGTAGTTTTCTTTAATATACTTTAAAATGTCGTGGGCTAAATATCCCTTTCCTGCTCCAATTTCGACAATCTGAAAAGGTTTCTCATTTAACTTATTATATATCTCAACAAACTGTTTTACTAAAAGCTCTCCAAACGCTGGGTCTAGCTCTGAAGCTGTAAAGAAATCCCCAAAACCACCAATTTTTGTTTTTGGAGATGTGTAGTATCCAAGTTCTGGGTAGTATAGAGCCATATCCATAAAATCTCTAAAAGATATACCTTTTTCTTTCTCTATCCTATCTTTTATAACTTTAACAAGTTCTTCCTTTCCAGTTAATTTCATACTTTTTCCTGTGAAGCAGTTTTTAAGGAAAACATTATATATCAGATTTTTTTATATTTTTCCTGTATATACTCTCTTAGTTTTTCTACATTATCAGTTATTACAAAAACTTCCTGAACAGTAGAACCTTTTTTTAAAAGAAGCTTTGCTCCTGAATGGGTTTCATACTGAAATGTTAGTCTAGGATTTCCAGGCTGCCCTTTAGGGGTTGTTTTTATACGCCCAGGAATGATAGAGGAAACCAATCCTTTTTTTACAAGGTCTTCTAAAAGCTCTTCTCCATCCTCTATGATATGATGCTCTTTTTTAATACCTTTCTTTCTGTATTTCATCTTTGGAAAAAAGGGGAAGAAAGCCCCTTTAGAAAGGTTTTTCTGGAACAGCTTCCCAGTCTTTTAGAAATCTCTCTAGTCCTATATCTGTTAGAGGATGTTTTATAAGCTGTGAAATCACTTTGTAAGGAATTGTAGCTATATGAGCACCTATAACTGCCGCTTCAACTACATGCATTGGATTTCTAACAGATGCAACAATTATTTCACTTTTAAATCCATAGTTATCAATGATCTTTTTAATATCAGCAATAAGTTCCATTCCTGTATGACTTATATCGTCAAGCCTTCCAACAAATGGGGATATATATGAAGCTCCTGCTTTCATTGCAAGTAATGCCTGAGATGGTGAGAATACAAGGGTAACATTTGTTTTAATACCTTCATCCTCAAGATGCTTTACAGCTTTAAGACCATCTATTGTAACAGGTATCTTTATAACAACGTTATCTCCTAGTTTTGCAAGTATCTCAGCTTCTCTAAGCATTCCTTCATAATCTGTGCTTGCTACTTCTAGAGAAACTGGCTTATCAGGGATCTCCTGCAAAATCTCCTTTACAACTTCCATAAATGGTTTTCCTGTTTTAGCTATTAATGTTGGGTTTGTTGTAACACCATCAAGAATTCTAAGTTCATTTGCAGATCTAATCTCGTTAATATCAGCTGTATCAATAAAAAATTTCATCTACTTACCTCCTCTTGAAATTAATTAAAAGTGTAATAGAATGTTAACAATGGTCTTTCCAAAGACCATATTGTATTACTTACCTTTTTAAATTCTGCTTTGCCTTTGTGGAGGGA